>JAEUMX010000461.1 GCA_016791285.1 Burkholderiales bacterium
GTCGCCCAGGCGACACACGAGCGGATCGATGCCGGGAAATACCCGGCTATTGAAGGTGAACAAATTGAAGTCGAGCATCGTGCTCACCTTGGGCGTGGCGGCCCCGGGCTCGATGTCGTAGTTGCTCAACAGGAACACGAAGTCGCGATCGACGCGCATGAAGGAGGGGTCGCGCGGATGCGTGACCCAGAAGCCCCTCATGCCCATCGCCATCTGCACCATCTCGTCGGCGTGCGGGTGGTACATGAAGGTGCCGGCGCGTTTCGCCTCGAACTCGTAGACAAAGGTCTTCCCCGGCGGAATCTGCTTCTGGTTCAACCCGCCGACGCCGTCCATCCCATTCGGCAGCCGTTGGCCATGCCAGTGGATGGTCGTGTGTTCCGGCAGGCGGTTGGTGACGAAGAGGCGGACGCGGTCGCCCTCCACGACTTCGATCGTCGGCCCCGGTGACTGGCCGTTGTAGCCCCACAGATGCGCCTTCATGCCGGGTGCGAGCTCGCGCACCACGGGCTCGGCGACGAGGTGAAATTCCTTCACGCCGTTCCTCATGCGGAAGGGAAGTGCCCAGCCGTTGAGCGTCACGACCGGGTGGTACGGGCGACCGCTCGACGGCGCGAGCGGCGGCTGCGTCGTCGGGCTGTCCATGCTGGCGGCCTCGGGCAGACTCCGAAGCTGGGCGCGGGAGACCGTGGCCGCTCCGGAGAGCGCCACGCCGGCGAGAAAGCTGCGTCGCGTGATCATCGGGTGCTCCTCAGTGCATGAGCCGCTCGTCGGCGGCGATCCGTGCTGCCGGCGCCCGACCCGTGCTTCGCCGCAGGTCCGCCAGCGCGCCGTTCTGGGCAGCCTGCAGAGCCGCGTCGGCGATCCAGAAATCGCGCTGCGCTTCGATCGAAGCGTTGATCGACGCGATCTGCTCACGGGTGTCGGCGAGCAGCTCGAACACGCCGATCAGCATGCCGTTGTAGCGCAGCAGGTTCTCCTCGGCGATGCGCTTGCGCAGCGGCACGATCTCCGTGCGGTAGAAGTGCGCGAGGTCGTAGGCGGTGCGGTAGGCGCTGTAGGCTTCGCGCACCTCCGACCGTGCATTCACCGCCGTGGCTGCGGTCCGATTGGCGGCCTGGAGGTAGAGGCTCTCGGCACGGGCGACGCGCGCCGCCCCCCAGTCGAAGATCGGAATCTCGACCCGGATGTCGTAGCCGTCCATCACCGCACCGGGCTCGCGCACCTGTGCCGCGCCCAGTTCGAGCGCGTTGATGACGCGCGTGGCCTTGGTGAGTCCGAGCGACTCCGCTACGGCGTCGAGCTCGCGCCGCGAGGCCTGGATGTCGAGGCGTGTGGTCATCGCCGTCGCTTCGGCGTCGTGCAGCGTGGCCGCTGCCGCTGGCAGTTCCGGCAGGCGCTCGGGAAGCTGGAAGGCGAGCTCATCGCCCCACAGTCCCAGCAGGCGGGTCAGTCTCTCGCGCTCGGCGACAGCCGCCTGCCTCACACGGGCGAGCTGGGCCGCGGATTCGGCGTAGAACGCCTGCTCGCGGGCGCGCTGCAGCGGGCTGAAGTTGCCGGCGCCCTGCATGCGGCGCGCGAGCTCGGCGCTCGCCTCGGCGGCCTCCTTCACCTGCATGAAGTACTTGGCCGACTCCTGCGCGGCCACCGCGGCGAAGTAGGTGCGACGCGTCTCCGCGGCAACATTCAGCATCTCGGCCGCGACGGCGAGCTGGCTCCGCTCGAACCGACGCCGCTCGATCTTGACGGCGAGCGGCATGGTGACGAGCTGAAAGACGTTGAACGTGAGAAAGCGCTCGATCTTGAAGTCGCCGTCGCCGCGCACGTTGAGATAACCGAAGACGGGGTTGGCGAGGCGGCCGGCCTGCACCAGATCCGCCTCGACGATGCCGAGCTCGGCGTACGCCGCTTGCAGCGAGCGGTTGTTGAGCAGCGCGATCTCGACGGCGTCGTCGACGGTGAGCGGCTGCGCGAGCAGCATCCTGACCTGCTCGCGCGCGGCG
>JAEUMX010000021.1 GCA_016791285.1 Burkholderiales bacterium
CTTGTAGAGGAAGAGGCGCGAGGCGTCGACGTGCTTGCCGAAGGCGCGGCGCTGGTAGTACTCGATCATCCCGACCCCGGCGTGGGCGGTGCACGAACCGATCGTCCCCTGATCCTCGATCGGCGAGCACCATGCCCGCAGATCGACCGCGGCGGGTGCTGCCTTCATCGCTTCCTGGAGCGGCTTCGATGCCTTCAGGACCTTGCGCACCGAGTTGGTCTCGGCATCGTAGTCGCGCATGTCGGGGAGATCGCGCAGATAACCCATGCCGAGGTTCGTGAGTGGCCTCATTCTCTTTCTCCAGTTCTCGCTCAGGACGACAGCGGAGCAGCCTCGGCGCCCGCGTAGACCACGGTGCCATCCGGCATGAGCTTCCGCACCACCGTACCCTTCTTCACCAGCTGGTCGAGCGCCTGCTGCACGGTCGGACCCGGCGCCTCGACGGCGCCCTCGGCGAGCCACCAGCGCTGCACCCCCTCGAGGCTGTCCGAGGCGCGGGGGTGATCCGACAGATAGCGCCGGATGACGACGGCGACATCCGAGACTTTGGAGGGCATATGGGCCATCACGGGACTCCCGTTGGCGTGGCGACGTGATCACGCCATGCGCAATCGCCATGCCGCACGCCGCCGCAACGTCAAACCTTGCCGATTCAATCGGATGGGTAAGACCGTAGAACGCCGGGCGGGTCTCCAACGACCCGGTTGAAAAGGCGCTCCGTAACCACTCACCGCTGCGCAAGGCGACGCCGGGCGGGTGAATATCGACCCAGGCCGGGTCGTTTTTTACCCGCCTGCGTCAGCGAACTGGCGACGAAAAGGAAAAGCGAGTGTCAGGCGCTCTCGCGCGCGTACTGGCTGCGGTCGATGCCGTATTTCTTGAGCAGCTTGCCGAGGCTGCGCCGCTCTTTGCCGCTGCGGCGCGCCGCGAGCGACACGTTGCCGTGCGTCTCGGTCAGCAACTGCGCGAGATACGAGCGCTCGAACTCCGCGATCGCCCGCGCCTTCGCGGCCTGGAAGCAGTCCGCACCCTTCAGGGTGAAGGCGGCAGCGCCGGGTCCGAAGCGGTTCGGATCCAGTCCCGCCGGATCGATCTCGATCTCGCTGCCCTGGCACAGCAAATACTCGCGATGCACCAGGTTTTCGAGCTCGCGCACGTTGCCCGGCCACTCGTAGCGATCGAGCAGCGCGAGGCTCGCGCGCGACAGAGGCTTTTCCGGGCGGCCGTACTGACGGCTGAAGCGTCGCAGGAAATGACTGGCGAGCGCCGCGACATCTGCACGTCGTGCGCGCAGGGACGGCATCTCGAGACCCATGATGTTGAGACGGAACAGGAGGTCCTGGCGAAACTGCCCGCGCCGCGCGCGCCCCGCGAGGCTCTCGTTGCTCGCCGCGATGATGCGCACGTTCGCGACCATGATGTGCTTGCCGCCCAGGGGCCGGTAGTGCTGATCCTGCAGAAAGCGCAGCAGCGCCACCTGGGCGCGCGCCGTCAATGTCTCGACCTCGTCGAGAAAGAGCGTCCCGCCTTCGGCGTCGGCAATGACGCCGGCACGCGTATCGCGGGCATCGGTGTAGGCACCTTTCGTGTGGCCGAAGAGCTCGTTCTCGACGAGGTTGTCGGGAATCGCGCCGCAGTTCACCGGAATGAACGGGAAGTCGCGCCGTGCCCCGAGGTAATGGATGCCGCGCGCGGCGAGTTCCTTGCCGGTACCGGTCTCGCCGTGTATCAGGACCGTCGCGTCGCACGCGGCATAGCGCCGGATGAGCTCGACGCTACGCAAAAAAGCGGACGACTCTCCGACCAGATTAAGACGGGCCAGATCTTCCATGTTGCTCCTCCCCAACGGCGGCGGCGTATGAATCGCCATACTGAGGTAATGCAGCTAGCGCCTAAGGAGCTTAATGGTCCCACTGCAATGCTTACCGATGATATACGTGGCGTTCCTCAACGAATCTCTCAACCTGGGAGCTTTCCCGGGCGTCACCGGACCACTTCGCGGTAGGCGTGCCAGGCGCCGTGGCCGATCACCGGCACCGCCACGGAGAGGCCCGCAAACCAGGTGACAAAGCCCGCCGCCGAGAGCACGACGATGATCAACGCCCAGAGCATCATCGGGCCGAAGTTCTTCCGCAGCGCATTGATGCTCACGATCATCGCCGTGAGCGCATCCATCTTTTCCCGGTCGAGCAGCATCGGGATCGAGACCACCGTGGTCGCGAACACGAGCAGCGCGAACCCGGCGCCCGCCATGACATAAGCAAGCACGAAGATGATGCCTTCCGGCGCCGCGATCATGTTCACGACCATCTCGCCCAGGCTCGGCATGCCCTTGGGGAAGAAGAGCGCGACCACCACCGACGATATTCGCAGCCAGACTGCCATCAGGAGCGCCAGGATGAGGGCGAAGAACCCCACGGCCGGCGCGTTGCGCCGCCAGGCCACGAGCGTCGGCGCGAGCCTGATCTGCTCCTTCAGCTCCAGCCGCCGGCTGATGTCGTAGAGGCCGAGGCAGAGAAAGGGCCCGACGATGAGGAACCCGGTCACCAGGGCGAGTTCGTAGGCGGGCTCGTTCGTCAGCGCGAGCAGGGCCCAGCCCATCGCCGTGAACGTGACGCCATAGACGAGGCTCGCTTCGATCGCGTTACAGAAGTCCGCCCAACCCAGCTTTAGCCAGCGCCCGGGAGCGTCCATGCCGACCGCGACGGTTTCCGGCCAGGTGAACTCGGCCGGCGTCTCGCGTTTGATCTCTTCCATGTCCCGTTTCCTCTGTGTCCCTTGACGGACGTTTTCTGCGTTTCATTCTATCGGGACTCGGCGTCGAGCGCCTCCCAGCGGGCGAGCAGGTCGAGCAGCTCGCTCTCGATCGCGTCGAAACGCGCCTGCAGCGGCGCCACCTCGGCGGCGCGCTCGCGGTACAGCGCGGGATCGGCAAGACGTTCGCCGATCGCCTTCTGCTCGGCCTCGAGGGCAGCGATGCGTTCCGGCAGTGCCGCGAGCTCGCGTGTCTCGCTGAAGCTCAGCCGTGGGCGCCGGGGGCGGGTCGCAGGGGCAGCGGCTGGCGGCGCGTCGGGCACGCTCGGCTCGGGCATCGGCGCGGCGCGCGCGCGCATCCAGTCGTCGTAGCCTCCCGCAAACTCGCGCACCGTGCCGTCGCCTTCGACCGCGATCACCTGGGTCACCACGTTGTCGAGAAAGGCGCGGTCGTGGCTCACCAGAAAGACGGTCCCGCGGTAACGCTGCAACAGGTCTTCCAGCAGCTCGAGGGTATCGATGTCGAGGTCGTTGGTCGGCTCGTCCAGCACCAGCGCGTTGGCCGGACGCGAGAAGAGACGCGCGAGCAGCAAGCGATTGCGCTCCCCGCCCGAGAGCGACGAGACCTTGGCGCGCGCACGCTCCGGCGGGAACAGGAAGTCCCCGAGGTAACCGATGACGTGCCGCCGCGCGCCATCGATTTCCACGAAATCCGAACCCTGACTCACCACGTCGGTGAGCGCGGCGGCCTCGTCGAGCTGCGCGCGCAGCTGATCGAAGTAGGCGACGGTGAGCCGGGTGCCGAGTCGCACACTGCCGTGGTCGGGCGCGAGCTCGCCCAGGATGATCCTGAGCAGCGTCGTCTTGCCGGCGCCGTTCGGGCCGACGATGCCGACCCGGTCGCCGCGCAGGATGCGCGTGCCGAAGTCGCGGATCACGCTGCGCTCGCCGAAGGTCTTGCTCACGTGCTGCAGTTCGGCGACGAGCTGCCCGGAGCGCTCGCCGAGGGAGAGCTCGAGCTTCACGCTGCCGATGCGGTCGCGGCGCGCCGCGCGCTCGCGCCGCAGCTGCTCCAGGCGCCGCACGCGCCCCTCGTTGCGCGTGCGCCGCGCCTCGATGCCCTTGCGGATCCAGACCTCCTCCTGCGCGAGCAGCTTGTCGAACTTTTCGTCCTGTACTGCCTCGTCCGCGAGCTGCTTCGCCTTCGCGGCCTGGTAGTCGGAAAAGCTGCCGGCGAAAGCGGTGAGCCGCCCGCGGTCGAGCTCCACGATACGGGTCGCGACCCGGTCGAGGAAGCGACGGTCGTGCGTCACGGTCACGAGCGTGCCGGGGAAGCCCGCCAGGAAGCTTTCGAGCCAGTCGATGGTGTCGAGGTCGAGATGGTTGGTCGGCTCATCGAGCAGTAGCAGCCCCGGCTCGCGCACCAGCGCGCGGGCCAGCGCCACGCGCCGCCGCACGCCGCCCGACAGCGTCGCGACCGCGGCATCGGCATCGAGCGTGAGTGCGGTGAGCACACTGTCGATGCGGCTCGCAAGACGCCAGCCGTCGCCGGCTTCCAGCCGCTCCTGCACCGCGTGCAGCCGGTCGAGCAGCGCCGCGTCCTCGTGCCGTTCCGCGAGCAACGCGGCGAGCCGGTGGTATTCGACCAGTTGCTCGTTGACCGCGCCGAGCCCTTCCGCCGCGCACTCGAACACGGTCATCGCGGCATCGAGCACCGGCTCCTGTTCCACCAGTGCGATGCGCAGCCCCGGCGCGCGCCAGATTTCGCCGTCATCCGGCTCGCCCTGCCCTGCCATGAGCCGCAGCAGGCTCGACTTGCCGGTGCCGTTGCGCCCGATCAACCCGATGCGCTCCCCCGCCTCGATCACGAGGTCCGCGCGATCGAGCATCGGCCAGTGACCATAGGCGAGCGAAACCTGCTTGAGCGTGATAAGAGGCATGGGGATTCATCGCGAGGGGGGCGTGCGGCGCAGTCTAACGTTCGGCGATGCGGTTGGACAGCCGGTGTCGAGGAAGAGGTATTGCGCTGCATCACACCGATGCGCCGATCAGCTATAGAATTCCGCCCTGAGCTGCGGCGGATCGCGATTACGCTTCGCCGCAGCCGAAGCATCCTTGCATGGGAGAAGGTCGACATGGGCGAGACGAGATTCACCGAAGAACACGACTGGCTGCGGATGGACGACGACGGCACGGCCACCGTGGGCATCACCGACTACGCGCAGAAGCAGTTGGGCGACCTGGTCTTCGTCGGGCTGCCGGAAGTCGGCACGGCCTTCGAGCAGGGCGCCGATGCAGCGGTGATCGAATCGGTGAAGGCAGCGAGCGATCTCAAGCTGCCCGTCGCGGGCACTGTGATCGAAGTGAACGAAAGCCTCGTGGATGATCCGGGCATGGTGAACAGCGACCCGCTCGGCGACGGCTGGTTCGTGAAGATCAAGGTGGCGGATCCCGCGGCCGCGTCGAACCTGCTCGACGAAGCCGCCTACGAGAAATACGTCGCGAGCCTCGACTGATGAACCGGCCACTGATTCAGCGCCGCACGTTCGACGAGCTCGAGCGGCGCGACGATTTCCAGCGCCGCCACATCGGGCCCGACGCGCGCGAGCAAGCGCTCATGCTGGACACGCTCGGGCTCGATTCGCTCGACGCCTTGATCGACGCTGTCGTGCCGCCTGCCATCCGCTCCGGCGAGGCCCTCGCCATCGGCGCACCGCGCACGGAAGCGGAGATCCTGGGCGAGCTGCGAGGCATCGCGCAGCGCAATGAGGTGTTCAAGTCCTACATCGGGATGGGCTACTACGACTGCCACACGCCGCCCGTGATCCTGCGCAACATCCTCGAGAACCCGGCGTGGTACACGGCGTACACGCCCTACCAGCCGGAGATCTCGCAGGGACGGCTGGAAGCTCTGCTCAACTTCCAGACCATGGTCGCGGACTTGACCGGGCTCGAGATCGCGAACGCCTCGATGCTGGACGAGGGAACCGCGGCCGCGGAGGCCATGGCGTTCTGCCGGCGCGTCTCGAAGAGCGCGGGCAAGAAGTTCTTCGTCGCGCGGGATTGCCATCCGCAGACGATCGAGGTCGTGACCACCCGCGCCGAACCGCTCGGGATCGAGGTGGTCGTCGGTGATCCCGCGAGCGAGCTCGACGCACGCGCATGCTTCGGCGTCCTGCTGCAGTATCCCGCGTCGTCGGGCGCGATCCACGACTACCGCGCCACGATCGAGCACGCGCACGCGCACGGCGCGCTGGTGGCGCTGGCGGCCGATCTGCTCGCGCTTACGCTCCTGGCATCGCCGGGCGAGCTCGGCGCCGATGTCGCCGTCGGCAGCGCCCAGCGCTTCGGCGTCCCCATGGGTTACGGCGGTCCCCACGCCGCCTACTTCGCAACGCGCGACGCCCATAAGCGCATGATGCCGGGGCGGCTCGTCGGCGTGTCGATCGACAGCAAAGGCAATCCGGCCTATCGGCTGGCGATGCAGACGCGCGAGCAGCACATCCGGCGCGAGAAGGCGACCAGCAATATCTGCACGGCGCAGGTACTGCTGGCCGTGATCGCGTCGATGTACGCGGTATGGCATGGGCCGCGCGGCCTCAGGACCATCGCCGAGCGCGTGCACCGGCTGACTGCGGCGCTTGCCGCCGGACTGCGGCGCGCGGGCTGCGATGTCGTGCACGATGCGTTCTTCGACACCCTCACGCTGCGCACGGGAGCGCGCACTGCGGATCTCCACGCCGCCGCGCGGGCGCAGCGCATCAACCTGCGCGAGGTGGATGGGCAGACCATCGGCATCTCGCTCGACGAGACCACGACGCCCGCCGACGTGGAAGCACTGTGGTCGCTCTTCACTGCCGCGCAGGCGCCCGCGTTCGCGCAGATCGAGCCGACGACACCCGACGCGATTCCGGCCGCCCTTGCCCGCACGAGCGCCTTCCTCACCCACCCCGTTTTCACCGCACATCACTCCGAGACGGCCATGCTGCGCTATCTGCGCAGCCTCGCCGACAAGGATCTCGCGCTCGATCGGACGATGATTCCGCTGGGATCGTGCACGATGAAGCTCAACGCGACGACGGAGATGATCCCGATCACGTGGCGCGAGTTCGCAGGACTGCACCCGTTCGCGCCGACCGACCAAGCCGCGGGTTACGCGCAACTGATCGCGGACCTCGAGCGCATGCTGTGCGCGTGTACCGGATACGACGCCGTCTCGCTGCAGCCCAACGCCGGCTCGCAGGGCGAGTACGCCGGCCTGCTCGCGATTCGCGCGTGGCACGCCAGCCGCGGCGAAGGTCACCGCAACGTGTGCCTGATTCCGAGCTCGGCACACGGCACCAACCCGGCGAGTGCGCAGATGGCCGGCATGCAGGTGGTGGTGGTCCAGTGCGACGAGCGCGGCAACGTCGACCTCGGCGACCTCACCGCGAAGGCAGCAAAGCACGCCGCGAACCTCGCCGCCATCATGATCACCTATCCCTCGACCCACGGCGTGTTCGAGGCACAGGTGCGCGAGATCTGCGACGTCGTGCACGCGCACGGCGGTCAGGTATACATCGACGGCGCGAACCTCAACGCGATGGTCGGGCTCTGCGAGCCCGGCCGCTTCGGCGGCGACGTGTCGCACCTGAACCTGCACAAGACGTTCTGCATTCCGCACGGCGGCGGCGGCCCCGGTGTCGGGCCGATCGGGGTCAAGGCGCATCTCGCGCCCTTCCTGCCCGGCCACCGCGTGGTCGGCTTGTCCGGCATCGGCGCCGTGTCGGCCGCGCCCTGG
>JAEUMX010000024.1 GCA_016791285.1 Burkholderiales bacterium
AAGGGGCTTGCATGGTGGCTCACGGGGTCGGTCGGCCTGCTCTCCGACGCGCTCGAATCGTTCGTGAACCTCGCGGCGGCGATCGTCGCGCTGTGGCTGCTCAAGGTCGCCGCCAGGCCGCCCGACGACGAGCACAGCTTCGGCCACGACAAGGCGGAGTACTTCGCGAGCGGTATCGAGGGCATATTCATTCTCGCCGCGGCAACCGGCATCGCCCTGACGGCGGTGCCGCGATTCCTCCATCCGGAGCCGCTGCAGCAGGTGGGCTGGGGCCTTGCGGTCTCGGCGGTGGCCGCGCTCGTCAATCTGGTGGTCGGGCAGATCCTCATCCGGGCCGGGAAAGCGCACCACAGCATCACGCTCGAAGCAGACGGGCAGCACCTGATGATGGACGTGTGGACGTCCGCCGGTGTCATCGCCGCGGTGGCGCTCGTGGCAGCGACGGACTGGTTGCGGCTCGATCCGCTGATCGCGATCGCGGTGGCTGCCCACATCTGCCTCACGGGCGTGCGCCTCATGCGCCGGTCCGTGAGCGGCTTGATGGACAGCGCACTCCCGCGAGAGGAGCGCGACCGCGTGCAGGCCATCCTCGAGCGCCATCGCGCGGCAGGCGTCGACTATCACGCGCTGCGCACCCGCCAGGCCGGGCACCGGCGCTTCGTCTATTTCCACCTGCTCGTGCCCGGAGCGTGGTCGGTGGAAAAGGGCCACAACCTCATGGAGGACATCGAGGGCGAGATCCGCGCGAGCCTGCCATACGCCACGGTGATCGCACACCTCGAGCCGGTGGAAGATCCGAGCTCCTACCAGGACGTGAATCTTGATCGCTAGGCTCACCGCTGGTCCGGGTCTGGTCGCCTTCCTCACGCTGCTCGCGTCGCTGGCGTTCGCCATCGACACCGAGCCGGAGAAAGGTGTGCCGGAGGACCGGCCGCTGGTGCTCTCGACCGGCTCGGAGCGTGGTGTTTACTATCCGGTCGGCTCGGCGCTGTGCACGCTGTTCAATCTCGAGCATCCCGCGGGGGCGCGTTGTGTGGCCGTCCGCTCGCGCGGTTCGGTCGCCAACATCGCCGCGCTGAAGGCGGGCCGTGCCCAGTTTGCGCTGGTGCAGTCGGACACCCAGGACGCCGCCTACCGTGGCACCGGCGAATTCGCGGCGAAGGGCGGGCAGGCGGCGCTGCGGTCCCTGTTCGCGCTCTACAGCGAATATCTGGCGGTGCTGGTGCGTGCCGATTCGGGGATCCAGCAGATCGGCGACCTCAAGGGCAAACGCATCAACATCGGGCGCCCGGAATCCGGACAGCATGCGGTGGTAGAACAGGTGCTGGCGGCGATGGGTCTCGGGCCGCAGGACTTCCGCGTCTACCGCGAGCGCGGGCCGGCGCAGTTGAAGCGCCTGTGCACGGGCGGGCTCGACGCGGCAACCTTCGTCGGCGGTTCGCCGAACGGGCACGTGACCGCGGCGGCGCTCGCCTGCGATGTGCGCCTGCTGCCGGTGGCCGGACCGCAGATCCAGCACTTGCTGGAACGGCATCCGGAACTCTCGCGTGGCCTGATCCCGGGCGGACGGTATCGCGGCAATCCTCACGACATCCCCACCGTGAGCGTGACCGCGACCCTCGTCACGACCGCATCACAGCCCGAGGACGAGGTCTACGCGTTCGTGCGCACGATCTTCGACAACTTCCAGATCCTGGCCGAGCTGCACCCGGTGTTAAACGAGCTCGAACCGCGCGAGATGGCCCGCAGCCACGGCGCGGCCCCGCTGCATCGGGGAGCGGAGCGATTCTTCCGCGAACGCGGCCTGATCGATGAGCGCCAGCCATGACGGTCACGCGCCGCGCCGCGCTCGGACTCATCGCCGCTGGCGCGCTCGCCTGCGCCGCGCCCCGTCGTGCGCCAGCTGCCGCCCTGCCACCGGCCCTCAAGTTCAGGATCTTGCGCGACGGCAAGCAGATCGGCGCGCACTCGGTCGGCTTCGAGACCGCCGGCAGCGGGATGCGCGTGATCACCGCGATCGACCTCGAAGTGAAGATCGCGTTCGTCTCCGCGTTCCGCTTCGCGCACCGCGGCACGGAGCGGTGGGAGGGCGACCGACTGGTGGAGTTGAGGAGCACGACCGACGAGAACGGCGAGCGCTTCGAGGTAACGGGGAAGCTCGTCGCCGGCGCGTTGCAGATCACGGCGCCCAACGGCACCACGCTCGCCGACGCGTCGGCGTTCACCACGAACGACCTCTGGAACCCGAGCGCGCTGATGGCGAAGAATCTCGTCGACGCCCAGCACGGCGGCATGGTCGGCATCGTCAGTCAGTCGGAAGCTGCCCAGGAGATCGTCGCAGCCGAGGGCAGGATCGCGGCCAGCCGCTACCGGCTCATCAGTCCCTTTCTCGCCGGGACGATCTGGTACGACGCCACCGGTCGCTGGCGGAAGAGCGAGTTCCAGATCAAGGGCGAGCGCCTCGAATACCGCGCCGTCTGATGCGCACCGCAGAATGGTCCGCCCCGCGAGGCACGCTCGAGCCGCTCGCGGCGCAGACGTTCCGGTCGCGTCGTTTGCCTCGGCCTCGGACGCCACGTAGAATCCGCACCCCGGCAGGCGCCACGCCCGCCGGTTGAACCCCACTTGGAGATTTCGTAGATGAAGAAGGCATTGATTGCGCTGGCAACGGCAACCACCCTCGCCGCGACCTTTCCGGCACTCGCGGACAAGCATCAGGGCAAGATGGCGGAGGCCGGCGCCATGGGCGAAACGGCGACCGTCACCGCAACCGTGCAGGCCGTCGACCTCGACAAGCGCATCGTCACCCTGAAGGGTCCGGAGGGTAACGTCTTCGACGTCAAGGTCGGCCCCGAGGCGCGCAATCTGCCGCAGGTGAAGCCCGGCGACATCGTGGTCGC
>JAEUMX010000053.1 GCA_016791285.1 Burkholderiales bacterium
TACTTGCCCTGCGGGGCGAAATACGAAGCGACGTAAGTCGTCCCCGCGGTCACCGTAACCGGGTTCGCGAAATTGACCTGCTGCCAGCCGCTCGCGGTCTCGTTGGTGAAGGTGGCGGTCGCGAGTTGCGTACCGGTCGAAGTCCACAGATTGCCGATGTGCGTGCCGAGGTTCTGCGGTCCCTTGTAGAAGCGGATGCCGGTGATCTGGCCGGCTTGGCCGGGAACGAACTTCACACCCACCTCGATGGGGGCGGCGTCAGGGTCCGTGACGACGGCTGGCGTGGTCGAGGCACTCCAGAGCGAGAAGGTCCCGGAACCGCCCCCGCCCGAGCCGACGGTGACGTTCACGCCGGCTCCAGGTGTTTCGAGATTGAGGCTGTCGTCGGCCGCGCGGCTCTTGATGTTGAAGCTGCCGTTGACGGTCGGCGTCCAGCTGTAGGACCAGTTCGATCTTCCCTCCGCGCGTCGCCACGTCGTGCCGCCGTCGGTGGATACCTCCATACCCCCGACGCGCCCGCCGACGTCGGACGCAGTGCCGGTGATCGTTACCGGCGTCCCCGGCTGCAGGGTGCTGCCGCCGGTGGGCGACGTGATGGTCGAGGTCGGCCGGGTCGTGTCGGTCGAGGCAGTGGCTGCCGTCAGCCCGGATATGAGCGTGGTCGGCTGTACGCCCATGTCGGCGAACAGATTCACCGTCGCTTGCCGAATGCGGCTGTCGATGGGCGACGAACCATCATGTACGGCATCGAGACCCCAGCCCCATTGCGTGGTGCCAGCCCCGAACACGAGCGCGCCGCTCGGCGCCCGGTACATCGTGAGACTGTGCGTCGCCGGTGCCGTCCCGTAGGTCGACCCGTGGTCCTGCAGGTAGCTGGTGCTGGGGTCGGTCGTCGAAGAAAGCCGGATCAGCCCGGCTGGCCGGGAGCCGTTGTCCAAGTCCTCGTCCCATTCGTAGGAGAGAATGTCCGAGGTAAGCTGCGTAGAACTCGAGCCGAGGCCGGTGTTGCGCCAGAATCGCAGCTGGCCGTCTTCCGCCGGCACCGTGATCCTGGTGGGTGGGTCGCTGCCGTCGTTGACCATGAAGATCTGGCCGGTCAGCGAATTCTCGGGACGTCCTGCATCAGTGCCGAACCGCGGATCGCGCCAAGTTCCGGTGGCCGGCGCTTCGGGATCGTCGATGCCCGTCGGATGGGTTTCCTTGTACGAGACCAGCGTGGCGTAGTTGTCCTCCCAGCGCGTCTTCCAGAACACCTCGTTGCCGCTGAAGAACGCCAGATCGACCCCCGCGTCGCGCGCCGCCTCGACGTTCGCCCGCTGCCCCGCGGACCAGTATTCGTCGTGGCCGACAGACAGGAAGACGTTGTGCTCGCGGATCTCGGCGCCGCGACGGTCGCTGTCGATGCCGGAGAAATACGAAACGTCGTAGCCGTTGGCTTCGAGAAAGCGGATCGTCGGGTACTCCGAATCGAACAGGAAATCCTCGGGTTGGCCGGGCGCGCTGCCGAACCGCGTGTTCATCGGCCGGTTGTAGCTGACCTTGTAGGCCCGCCCTGCGGGCGATCCGGAATAAAGGCTGTTGCCGCCCCAGTCGTTGTAGGCCTGCCAGGTGGTGTCCGCGGTCTGAAAGAGGAGATCCGAGTTACCCGTGTCGTCGCGCACGACGAAGGGGATGTGATTGGCGCCGCCGCCATTGCGCACCAGCTTCGCGACGTAGACCCCTGAAACCGCGTCGGCAGGCATGGCCCAGGTCGCGGACACGCTCCAGTTGCCGGCATCGACGAGCCCAGTGGAAGCATCGGTCACCGGGTTCGGCTGCGACGAGATCGGCAAGGAACCGATCGTTGCGACCTTGCGGGCGCCGTCCCCAGCGTAATACCCGAGCCGATAGATGTCGATCTGGTAAGCAGCATCCGACTTGATTTTGAACTGGACGTCTTCGCCCTTGTTCACGCTGAATTGGGCGGCGTAGCCTTCGATCCTCGTGTCGTAGTTCGTGACGTCCCACTCGGTCTTAGGATTGCCCGGCTTTGCGTTCTCCAGCACGATCTCGTTGGCGGCGCTCACGGTAAGGGAGACGGTCGCCGAGTTGCTGGTGGCCTGGCCGTCGCTCGCGGTGTAGGTGAAGCTCGCAGGGCCGCCGTAGCCGCTCGTTGGAGTGAACACGACGTTACCGGCGTTGAGTACGACGGTACCGTTACTGGGATTGCTCACGGCGCTGACGGTAAGCGGATTGCCGTTGGCGTCGGTATCGTTGGCGAGCAGCGTTGCGGCCGCGATGGTGAGCGGCGTATTGAGGGGCGTGACAAACCCGCTGTCGTTGTTTGCCACCGGCGGCTGGTTGGGGCCACCCGGCGGCTCCGTGACATCGGCAAACTGCAGGAGTTCGACGTTACGCACGGTATCGGCGCCATCGGGTGCGCCGGTGCGAAGATCGGTGACGAGGAAGCCGCCACCCGCTTCGGTAGCTACGCTGTAGTTGGCGCGTGCCCCCGAAAAGCGTGCCGTGTCGACCCCCGTCAGCCCATCGAGGAGGTTGTTGCCCGCGTTGCCGGTGAGCAGGTTGTCGAGCGCGTTACCCGTGCCGTTGAGGTTCGCGGTGCCGGTCAGCACCAGGTTCTCGATGTTCGCCCCGAGCGTGTAGGTGACGCCTGCATTGACCGTGTCGGTGCCTTCCCCCGCGTTTTCGGTCACGACGTCGGTCGCGACACTGATGAAGTAACTGTCGTCGCCCGCGCCGCCGATCATCGTATCGGTGCCGTTGCCCCCGTCGAGCGCGTTGTTGCCGGCGTTGCCCGTGATCGTGTTGTTGAGGGTGTTGCCGGTGCCAGCGATGTGGTCGGTGCCGGTCAGTACCAGATGCTCGACGTTGCTACCTAGCGTGTAGGCGAGGCTCGAGCGCACCGTGTCGGTGCCAGCACCCGAGGCCTCGGTCACGACATCGTCCACGTTGTCCACGACGTAGGTGTCGTTGCCGGTCCCGCCCGCCATTGAGTCGGCGCCCAAGCCGCCGTCGAGGGTATCGGTGCCACCACTACCGCTCAACGTGTTGTTGCCGGCGTTGCCGATGAGGGTGTTGGCGAGCGAGTTGCCGGTGCCGTTGATGTTGCCCGTCCCGGTCAGCGTGAGATTCTCTACGCGGGCGGGAAGCGTGTAACTCACGCTCGCGAACACCGTGTCCGTACCACCGGTGCTCGACGATTCGGTGACGATATCACCCGTGTTGTCCACAGAATAGGTATCGCTTCCCGCTCCACCGACCATCCGGTCGACGCCGATCCCGCCGTCGATCTGGTCTCCAAAGGCGGTCCCGGTAAGAGTGTTGGCGCCCGCATTGCCCGTCATCAGCAAGCCATAACCGACGCCGCTCGCGTTGACGTTGTTGGCCGTCGTGCCGCTGGTGTCGGCGATCGGCCCGCTCCCGGTCCCGATCACGACCTGCTCGACATTGGTGAGCGTGCTGCCGAGCGTGAGCGTCTGCGCCGTGCCCACGTTCGTGAAGCGCAACTCGTCGACGCCGCCCGCGCCATCCACGGTCCCGCCCGTCATGGCGCCCGAGCTCGGGACGAGGATCAGGTCGTCGGCGCCGGTCCCCGCCACCGACTGGCCCGACACCTTGGTGAAGATCGCGCCGGGAGATTCGCCTGGGCCACCGGCTCCATCCTGTGAGATATCCGCAGGTCCTGTCCGGAGCCCGCGCAGGTCTCGCGGGCGGTTGATGGTGACGGCAGCGGAGGCCGTCGCCGTTCCCCCCTTGCCGTCCGACACGGTGTAGAGGAAGGTGGTCTCGTAGGAAGAGAAACTCGCGAGCGCCCACTGGATCCCCACGGGCGGCGTGAAGACGACCGAATTCCCGACGATCCTGGCGCTGTCGGCCGGCTTTCCCTTGACCTGAGTGATGGTCAACCGGTCGCCGTCGAAATCGACATCGTTACCGAGCAATCGGCTGAACGGTATCGTCAGCGATCTGCCATCGACGACCGACAATCCCTCGTCGGCCTGGGCCTGCGGCGCGTTGTTGGAGCCGTCGAGAAAGACCTTGCGGTCCTTGAAATCGAGCCGCTTGACGTTACGCGCCAGATCGTTGCCGTCGTTCTGGCCGGGCCGGAACCGGGCGTGCCGGATTCGCGCCTGTGTGGAAGAGATCCTGGAGATGTCGTATTCGAGAACGGAGCCGCGATAGCGGGCGATATCCGCACCGGCCCCGCCATCGAGGACGTCATCGCCTGCACCCCCGATGAAGACGTCGTCGCTCGCCCCGCCGACGAGCTCGTCGTTGCCTTCGCGGCCATCGATCTCGTTGCGTCCCGGGCCGCCTACGATGCGGTCGCCGCGGGGTGAGCCAGCCAGCTTCTCGCGCGGCGCCCTGAGCTCTCTCGAGGGCTCGGTGACCGCGCGCAGCGAAGCCGGAGTGCCATCGTCCGAGAGCGAACCCGGATCCTCGTAGGCCAGTTCGAGAGAGGTCGCGACGCCAAGACCGCCGCCTACGGCATCCTGGTCGACCGGCGCCGAGGGTGCGCTCACGGCGGGAACAACCAGGGCTTCGGCGCTGTTCGTGGTCAGGCCGGTCAAAGCGACGCTTGGGTTGTACGCCGCGTTGGGAAACGCGACTGCCTCCTCACTCGATGCCGCACTGGCGGAGACGCCCAATCCGGCATTGGGCTCCTCCTCCACGGGGACCGCAGTGGCATTGCCGTCGCGTTCGATGGCGAGTCCATGGGCATAGGGCGCCGCGCCGCCATGGCGGGCAACGGGGCTGACTAGTCCCATCGCCATTCCTGCATCGAGGATCATCGTCGTCGGGAGGAGGCTGCGAAAATCCAGAAGCCCGCTGTCGGCGATCGCGTCCTTGGCACAAGGTATGCGCTGGTCGAACTCCCGTTTCAAATCGCCCCAGGGCGCGCCTCTCTTGGTCGGGTAGCTGATTCGCATGTTCCTCCTCTCCTTCCTGAGTTACCAATACGCGAGTTTGGTGCACGAATTCCACGGCTTGGGCGGACGTCGGCCCGATCGTCCCGACTCGATTCTCCGCAGAACTACGCCGATGGCGTTGGTCTGCGGGCTGCAAGGCGGGGATTGGCTTTTCCAGGGGACGCTCGGGGTTTTCCTTCCGGGCACGTGCTTTAGCGCAGCGTACAATGCGGGCGGGGCTGTCCGGGGGTGCCGGACGCAGAGGCGGGATCGGTCCGCATTAGGCGACGAACGGTCACCCCCTGCTGATCCGATCGAACCCTGCGAGACAGCTCGTAGTCGCCACCTCTTGAGCAATTACGCTTCTCCGTAAGTGTTCAAGCAACCGTCGTAAGGCCCGGCGCAGAAAAGAAATTCAAACTCTTTTGTTTCTAGTTTTATGGCACCTGAAAGGACCCATTGACAGGTCGGCGACAACGAGCGAAACCTGACATTTCAGTATGTTTGAGCGTAGACTAAACGTAAGCGAAGATCAATCTCCGAGACCCACCGGGGCATTCGGTCTTCCAAGAGAGTTCAAGCGATGCACGACGAAGTCTTCATAGACGGCATCAGTGAGATCACCGTCACCGGACCGACCGTCCGGATCGATACCTTCAGCGCGTCACCCTCCGAGAAGGATGCCGACGGCAATCCCAAGCCAGTGCATCGGCAGCGCATCATCATGACGCTGGAGAGCTTCATGAATGCCCGCGACCTGATCGAACGGGTGGGCCGGGAGCTGATACAGGGCGGCGTCGTGCGGCGTCTCGACAGCGCTTCTGGAAAGGAAGGAGCGAAGCCGGCCGGGTCGCCGAATTTTCCGCCGGGCCGGTCCTGACGCGCCGTGCAGCCCCCGATGACTGCACGGCTGGGCACACCGAGCACGAGCTAGCCGTTTTCGCCGCTTTACTCCTTACGTCCGTCGCCTTGACATCGCCCAATCCGGCGTCCTCGATAGGCTCGCCGAATCCTTCTGCTCCCCGAGTCTTGAAACCGCGCTGAGATTGCGCGCGCAAATGCCGTGTTGACCAGATCATGCGCCTAGTTGCCGGAGAAACCGAGCGTCCCGATGCCGAGGTAATTCCCGGTCCCGGCGCAAGACAGGAAGGCGACTCAAGTGAGCCGCGGGGTCCGGAAGATGCCCAGGCGGGAGCCCATACGGCCCTGCGCTGCCTGGTGGCCGTCGCCGCGCACTTCGGCCTCTCGACGTCGCGCGACAAACTCGTTCTCGAACACGGCCTCGCGGACCAAGAGCCTTCCTTGCCGCAACTGGTGTCGATTGCGCAGAAACTGGGGCTGCGGGCGCGGGCCGAGCGGCTGCGGTTCGAGCGCCTGGTCGCACTGGACCGAGCCTATCCCGTCATCGTGCGGCTCGACAATGGCAATAGCATAGTGGTTGCCGGCATCCAGCAGGGTGCCGACGGGATGCGCGTCGCGATATTCGATCCGCTCGCAGCCCAGACGGGCGTCTTCCTGCTCGAGGCCGAGCGCTTCCAGCAGCGCTGGACGGGGGAGGTGATCTTCATCCAGCGCGACTACCGTCTCAGCGATCCGCACCAACCCTTCGGTCTGCGCTGGTTCGTGCCGGAGCTCCTGCGGCAGGGACAGGCGTTTCGCGACGTGGCGGTCGGAACCGTTGCCCTTTACGTCGTCGCACTCGCGGTCCCGATCTTCTTCCAGCTGGTGATCGACAAGGTCGTCGCGCACGAAAGCACCTCGACGCTCTACGTTCTCACCGTCGGCGTGATGCTCGCCCTGCTGTTCGAGTCGGTGTTCGGGTTCGTTCGCCAGTATCTGCTCCTTTATGCATCCAACAAGATCGACCTGCGGCTCGCGACGCGCACGTTCAGTCACCTGCTCGCCCTGCCCATCGACTACTTCGAGGGATGCTCCGCTGGCGTGGTCGTGCGCCACATGCAGCAAGCGGAGAAGATCCGCCAGTTCCTGACCGGGCGGATGTTCCTCACGCTGCTCGACGCCTGCGCGCTGCTCGTCGTCATACCGGTGCTGCTCTTCTACAGTCCGCGACTGACGGCAATCGTGTTCGTTTTCGCGGCGGCGATCGCCGCCATCGTGGCGTCCATGATCGGTCCCTTCCGCCGCCGGCTGCTCGACCTGTACAACGCCGAGGCGGAGAAACAGGCCATGCTGGTCGAAGCCATTCACGGGATGCGCACCGTGAAGACGCTCGCCATCGAACCCATTCAGCGCCGCAAATGGGACGATCGGACCGCTGCCGCGATCCGGACGCACTTCCGGGTCGGGAAGATCGGCATCTCGGCGCAGGCGGCCACCGGCTTTCTGGAAAAAGCCATGGTCGTTGCCATCATCGCTTTCGGCGCCCAGGCCGTGTTCGATCATCAGCTCACGATCGGCGCGCTGATCGCCTTTCAGATGCTCTCGGGACGAGTCGTGACACCGCTCGTGCAGATCGTCTCTCTGGTGCAGGAATATCAGGAAACGGCGCTGTCGGTCCGCATGCTGGGAACGGTGATGAACCATCCTCCGGAGCAGCGGCGCACCTCGGGCCTGACCCCGCGCCTGACCGGCACCGTCGAGCTCGACCGTGTGAGCTTCCGGTACGCGCCCGGAGGCAATCCGGTGGTCGACCAGGTTTCGCTCCGTATTCCGGCGGGTTCGCTCATCGGCATCGTCGGCAAGAGCGGGTCGGGCAAGACGACGGTGACGCGCCTGATGCAGGGTCTCTACCCGGTGCAGGAGGGCGTCATCCGCTTCGACGGTGTCGACATTCGCGAGATCGATCTGCCGCACCTGCGCCGTAACATCGGTGCCGTGCTCCAGGACAGTTTTCTCTTCCGCGGCTCGATCCGAGAGAACATCGCGGCGACCAAGCCCTGGGCCTCGATGGAGGAAGTGGTCGCGGCCGCGCAGATCGCGGGCGCGCACGAGTTCATCGAGCGGCTGCCACAGGGTTTCGATACCGCGATCGAAGAGAACGCCGAGAATTTCTCCGGCGGCCAGAAGCAGCGCCTGGCGATTGCGCGCGCACTGCTCACGCAGCCGCGCTTCCTGGTCCTCGACGAGGCTACCAGCGCGCTGGACCCGGAGAGTGAGGCGATCTTCCTCGCGCAACTCGGCCGCATCCGCGCCGGGCGCACCGTCCTCATCATCTCCCATCGGCTCACGACGCTGGTCCAGTGCGATCGGATCGTCGTGCTCGATCAGGGACGCATCGCCGATATCGGCCCGCACCACGATCTGGTGCGGCGGTGCGCGATCTATCAGCGCCTGTGGAACCAGCAGACGAAGCATCTGTAGCGGGAAGGCGCGGCGACGATGGCCAATGATCCCCTGAGCGCAGCCGATCACGGCGACTTCCTGTCCGACGCGGAGGCGATCGAGAAGGAGCCGATGCCGTGGCAGGCGCGCGCCACGCTCTACGTGCTGGCCGGTTTGCTCCTGACGGCAGCCACCTGGGCATCCTTCGCCAAGGTCGATCGCATCGTCGTCGGCCGTGGCAAGCTCATCACCACCACTCCGACCATCGTCGTGCAGCCGCTGGAGCCGTCGATGATCCGCAGCATCGACGTCCAGGTCGGCCAGATCGTGAAGAAGGGCGCGCGGCTCGCGATGTTCGACCCGACGTTCGCGAGCTCCGATCTCTCGCAATTGAGCATGCGGCACGCGAGCCTCGATGCGCAGACGAAGCGGCTCGAGGCGGAGCTCTCCGGCGCCAAGGCGCCTGCCGGCACGCCTGCCAACGCCGAGGAGCTGCTGCAGTCGCGGATCTTTCAGGAGCGGCGCGCCAATCTGGAATCTCGGCTCACGTCGCTCGACGAGAACATCAAGCGCCTCAAGACTGCCATCGCCGGCAACAAGCGGGAGGAGGCGGTGCTGCGCGAGCGGCTGCAGAAGAACCTCGAGATCCAGCGCATGCACGAGTCGCTGCGCGAGGGCAACTACGTGCCCAAGCTGAAGGTTCTCGAAACCCAGCGCGATCGTCTGCAGACAGAACGCGATCTGGAGCAGCTCCTGAACACCTCGGGCCAGCTCGCGCGCGAGATCGCCAAGCTGGAAGCCGACCGCGCCGCCTTCACTCAGGACTGGCGCGAGAAAGTGATGGAAGAACTGGTGGTCGTGAAGCGCGATCGCGACGCCGTGGCCGATCAGCTCAAGAAGGCCGAGCGAAAGACCGAGCTCACGGTCGTGACCGCGCCTGCCGACGGGGTGGTGCAGGAGATCGCGAAACGTTCGGTCGGGTCCGTGCTGAAGGAAGCCGAGCCGCTGTTGACCCTCGTTCCACTCGATGCGCCGCTGGAGGCCGAGGTTCAGATCGATGCCCGTTACATCAGCTATCTGCGCGCGGGCGATCCGGCCCGCATCAAGCTCGATGCGTTTCCCTTCCAGCAGTATGGGGTCATCAAGGGACGGGTGCGCACGGTCAGTGAAGACTCGTTCGTCCGGCCGCAGGGCGCCGCAGAAGAGCAGGACTCCGGGCGCGAAGCGTTTTATCTGGCGCGTGTGACGCTGGAGGACAAGACCCTGGAAGGGGTGCCCACGGACGTTCGATTTCTTCCCGGCATGACACTGACCGCGGAAGTGGTGTTCGGAGATCGCACGGTCATGTCCTACCTCCTGTATCCCGTCATCCGCTCCCTCGACGAGGGGCTGCGCAGCCCGTAGCGCGCTGCCGTCCGCAGCGGCAGCTCTGGCACGCTGCGGTATGGATTCTGCTTTCCCGCCGTTCGTCGGTTTTCCCGACACCCACGAGACACGATGACTTCGTGCTTGCGCCGCCCCTGTCGCGCCGCAGCCCGATCCGTCGTCCCAAGATGTTCAGACACTTTTCGGGGTTTACGGCACCCATGTCACATCCCAACCCATTGCGCGGCAATCGCGGCTTCACCCTTATCGAGGTCATGGTCGTGGTCGTCATCCTCGCCGTGCTGGCGGCGATCGTCGTACCCAAGATCATGAGCCGCCCTGACGAGGCACGCGTGGTTGCTGCACGCGCCGACATCGCCGGGATCGTCCAGGCGCTCAAGCTCTACCGGCTCGACAACTCCTTTTACCCGAGCACGGAGCAGGGCCTGCAGGCACTGGTGACGGCGCCCACGAGCGCGCCGATCCCATCGAACTGGAAGCGGGGCGGCTATCTGGACCGGGCGGCCAAGGATCCCTGGGGTCGCGAGTACCAGTACCTGAATCCTGGGTTGCGGGGCGAGATCGATGTGTTCAGTCTCGCCGCGGACGGGCAAGCGGGCGGAGACGGCGTGAACGCCGACATCTTCAACTAGTCGGCATCATTCCAGCGGAGTCGGTGATGGCGCCTGTCCGGGTCCGCCACGGCGGACCGTCTGCCCGCGGTTTCACGCTCGTCGAGGTACTGGTGGTCGCACTGCTGGTCGGGATCACCGTTTCTTTCTTGGCGGTCAACCTGCGCGGCGATGACCGCGAAACCCTGCGCGAGGAAGCGGCGCGTCTCGCGGCGGGGCTGGAGCAGGCGCAGGACGAGGCGGTCATGACCGGCGCCCCGCTCGCCTGGCGCGGCGCAGACGACGCGTATCAGTATCTACGGCGCGGGCCGGATGGCACATGGACCGCAGTCGACGGCGACAGCTTCGCGGCGCGCCGCCTCGCCCAGCCGGTGCGACTGGTCGACGTCGAGGTCGGAGGCACGAAGGTCGCGGCGGGAGGCCTGGTGGTTCTGTCTCCCTCCGCGCTCGCGGCTCCCGTACGCATCGTC
>JAEUMX010000064.1 GCA_016791285.1 Burkholderiales bacterium
GCCGGGTTCGACGCCGCCGGGGTTGGCCTGAACGCGTCGTACTACCTGTTGGGCATCGCCCGCGGCCTTGCCAGGATGGACGACGCTGCAGGCGCGCGGGAGGCACTGGCGGGCGCGCTGCAGCGTGCGGAGCAGAGCGGAGAGTCGCGCATGAACGCGGAGCTTTTGACCTTGCAGGCCGAGCTCGAAACCAGCGACGCCCTTGCCGCACGACGGCTCGCGGCCGCGCTTGCACTCGCAGAGGAGCAAGGCGACGTCGCCACCGCGCTGCGCGCGGCGCTGGCGATGCTGATGCGAACTGGCGGCGACACCTTGCCGTTCGACGTGCGCGCGGCGCTCCGGAGGCTCGACGGCGAGGGCGGCGAACCGTTGCCGAGCAACTGGATGCGCGACGGGCTGTACCAGGCGAAGCAAGCGCTGCAGGCGCAGCCGCAGCGATGGGGTGAACGGTCGACCCTACCAGGCGAGACCGTCGTCGATTCGCAACTCCATCCGGCACTTCAATCGATACCAGTCACCGGTAGGCAGCCCTAAAGTGCTCGCGCCGGCGCGTTCGAGGAGCTTGCAGAGGCGCTCCCACGACTCGGGCGCCCCTGGCGGTGCATGCAGGGTCAGGGTGGCGATGCCGGCCGGAAAGGCGAGGCGCACCCGATCGAGAGCGAACGTCCCCTGGATCCAGGTCTTCTCCAGCCCTCGCGCATCGACCGGGGTGACCTGCACCGAGCGGAAGCTGGTGAGTCCGTTCGCGACCATCGGCCGGGCGAACGAGCGACGGAATGCGATCGCGTCGAAGTCGGGCTGCCGCCAGCGTACGCCCGCGAGTAAGGATCGGCCGAAGGCCAGCGGCAGATCGATCGCGGTGAAGGCATTCTCCTCGAACGGGGTCGATCCGTAGTCGAGATCGAGCAGCGCGCCGCCGTCCTGTCCGACCCGTGGCACCAGGCGAATCTGGGAAATGCGTTCGAGCGGTTGCAGCGGCCCCTGCCTCGCGTCGTTGCAGAGACATCCGTCGGGACGCAGCGGCTGCGGAGCGCCGCCCACCGCGACGCAGAAGCGCGCGAGCTGCTTGTCGAATCCCTGCAGCTCCCGCCCGACCACCTTCGACCACGGGTTGTCGACGAAGATGGCCGGCACGAAAACCGCGGGGTCGCGTGCCTGCGCCGTGTCGTCGTCGAGGCGACCGACCAGGACGCGCACCAGCAGTTCGTGCTGGCTCTGATAGTCGCCCGGCTCCATCGGGGCCGGCGGATCGTCGAGCTTCATCTTGCCGTAGCGCAGCAGCTCGATGACGATGGCACGGGCGGCGGCGCCATAGCGGAAGTCGGCGAGGCGGGCGGTGTCCGTAAGCTCGGCGGCGTCCGCGATGCGGTGGAAGTTGAGGGGCGAAATCAGCTTCTCCAGCAGGCGATCCGCCTCGCCGCCGAACTGGCCCAGGTCGATGCGAAATCCCAGCAGCTCCACGTCCTCGAACCGGTAGGCGAGGCTCGTGACCGTGTCGACGCGAGGCTCCGGCTGCGGCGGCCCTTGCCTGACGAGAACAGGGTCCAGCTCCGGATAGTTCGACATCGACCCCGACCAGACCCGCGGCGCGGCGATCGGCGCGGTCGCGAGGGGCATCAGTTCCGGATAGCGCACCGACGCCACCTGGAGCGCGATCTCGGCCGGCCGCCAGCGCACGGTGCCGGTTCTCGACGTCCTCCAGCGTGCGGGGAGCGTCGCGATCTCCATGTCGGGCCGGGCGGCATCCGGCGCCACGATGGTCTGGCGATACGTGATATCGAGGGGCACGTCCGGATAGCTCGCCTCTCGGAATTCGACGCCGCCGATCGCGAGCAGCGGTTCCTCGTAGCGTATGACGTTCGCGTCGGACTCCGTTTTCGCCGCGAAGAAGGGCGCGACGACGGTGACGAGGCCGTCCGCGGGACGGAACGTGATCGTGGCTTCCACCACCGGAAAACCCGACTCGCGCGCGAGATCGCAAGCCGCGGCGCCGTTCGCGAACCCCAGGCCGCAGGCAAGCTCCGAGGGGTACTCCAGGTCGTTCGCCGTCGCGATCACAACCGCGTACTCCGCATCGCGGTTCAGCACTTCGATCGCGATGACGATCTTCCCGGTCGAGCTCTCGAACGGTGATCCCAGCAGGGGAGCGCTCGCCGCTACCGTCGCCGGTGGCGGCCTGTCGGTCTCGAACGTCGCGAGCCAGAACTTGACCGGAGCCGGTGCCATCGCTCGCATCTACCCAACGGTGACGCGCTGTTCGAGCCGGCATCCCTGCAGCGGCTCGCCCTGTTCCACTTCCGCCAGGTTGAGCCGTGGGCCGAGCGCTTCGGCCGGCGTGCACCAGCCGGAGAAGCCGCCCTCGGCAAGCCGCTCGGCGATCGCGGTGACGGCCTCCGCCGTGACGTCGTAGATGTTCGGTCCGGCCAGGCACCACTCGATCACCGGTGTCCGGACCGCATCCTCGATCTCGAGCAGGAGGACGTGCGGGCTGGCTGC
This sequence comes from Burkholderiales bacterium, assembly GCA_016791285.1. Next base: position 2,497 of record JAEUMX010000064.1, read on the forward strand.
GCGTTCCTGCGCGGTCGGCCCTTCCGGCAGCAGCGCGATCTGCGCGCGCGCCAGCGCCCCGACCCAGGGCAGACTCAACAGGGGCGCGGCGAAGGCGCCGAGCTGGTAGCCGACGCGGGCCGCCGTGCCCGTCTCCATGTACGATTCGATCTGGTGCACGCGCGCACCGTGGCGCATTGCCTGCACCCGTGCGGTGAGCGTGTCGACCAGATTCACCGCCGAGGCAATGCGCAGGTCTGGCTTGCCAGCCCCTGCGTGCTTGCCGCGGGCACCGAAGTCGAAGGTCCGCTCGAGCGCGCCGACGGGCAGGTGCCAGAGCACCGGTTGCCACCTGGGTCCGCCCTGGCACGACACGTCCGCCTCGCGCACCACCGTCACCTGTTCGCGCAGCGAGCGCAGCGCGCTCTCGGTGCTGCCGCGCGAGACGTGTGTCACGCGCGACATCGCGAAGCGCACCGTGCCGAGCTCCACGATGCCCTTGTTCCCGAGGTGCTGGAGCGCCGCATCGAGGAGCAGGTCCGAGGTGGTGGACATGTGGCCGGCGCTGCAAACGATCGCGACCTGCCGCTGCGCCGCGAAGCGTCCGAGGTCGTCGAGCCGCTTGTAGACGTCGACTTCGCCGTTGATGTCGACGTAGTGGCACCCCGCCTCCACGGCCGCCTTGGCCAGCCGCTCCGCCGTCCAGGCGAACGGACCGGCGGCATTGACGAGCACCTTGACGCCGCGCAGCGCACGCAGGACCTGGGCGCGATCGTCCAGGCCGAAGGCGCGGTAATCCACCGCATGCCGGTGCGCGAGCTGCTTCAGCTCGGCGCTCTCCCGTGCCCCGAGCACGAGCCGGCACGCCGCTGCGGGGGCCGACCAGCGCCGGGCCGCTGCCCCGGCGATGAGCCGCCCCGAGAAACCCGTTGCACCGTAGAGCAGGATCGTGTGGCTCATCGAGGCGACTCCGGCTGGCGGCTGTCAGTGCGCACGCTGCAACACCCAGGTGAGGAGATTGCGGATGAAGGCGAGATCGCGCCCGGCCGGCACGCGCGCGAAGAACGCATCGAATTCGTACAGCGCGGCCCCCGCGAGACCCCTCGCCACGGTGCGGGCGTGTTCGATGGCGCCGGTGCGATCGAGCACGGCGCGAACCCAGGCGACCTGCGCGGACGTGCGCCGCGCGCGCGGGCGGGCGAGAAAGCGGACGAGCCGCCGGCGGTCCGGTTCCCCCGCCGTGCGCAGCGCGTGGATGATCATGAGCGTCCGCTTGCCTTCGTAGAGATCGCCGTCACGCTCCTTGCCGTAGTCCGCGCCGGCTTCGAGATTCAGGAGATCGTCCTGGATCTGGAACGCGGCGCCGAAGAAGAAGCCCACGCGGATCAGGGGATCGAGCGGCAGCCGCCCGCGCGCGCCGATGAGGCACCCCACCCGCAGGGGGTGGATCGTGGTCAGCCAGCAGGTCTTCTGCAGCACCATCTGCAGGTAGTCTTCGTCGGTGACGTCGGTGCGGTTCTCGTGCCGCCAACCGAGCTCGAGCGCCTGACCTTCGGTGCTCTCCCACGCCACGCGCTCGGTTTCCTGGAAGATGCGCAGCGCGAGCGCGACGCCGACGCGCTGGGCGTTGTGCTTGAGCGGCTGCAGGCTCAAGAGGCCCATGGCATCGCCGGCGTTGAGCGCGAGCGGGATGCCGTGCAGCGCGTGCAGGGTCGGATCGCCGCGGCGGCGTTCGCTGTCGTCTTCGATGTCGTCGTGCACCAGCAGCGCGTTGTGCATGAGCTCGATCGACACCGCCGACGCCAGCGCATCCTCGACCGGCGCGCCCAGGGCCCGCGCGGTCGCGATGCAAAGGCTCGAGCGCAGCATCTTGCCGGTGCGCTGCGGATAGTCCGCGAGCAGCTCGTACAGGTACGACCGGGGCTCTGCCTGCGGCAGATAGGCGTGCAGGTGCCGCCGCGTGAGGTCGCCGTATTCGTCCAGCACCGCCTGCACCAGAGCGTCGTCGGTGCCGGAGTAGAGCGAGCGCTCGGCAAACCCCATTGCGTGCCCCGTCTACAGCTCGATCTCTAGGATGCCGACCTGCTCGCCGTCCGCCAGGCAGACGGCCGCGCGCCACAGACCGGCAGGGCTGCGCTGCCAGGTCGTCACGCGCAGGATCGGGGGCGTCGTGCTCGTGACCAGTTGTCCTTCGAGCGGCGGCGCATCGATCGCCTGGGTGGAATAGAAGGCGACCGGTAACTCGGCGGGGGCCAGGTTGGGCGCGATCTCGCAGGCCTTGACGCGGACGGCGCGGCGCTCCGCGCCCAGCAGGACGATGCGCAGCGGCGCAACGGGAGTCTGCGGTGGGCGTGCCGCGGCCGCGTCGCTGCCCGCGGGCGCCGTGTGCGCGGGCTTTTCCGCTCCCGGGGTCAACCCGAAGAGCGAGCCCAGCAGCCGATACTCGGCCGCCACCAGCCGTTTCAGCGGGCAGCTCGGGTCGGCGGCGACGCCTTCCAGCCATTCCAGGCCCGTCATCATCGAGTCGAAGAGCAGGCGCTCGGTGGCATCGACCGCTTTGCGCTCGCCATCCGGCCCTGCCGCGCGCTCACCGGCTTCGCGCAAACGCCTCGCCAATCGTGCGCTGCGGTCGATCTGCGCGGCGGCGACCTTGTATCCGAGGCGAACCGCCGCCACCACGGCGTCTTCGGCACCGGTGAGCGGTATGCCCGGCAGCGCGCCTTGCTCGTCGTCTGCGGTGCGGTAGAAGCCGCCCGCGCGACGATTGGGACCCGTCGCCTCGAGCACGGGGCGCTGAAACGGGCGCTTCACCTGACTGCTTTCGGGAGCGGTGCTCATGGGTGATGGTAACCGACGATGTCGTCGAGCGACGGCGTGTGACCCGTGATCGCGTGCACGGCCAGCATGCCGGACATGACGGCGGCCTCGACGCACCCCGCATCCAGCCCGCACGCGGTCCAGTCGCCGGCGATCGTCATGTTCGTCACCGAGCGATCGAGTGGCGACACGCGGTGCCCGATCGATCCGGGAAGGGCTAGGGTGTAGCGCTCGGAACCGGCGAAGTTCACCTGCACGTGCTGCGCCGGTATGCCACTTCCAGCGGCCTGCTTCGGATCCGTGGCCACCCGTGCGTCGAGCGCGGTCTGTTCGCCGCTGAACGCGAGGGGCCAGAAGGATGCGATGCCACTCTCTAGCAATGTGTGCAAGTCACGCTCGACATGTTCCGTAAGCTTATCGCGCGCGCCATCCGCGCTTTCGACTTCGTCGTTCGACAGCACGGAGCAGAAGGCCGCCACGGAGCGCACACCGTCGGGCGGTGGCGGCGGCTCCTTTCGATCTCGTGCGCGGGCTTCGCGCCACGCCCGTTCGCTGCCGAGCGTATGCGTCATGTCCGCCCACGTCCCGAACGGTGTCCCCAGCGCGGAGATCAGCCCCGGACCCCGATGCCAGCCGAGCTCGTCGAGGTCTCGATTCAACCACACCTGGGCCGCCTTCGTCGCCGCGGTCTGGACGTGCTTGCGCATCGCCGACCACTGCGGCAGGCGAAAGAGATCCGCCTTCGGGTCGGCCCGGTCGGCGCAGACCGCGACGAAATCGACAACGCCGGTGGCGAGTATGACCACGTCGAAATCCTCGTCGGCAAGCAGGGTGACGTTGCCTGCACCCTGCTTGCCGGCTGCGCTGGCGAACAGGCGATCGTCATCGGGCCAGCAGCCGAAATGATCGAGCGCCGCCGTATCGCTGATCGCGTCGAGCGCGGCCGGGTCGCCGCGGGTGGTGAAGACGAGGCGCCTGATCCGCCCCTCGTCTTCCTGCTCGAAGTCGAGCTCGACCCGGCTCAAGGCGTGCAGGAAGTGGAACGTCACCCGGCTGCGCGCGGGTCGATCGCCGGTGGCCGTGCCTTCCCGCAGGACCTTGTAGAGCGGTGAGAACACGGCGTCGCCCATGCCCGACCGCATGCGAAAGAACATCGCCCCGCGATAGGTGAAGAACATGCGCAGCGCGCCGCGCAGCGCCACCCCGGCGGCGAGCGCACGCTTGTCGTGATCGCCGTTTCGGTACGCGAACACGAGATCGTAGATGCCGTTCATGAAGGGCGAGTCGACCGCGGTCCTGGTCGCCCCGTGCTTGATGAGCCAGTCCCGATAGTCGATGTGGTTGATCGCGTCGAGCCCCCGCTCGTCGAAGAGGACCCGGTCCCGATACAGTCCCACCGCGATCGTGATGACGATGTCGATGAGCTCGGTCTTCCAGCGCAGCCGCTCATCCACCGCGACGACGTCGTCCAGGAGCTTGCGCGTTTGCGCCGCGACCGCCTCGACGAACTCGAACACGGTGCCCGCCGCCTGCGGCGCGAGCTTGAACGTGCGCAGCCAGTCCTCGAGTATGGTCACGCCTTGCAGCACACCGGCGGCCGTCGTCAGCACGCCGCCCCGGAGCATGCGCGCCATGCGCTCGACGAGGACCCGCGGCGAGCGCGCGGCATCGAAGGAAAAATCGAGCTCGACCGCCTCGTCGCTGTGCGAGCGTTCCTCAGGCCGTGGCTGGCCCGGCACGTCGCCGCCGGGGGGGCCGACCACGCTCAGCATCAGGGTCTTGATGAGATGGAAGCAGCGCGCGAGATAGCTCACCAGGGTGAACGGATTCGACTCCGGATCGATCGGGTCGCCCGGCCGCCCCTTCATCGGCGGGAGATGGCCGCTCCAGACCTCCCACTCGTGCGCCCGGTTGTGCCCGGCGACCCCGACGTGCGGCTCGGGAAAGAAGGCCTCGTCGATCGAGCCGTGGGGCAGCCTGTCCCGCGGCTCTTGCCGCGCGGGACCCCAGCCTCTCGCCTCGACCTCGGCATAGCATTCGCGCATCATGCGGAAGGCGTTCTCGTAGAAGCCGAGCCAGATGTGCAGGCCGTGTTCGAGAATCCGGCCATGTTCGTCGCGACCGGACGCTCCCTTGCCGCCCAGGCGCCAACTGCGTTCGTAGAGATGCACGTCGTAGCCGGGCAGCCGCGAGAGCTGCCAGGCGGCCGCCATGCCCGCGCAGCCGCCGCCGACGATGACGACCCTCACCCGATCCGCCCTGACGGTTTCCGTCATTTGCATATGCTCCGTTCGGCACCTCGCCAGCACGATGACATGGCAAGCCGCCCCGGCCTCGCGCGCTCAGAACGCATGATTGAAGCTCGCTGCGAGCGTGTTGACATGCGTATCGACTTGGGCTCGGGTGCGTACCGTGCTGCCGAGCTCGGGAAAGCTGCGCGTCACGTCGACCTCGGCGCTGTTGAAGAACACGTGCGTGAAGGCGAGATCGATGCTCGACCTGGGCGACAGACGATACGTGGCGCCGACCCCCATCCAGAATCGGTTCGCATCGGGCACGATGGTGTCGCGGGAGCCATCGACGGTCGGAGTCTGGTCGAACCTGACGCCGCCGCGCAGCACGAGCTCCTTCGACATCGCGTAGTCAGCGCCTAAGGACGCGGCCCAGGCGTTGCGATACTTCTGCGGCCGAACGACGTCGGCGCGCCGGCCGTCGAATGCGATGCGGACTTCGCTGAAAGTGCCCCAGTTGAACCAGTCGAGCTGGCCGAA
>JAEUMX010000080.1 GCA_016791285.1 Burkholderiales bacterium
GCCTGCGCCCCGCCCTTCGCCTCTGCGACGACCACTCGACCCGCCGGCCGCAGGCGTTCCGCCACGTATTCTTCCATCATCAGCGGACTATCCGGATCGAGCTTGATGCCCAGGGTCAGGAACTGCGTCAACAGGACGATGATGGCGATTGGGACCACGAACGCCAGGACGACCGCGGCGATCAGCTGCTGCGGCGTCTTGATGGGGCTGTGATGTTCTTCGAGGTGAATCTCGCTCATTGGGCGGGTCCTTGGGTAACCGCGACGCGGCGGGCGGGGTGAGCGCGGATTATAACGGCAACCCTCAGGCCGGAAAACCGCGATGCGTGGACGCCGCTGGCGAAAAACACTAAACTTAGAAACAGTTAGGCGCCCGTAGCTCAGTTGGATAGAGTACTGCCCTCCGAAGGCAGGGGTCGCACGTTCGAATCGTGTCGGGCGCGCCAGCTTCGCACTTGAGTCGGACACCCCTTTCACCTCGCCCGGCGGACGTCCTCGACGACATTGATGACGCGACGCAACGTCAAACTGGAAAGCGCCGGGCCTGCGGCAACATGGACCTGATGCCGTCCGTCCCGGTGGCCACGGCCACGCAACAGCCGCTCGGCAGCCCCTTGTTCACCCTGTCGAGGCGAGCGCCGGTGCGCTGCACCCCGGATACGCCGCTCGCCGAAGTCGTCGACCTCATGAAAGCCCAGGATGTCGGCTCGATGCTGGTGTGCGACAGCGATGACCGGCCGCTCGGCATCTTCACCCTCTACGATCTGCTGCGAAACGTTCCGCTGGAGACCGCGGCGCTCGCCCGGCCGGTAGCCGAAGTGATGCGCCCGGGCGTGATCGGCCTGTCGCCCGATGCGCCCGCGTTCGAAGCAGCGCTCGCCATGGAGCAGAACCGCATCCGCCACGTGGCGCTGGTCAGGGACGGCAAGCTCGTCGGCGTCGTCTCCGAACGCGATCTCTTCACGCTGCAGCAGATCGGACTGCGGGCGATCGGCAGCAACATCCGCCAGGCCACGACGATAGACGAGGTGGTGCAAGTATCCGGCGATATCAGGCAGCTCGCCCAGGGTATGGTCGACCAGGGCATCGGCGCCGAGCAGATCACGCGGTTCATCTCCACCCTGAACGACATGCTCACCGCCCGCATCATCGACATCGAGTTCGAGCACGTCGCGTCCGACGGCGTGCAATGGTGCTGGATGGCGATGGGCAGCGAGGGTCGCTTCGAGCAGACCCTCTATACGGACCAAGACAACGGCATCATCTTCTCGCACCCCGAAGGCGCCACGGCGGAGGACACCCGTCAGCGGTTCCTGCCGGTCGCGCAGCGCATCAACCAGCACCTCGCGCGATGCGGATTCTCGCTGTGCAAGGGCGGAATCATGGCCGGCAACCCGCAGTGGTGCCTGTCGCTCGAGGAGTGGAAGAATCGCTTCGCCACGTGGATCCATCGCGGCTCGGCGCCGGAGCTCCTCAATGCCACGATCTTTTTCGATTTCCGCGCCCTGCACGGCGCCGAGCATCTGGTCGAGGAACTGCGCGGCTCGCTCGACGGGCTGGTGAGGGTCAACCGCCTGTTCCTGAAGAAGATGGCCGAGAATGCCCTGGGCAACCGCCCACCGCTCGGTTTCTTCCGCGATTTCACGGTCCAGAGCGCCGACGGCGACGAGCCGCCCAGCATCGACCTCAAGGTGAACGGCGTGGCCATCTTCGTCGATGCAGCACGCATCTTCGGCCTGTCCGCCCAGGTGCACGAGACGAGCACCGTGCACCGGTTCGCGAAGTCTGCTGGCAAGCTGGGTCTCGCGCCTGCGCGGATCGAGGGTTGGACCGACGCGCTCCACCATATCCAGCAGCTGCGGCTGCGGCAGCACCGGAAGCAGCTCCTGCTCAATGTCCCGAGTTCCAACCGCATCAACCCTTACAGTCTCAATCACCTGGACCGTCGTTTCCTGAAGGAGGCGCTGAAACAGGCCAGGGATGTCCAGGGGTTTCTGGAGAAGTACTACCGATTTTAAGGAAGTGTCGCCGGGGAAGCGGCTGCGGCCACCGATCTTCGCGGCGTACGAGTAAGCCAGAGAGGGGAAGCAGTGCGGGGAAACCCTTATGTTTTTGCTTTCCGGGGCGAGTTATACTGCGCACCGTGCCGCGCAAGGGTCACCTTGGCGAGGTAGCCGTTTGTCGGTTGGTTGCTCACAAACCAATATCCCCGGTCGGCTCCGGGCCGAATGGCTTTTCAATAGGAGGAAGGTGTCATGTCCAAGCCAGCCATCAATTGGGCCGCCATCGACGCGGACCCGCGGTTCCAGGATCTGCACAGGAAGAAATCGACGTTTCTCTGGAGCTTGATGATCTTTTCGGTCGTCTACTACTTCCTGCTGCCGATCGGCGCGGGCTACTTCCCCCAGCTGTACGCCAAGAAGATCTGGGGTCCCATCAACTTCGGGCTCCTGTTCGCGCTTTCGCAGTTCGTCGTCGCTTGGGGTATCGCCTGGATCTACGCGCGGCGTGCGAACAACGAGTTCGATGCGATGACGGTCGACCTGGTCAAACGCTCTGGCCTGATAGGAGCCGCCAAATGACAAAGGCACTCAAGTTCGGTTTGCCGGCCGGCCTCGCGCTGGCCCTGTTCAGTTCGGCCGCCTTCGCGGCCGAGGGCGCCGTGGCCGACCGGTTCAAGTGGCTTACGTTCGCGGTATTCGGCGCCATCATCGCGCTCACCATGTTCGTTACCTACCTCGCCGCGAAGCGCGTGAAGAGCGCATCACAGTTCTATGCCGCGGGCCGCTCGGTGTCGGGCATCCAGAACGGGTGGGCGATCGCGGGTGACTACCTGTCCGCCGCGTCGTTCCTGGGCATCGCGGGCCTCATCTCGCTCTACGGTTACGACGGGTTCATGTACTCCGTAGGTTGGCTCGTCGCCTACATCACGGTGCTGCTCGTAATCGCCGAACCTTGCCGGAACATCGGCAAGTACACCCTGGGCGATATTCTCGCCTTCAGGAACAATCCGAAGACGGCGAAGACCATGGCCGCGGTGTCTACCATCGTGGTCTCGATCTTCTACCTGACGGCGCAGATGGTGGGCGGCGGCGTGCTCGTGAAGACACTGGTCGGCATCGATTACGAGGTCTCCGTTGTCGCCGTGGGCGTGCTGATGCTCGCCTACGTGCTGTTCGGCGGCATGGTCGCGACGACGTGGGTGCAGATCATCAAAGCAGTGCTGCTCGTGACTGCATCCATTCTGCTCGTGATACTCACGTGGGCGCCCTACGGGTTCACCTTCCCCGGGTTCCTCGAGGCGGTCGTGGGCGATGCGAAGGTGCAGGCGCGAGTGGCGTCCCTGATCGGCGATCAGGCGACGAACATGACCCCCGAGCAGCTCGGTCAGCGCTTCCTAGAGCCGGGGCTCCTGCTCAAGGATCCGATCGACCAGATCTCGCTCGGCATGGCACTCGTGCTCGGCACCGCGGGCTTGCCGCACATCCTGATGCGGTTTTTCACCGTGCCTACGGCCAAGGACGCACGCGTTTCGGTGATCTGGGCCATGGCCATCATCGGCGGCTTCTACGTCATAACGCTCTTCCTCGGCAACGGCGCCGCGATCAACATCGGGCCGGCCAACATCATCGCCATGGACAAGGGCGGCAACATGGCTGCTCCGTTGCTCGCGCAGTACCTGGGCGGCGGCGCGGACTCGATGCTCGGCAACTTCTTCCTCGCGTTCGTGGCGGCGGTCGCTTTCGCGACCATCGTCGCGGTGGTGGCGGGTCTCGTGCTCGCGTCGGCCTCGGCGATGTCGCACGACATCTGGGTAGGCGTGATCAAGGGTGAGCACGCGACCCAGGAAGAGGAAGTGCGGGCCGCGCGTGTTTCCTCCATCATCGTCGGCATCGTCGCCATCGTGATCGGGATTGCAGCCAAGGGCCAGAACGTCGCGCACCTGGTGGCGTTGGCGTTCGCGGTCGCGGCGTCGAGCAATCTGCCGTGCGTCCTGCTCACGCTCTACTGGAAGAAGTGCAACACCGGCGGCATCGTGCTCGGCATGATCGTGGGCGCGGTCTCGGCAATCGCGCTCGTGCTCGTGTCGCCCAACATGACCTATCCGCTCGCGATCAAAGCAACCAACGAGAAGGCGATCAAGGTGGCGGACGAGAGGATCGCCAAGGCCAACGCCGATCTCGCTGCCGCGACGGATCCTGCCGCTCAGGAGAAGCTCAAGAAGGCGATCGCCGCGCAGGACAAGGCGAAGGCGGCGGCGCAGGACACGATCGCGAAGCTCGGCGACGACCGCACTAGCCTCGTGGGCCTCGAGAAACCGCTCTTCAACCTGAAGAACCCGGGCCTCATCTCGATTCCGCTCGGCTTCCTCTGCGTGATCATCGGTTCGCTTCTCTACCGCGACCGGCGCGCCGAGGAGATGTGGGACGAGCTGTACGTGCGTCAGAACACGGGCATCGCTGCCGAAGGCGCAATCGCACACTAACGCCCAGCGCAACAGTCGAGGCCTCCGGGAGTCTTCCGGAGGCCTTTTTCTTTCTTGCTCGACGACGACCACCAATCTGCGGCTTTGGCCGCGCTCCATCGCATGCTGCTCCTGGCTTCCATCCTCAAGGCGCTCGCCGAGATCGCCGGCCTGTCGCTCGTCGGCCAAGGCATCCTGTATCTGCTGATGGGTGCGCGACGCAACCAGAACTTCGTCTACAAGCTCTTTCAGGGCTTGACCCTGCCGGTGATGAAGCTGACACGGACGTTCACGCCCAAGGTCGTGCTGGACCGGCACATCGGTTTCGTGGCGGTGCTGCTCGTAACCGTCGTCTGGTTCGTATCAGGCAGCGCGAAGCTCGGCATGTGTCTCGGCGAGTACCAGGGCGATCCACTTTGCACACAGATCGTGGAGGCGTATCAGCGAAAAGCCGACACGCCCCCCTAGGTCCGCTTGTTCCGTGGCCGTGGGCGATGCTAATATCCGCACCCTTCGACGCGCCCATGGCCCTCGTGAACGACGTGTCGTAGGTGGTGACGACCGATTAGCGTCGGAACCGCTTCCCTCGGGTACGGCCAAGTAGCTCAGTTGGTAGAGCAGAGGACTGAAAATCCTTGTGTCGGTGGTTCGATTCCGCCCTTGGCCACCATCGTTTCAATCACTTACCTTACTTCCGCAAGCCCACAAGAAACCATTGTGGGGATTTTGCGGGAGCTACGCCGCGTTTCGCCGCCGCAAGACCACGAGCTCGGGCCGCCGCTCAGTGGATTCACACACACGATCCGACGCCTCGATGAGCTTCGACAGCTCAGCGGCGGAGTAGTGGGTGGTGATCCGCGATGAACGGTGACCCAACAGATCCTGCCGATCCTCGAAGCTCACACCGGCCGCGCGCAGGCGCCGACCGAACGTGTGCTTCAAATCGTGGACTCGTACCTGCGGTAGTCCCGCGGCCTCTCGCGCGCGCAGCCACGCCTTGTTCAGCATGCGGGTCGTCGGCCGGCCCTTATATGTAAATACATGGGTTGCGTGCTTGCCTCGCTGCGCCTCGACGACCGACTTGGCGATGCGATTGAGCACGATCAGCCGATCATCCCCATTCTTTACAAGGCGTCCTGGAACAATGAACACGAACGTGCCCAGCTCCGGCACCTGCACTTCCCAGTCCCAGCGCAACGCGCAGACTTCGCCGTCGCGGCACCCCGTGTTGACGGCAAACAGCGCCATCGGCCCGAGATGGGGCGGCAGCTCCTTGAACAAGCACGCCTGCTCGTCCCAGTTCAGCGGATAGGGTTGCCGCTTCTCCGTATCGGGCAGCAGCTTGATCTTCGGTGCTGTGGCAAGCCAACTCAGCCCGTTCTCATCGATCCACTCATGAGCCGCCAAGTTGAGGATGCGGCGAACGACCTTGAGGCCGTGGTTGATGGTACCCGCAGCGACCCCTTGCCGCTGCCGTTCCTCGATCCAAGGCTGCAGCGTTCCACTATGCATTTTGTTCAGCGGTAGCTGACCGATCCAAGGCATGAGTAGCTTCAAACGTCCGATATCGCTGCCGAGGCTGCGCTTGTGCTGGTTTTCCAGAACGAACTTTGCGGCCGCCTGCTCGAACGTTCGCGTGGGCCTTACTCCGTAGATGCTTGCTTGCCGGATCCCTTCTGCGAGCCGGGCGAGGAAGCGTTCGGCTTCTTCGAGGCTAGCCGTTGCAGTGCTCTGGCGAATTCGCCGCCCGTTGATGCTTTTGTCGACGTGCCAGATGCCGCCACGTTTGTAGAGACCCGGGGTCCTCTTGCGTCCCATATCGATTCTCCTTTCACTTGAGCGGGACGCCCGTTGCGGGCCTTATATTGATCCGCCCATGCGTCCAGTTCAAGTCGGTCGAACGCGA
>JAEUMX010000083.1 GCA_016791285.1 Burkholderiales bacterium
GAGCCGCGCCACGGCGTGTCGGTGGATTTCGGCGTCAACCCTTACATCATCGCCGGGCAACCGCTCAGCGTGGGCCAGGAGGCCGACGGGGACGTGATCGAGCGCGCAGCGCGGGCGGGATACCTGACCTGGACGTTCGTGCCGATGGCGCTTGCCTGCGCGCTGATGCGCCGACAATGGGCGCATAAGGACCGCACCATCGACCCCGCAACATGCCGGCGGGACGCGCGAAAACTCGACCCGCAGCGGCTTTATGGACCGATGCGCGTGCCCGGGACGGCGCACGATCACATCTATCAGTTCGGCCGGGGGGCACACGGCAATCGGTCCAGGGCTGGACGCGAGCGGCGTGGTTAAGGACGACTCATGTTCGCGCGCGCGGGCCGCGCGCTCTTCGGCTCAATAACCTTTGCCATGAACGAGGCTGCGCGGTCCACCAAATCCCTGCCATGTGCCCGGCTTTTTTTGTCACCGAATTTCCGTATTTTTCCGTACGGCGGGAGGCGCCTGACGCTAACTTATTGATTTCTTGGCGTCCCCACGGGGATTCGAACCCCGGTTACCGCCGTGAAAGGGCGATGTCCTAGGCCTCTAGACGATGGGGACCGATTACCGCGTGAGTGGTGGAGGTAAGCGGGATCGAACCGCTGACCTCTTGCATGCCATGCAAGCGCTCTCCCAGCTGAGCTATACCCCCACGGAGCAAGGCGCGGATTATACGGAGGGGCCGTAGGGCTGTAAAGGAAACGGCTCGCCGCCCCGGGATGCGCGCGCGCCCGACGACAAGGATACTTGCTCCCGGATCGGGATCGCCCTACCTCCTAGAGGAGTGCAACGTCTCAAGGCTGCTCGACATCTCCCCACTCCGCCTGCTGCAGGACGATGCGATAGCCATCCGGATCTTCGTATGTGCGGCCGCGAGCTTCCCAGTAAGGATTGAACGATTCGACCCGCTTGAACCCGGCAGCCAACATGCTCGCGCCAGCGTCTTGCCATTCCACCGCCGATGGTATGTAGAGCACCAACAGGTCTTCAGGCGTCGGCGCTGGCGCAATTGGTCGGGCGCGGCAGTGAGTGAATTCGAAGTGATAGCCAGAGCCAGCGGCACCGAGCATGACGCCATCGAACCCGTCGTGGTTCTCGAAGGCCCCAAGGACGCGAAGACCGAGGCCTCGACGGTACATCTCTGTGGTGCGCGCGAGATCGCCGACGGGTCTCGCGACTCGAATGTGATGCGACATGGCAATCCGGAAGGGGGTTTGAGTAGCGGTCTTGCGCCCGATGGTGCAGCCAAGACCGCCATCGGTCATTGCTCGCGCACGTGCACGACCCCAGCCATGAAGGGATGCAACGTGCAGATATAAGTGAAGTCGCCTTCGGCGGCAAAAGTATGCTCGAACTTGTCGCCGGTATCCAAACCTTTCGAAGTGAAGCTCCTGTCGTTGCTGGTTACGGTATGCGGCGCCTCGTCGCGGTTGGTCCAGGTGATCCTGGTGCCGGGCGCAATCGTGATTTCCTGCGGGGCGAACGCGAACTTTGTGATATCGACATCGACGCTCGACGCCGACGATGCCCCCGCTGCGAAAGTCGCAGGCGCCACGAAGGATGCGACGATGAACAGCGCAAGAGCGGCGCAGGCGTGAAGCGAGCGGATCGCGGCGCGAAATGATGGGTGGCTCATATTGCCCTCCTTTATGAAAGTCAGCCAGCAAGCGGCCGGTCGATCAGCGCGAGCTCGCGCCGTCCGCGCGCAACGGTGATCTGGCGCGTACCGAGCAGCTTCCCGAGTTCACCGGCCGGCACTTTGACCGGTCCGGGCTCGCAGACGCCTTCCTGCCCGGGTGTGGGCAGCGGGTAGGCGAGCGACATCGCGGTGTGTAGGGCGACATTGCCTTCCACCTTCTGCAGCACCTGATGGATATGTCCGTTCAACACCGTGACCGATCCGAACGGACGCAGAAGCGCCAGCGCCTGTGCGGAATCGGCCGTGCCCCAGCCCCAGGGTTCCCAAATTGTCCACAGGGGAATATGCGCGAGCACCACGATCGGCGTCGAGTGAGAGACGCGCGCGAGGTCGCTCTTCATCCAGGCAATCTGCTCGTCTCCGAGCGCTGCCAACTTGCCCATCTTGAAGTTGAGGACGTTGTTCAAGGCGATGAAATGCACGCCGCCCTGATCGAAGCTGTACCACGAGTTGCCGTTACCATCGTGATCGAAGAAGTTGAGATAGCCGTTGACGCCTTCATCGATCGTGTCGTGTTCGCCCGGTATCGTGTGCACCCGATCGACGTGAATTTCCCGCAGCAGGTCGCGCGCTTGAGCGAATTCCTCGGGTCTCGACAAATGGCTCACGTCGCCGGTGTGCACGACGAAGGCCGGCGCTTGCGGGAGCGCATTGATGTCGGCAATGGCGCGGCGCAGGCCGCCGACGACGTCGGGATTGGCTTCCTTGCGAAAGCCGATGTGCGTGTCGCTGATCTGCACGAAGGTCAGCGCATGCTTGGCGGCCGCCTTGGGGGTACCCGCGTTGGTCGCGCCGAGCGCGCGTGGCACGCCGCCGGCAACCGTCCACACGATGGCGGCGCCGGTCCAGGCGGCGAGACAGCTCAATGCTCGACGGCGGGCGGGATTGTGGCCAGGGTCGGATATGTTCATTTGACGCTCCTTGCGGTGAAGACGGGACTGCGTATACGCGCATATACCGGACGCGGGCGAGGGCTTATTCACGCTACGCCGTTTTTCGGCAGCGGAAGACCCGGCTGAGCGCGGAGCGCGGAAACCTCACCAGCGCTTCGGGAGGAACGAATCCCTCCCGGGCGTCCGAGTGCAAAGGTGACTGGGGTTCGGATATCTCAGAAGGACGCCGAGATCTTCGATCTCGCGCCGCCAGGTTCGGACGCAACGGCACGCGTCTCCCCCGGCGCGTAATCCACTGGCCCATAGCCGTCGCTAATCTGCAGTTGCCGCGTGAGCCATTCCGATTGGGCGCGGTCTGCGATCACGTCGGATTCGGATGCAACGGCACGTGTCTCCCCTGGCACGTAGTTCACCGGCCCATAGCCGTCGCTGATCTGCAGTTGCCGCGTGAACCATTCCGATTGCGTGCGGTCTCCGATGACGGCCGGTCGCGCGCCAGCGGGTTTCGTTGCGACGGCGTATTGCTCCCCCTGCACGCTGTCGGATGGCGCATAGCCGTCGGTGATTCGCAGCTGGCGCAAGAGCCACTCGTCTTGGCTTTCCGCGTGCGAAGCGATGGGCGCGGCGAGAAGGAATGTGCTGAGCGCAGTGGTCAGCGCGATTGCGGACTTCGAGTTCATGGTCGGTCTCCTAAATTGGTGGATGATCGAGGCAGACGCCAGCATGGCGTTCGCACCCTGCATGACTTTCCTCGTGCGGCAGATATTCCCGGCACGGATTTCGTTGCGAACCGGGAATAAAGTGGCTTCGTGATCGGTAATGCCGAAGACGGAGACAGGAGAGTCATTGACCAAGCCGAACACAGCCAACCGCTTCCAACAGGTGGTGTTGCCGCACCTGAACGCGGCCTACAACTTGGCGCGCTGGCTGTGCCGCAACGATCACAACGCCGAGGACATCGTGCAGGAGGCCAGCCTGCGGGCGTTCAGGTTCTTCGATGGTTTCCACGGCGAGGATGCGCGGGCGTGGTTCCTGGCAATCGTCAGAAACGCGGCCTACACTTGGCTGCAACAGAATCGTGGGCATGAGCAGAGCGTCCCTTTCGACGAGGAGCTTCACAGTCTGCAGGCGAGTGCGACCGTCACTGTTCTGAGTCCGCCAGACAGCAATCCCGAAGCGATCCTGGCGCGCGACGACGACAGAGGACTGGTGAACCGGGCGCTGGAGATGCTGCCGGCAGAGTTTCGGGAAGTGCTCGTTCTGCGGGAGCTGGAGGATCTGTCTTACAAGGAGATTTCGAGTGTTGCGGGCATCCCCATGGGAACAGTTATGTCCCGGCTCGCACGGGCCCGCAGACTGTTGGGCGAGTGCTTGAAAGGAATCGACAACGGGATACGCAATGGAATGCAAAGAGACCAGGAACCTGCTGCCGGCCCACGCAGATAGGGAGCTGGGTTTGCGCGAAGCCATAGAGATCGACCGACATATGCAGAACTGCTCCGGTTGCCGGGGAGAGTTCGCGCGACAGCGTGCGCTGCGTGAGGCAGTGAAGAAGCACGCGACCTATTTCGCGGCTCCCGGTCATCTGGAACGACGCATTCTGTCTGCGTTGCCGCATGAAGCGCCGCAGCCGAAACGGCGCGGGAAATCGACGTGGCCCTGGGGCTGGCTCAACGCCGGTGCAGTGCTCGCATCCGCCTTCGCATTGGTTTGGAGTATCAGCCTCTACCTGGCGGTGCCGTCGGCCGATGATCTTCTCGCCCAGGAGGTGGTTTCGAGCCATGTGCGTTCGCTCATGGCAAGCAATATCGCCGACGTCGCATCGTCCGACCAGCACACCGTGAAACCATGGTTCAGCGGCAAGCTGGACTTTTCCCCGAGGGTAAGCGACTTTACCGCGCAGGGCTTTCCGTTGGTCGGAGGCAGGCTCGATTACCTCGATCGCCGGCCGGTTGCAGCGTTGGTCTACCGTCACCGCCAGCACGTGATCAATATGTATTGTTGGCCGTCGAGCGCTGAACGTGAAGCCGGAGTGCAAACCCAGTCCCGTCAGGGTTTCCATCTCGTGCGTTGGGCCAAGAATGGCATGGTCCATTGGGCGATTTCGGATCTCAACCCGCACGAGCTGATGACGCTCGTGCAGATGCTGCGGACCGGGGAGGGGCATCCGGCAGCTTGAGACCCGGGAGAAGAACGTGATCGACCTCTACTACTGGACGACCCCGAACGGACACAAGATCACGATGTTCCTGGAGGAGACCGGATTGCCGTATACGGTCCGACCCGTGAACATCTCCGCTGGCGAGCAGTTCGAACCCGCTTTCCTCGCGATCTCGCCCAACAACAAGATCCCCGCGATCGTGGACGATGCGCCGGCCGACGGCGGCGCGCCGCTCTCCGTCTTCGAATCGGGCGCGATTTTGCAGTACCTCGCCGAGAAGACCGGGCGCTTCCTGCCCACCGACCTTCGGGCGCGAATCGAGGTCGTGGAATGGTTGTTCTGGCAGATGGGCGGGCTCGGACCGATGCTCGGGCAGAACCACCACTTCGTGCAGTACGCGCCGGAACCTCTGCCCTACGCGATCGAGCGCTACGTGAAGGAAGCCGAGCGGCTCTACGGCGTGCTCAATAAGCGGCTCGCCGACCGCCAATTCATCGCCGGCGAATACTCGATCGCCGACATGGCGTGCTACCCGTGGATCGTCCCGCACCGGCGACAGCGGGTGGATATCGAGACGTATCCGAACGTGAAGCGATGGTTCGAGACCATCGAGGCCCGCCCCGCGACGCAACGCGCCTACGCGATCGCCGAGCGCATCAACCAGGCGCCGGCCGTGACGGATGCATCGCGGTCAGTGCTGTTCGGGCAGGGCCGGCGGACGCCGACGCCGCGACCGTAGCACGCGCTCCCGGTGCCGCAGGTACAGTGCCGACTCTCATCCAACCCCCATGAAAGCCACCATCCTCCCCGTCACGTCATTCCAGCAGAACTGCTCGCTGCTCGTGTGCGAAGAGACGAACCGCGCGGCGATCGTCGATCCCGGCGGCGACGTCGACGACATCATGAGAGCGGTCGAGGAATCGGGTGCGACGGTGGAGAAGATCCTGCTCACCCACGCCCACATCGACCATTGCGGCGCAACGTCCGAGCTCGCGGAGCGTCTCGGCGTGCCGGTGGAGGGACCGCACCGCGACGACAAGTTCTGGATCGACGCGCTGCCGCAGCAGGCCATGATGTTCGGTTTCCGGCCGGTGCGCCCGTTCACGCCGCAGCGTTGGCTCGCCGGTGGCGACACGGTGCGCTTCGGCAACGTGGAGATGGAAGTGCGCCACGTGCCGGGACACACGCCGGGACACGTCGTTTTCTATTCGCCCGCGGACCAGCTCGCCATCACCGGCGACGTTCTGTTCGCGGGCTCCATCGGCCGCACCGATTTTCCGCGCGGCGACTACGACACGCTGATCCGCTCGATCAAGGAACAGCTCTGGCCGCTGGGCGATGACGTGACGTTCCTGCCGGGACACGGTCCAACCTCGACCTTCGGCGAGGAGCGGCGCACCAATCCCTACGTTGCAGACTAGCGTCCTGACGGGCTGTCAGGCACCGCGGAAGGCGGGCAGGACGATCACATCGTCGCCGCTCTGCGGCGCGGATTCGGGCAGCTCCGTGCCGTCTGCCGCCGTCCAGGCGACGGTCCACGTGAACGGACCCGGCCCCAGTGTCACCGTACGCTGCGTCCGATCGGAGATGACGACGGTCTCGACCTGCGAGCCGCTGCGCAAACGCACGACGCCCTGCCGCGTGGCGCTGGTGTCGAAGAATACGGGCAGCACCTGCACGCGTCGCCGCGGCACACCGTCGATGCGGACCAGCACGACACCGGGTGCGGCCGTCTGCCACGCACCCGATTCGAATCGCCCGTCCCTGAAGCTCGCGTGACAGCGCCACTGCACCGACTGCGGTCCGTCGGCGCGCGCGGGCGCCTCCCACTCCACGAAGTCGGTCGTCGTGCGCAGCTCCACCGTCTCGTCGACCGTGTACGTGCCATCGACATAGCGCAGATCCACCATCGCGAGCGCCACCTCGTTCCAGCCGCTGCCCGAAGCCACCAGCGCAACGCGCACCCGGTGACGATCGAGCGGATCCGTCACGATCACCTGATCGTTCGCAACGTCGCCGAGCGATTGCTCGACGATTCGTCCCTGGCGAGAGACGAACGTCGCATGCGCGCGCACCGGTCCACGAACGCCGTCGAGCGGCTGCGTCCACCGCGCGCCGGGGCGAGCTGCGTCCAGCTCGACCGCCTGCGAGGTCGCGGGACCACCCGGCGGCGTGTGTTCCAGTACCACGCGCACCGACGCCCAGCGGCGGGCGAAGTCGAGGCCCGCCGCCAGCACTTCGATTTCGAGGGCACGGGGCACGGAGACGGGGATCAGCAGCCCGGATACGCCGCGGCTGTCCTGCCAGCTGCTCCAGTCCCCCGACGGGAGACCGGCAAGCTTCGCGCGGTGGCGCCAACGGAAGTCGAGGGTACCGAGCGGAACGACCCGCGGCGCCGCATCGGTCAGCGCCAGCTCGACCGCTGCTCCGCCGGCCATGCGCTCGATCTGCACATCGACGCGCTCGAGCCTGTCCCCGAAACTTGCCAGGGCGCGCACTTCGATCGCAGGCGCACGCCCGATCTCGTCGTCCGTGAGAATCAGGGTTTCGACCAGTCCGCCCCGTGTGGCCGCAGGCACGAAATCATCGAGCGTGGTGGCGAGCAGGATGGGCCAGCGCACGATGTCGGAGGCAGCAGCGTGCACGCTCATGCTGCGACCTTCCCGGAAGCGCGCAGCCAGCTCATCGAGCACCCAGTCGCGCAAGGCCCGCTCCAGATCGGGATTGGCGACGCCGCGGATCTCGATATGCGCGTTCGCGTCGATGAGCGAGCGCGTGATCGTGAGCTCCCGTTCGCCGTCGACGATCCGGATGCGTCGGCGCAGTTCCGCGACATCTGCCGTTGCGATCACCTCGGCCGGCGGCAGACGCAGCGGTACATGGCCCGACCACGTGACCTGCAGCGGCGAGACCGCTGCGGCTTGCAGCAGCGGCGCGAGGATCCCCGCGGCGAGGGCGGGCAGATCGACCGTCACCGCGGCGACCGTCCCCAGCGCAACAGCGACCGGCGCCACGACGGGATCGAACTGCGGACCTTCGAGTCGCACACTCGCATCGGCCCAGGGCAGCGGCTGCACGTCGCGACCCGCGAGACCCGCGGCCGCGATTTCGTCCGCGGTGGGCTGAATCTCCACGTCGAGCGTGAGCCGCGCGCCGACGGCAGCCGGATCGGCAGAACCGGATTGTCGGGTCCAGCGCACCAGTCGCACCCGCGAGCTGCCGTCGGAACGCCGCGCCACCCGCGGTCGCGCCAATGCCACGTAGACCCGGTCCGGTATGCTGTCGTCGTCGATCGCGATCAGACCGGAGGGCGTCAGGATCGGCAGCGCCAGCAACGCTAGAGCTCCAGCGCGACGATATCCCCCGCGGCCTCGCGCCAGGCCGACTCGGTCATCACGCCCGTCGCGCCGCCGTCGCGGCGCGGGACATGGCGCGTGCGATAGCGCAGCCGCGTCGGCTCGATCCGGCTCGCGCGCCGGCACGGCAAGCTGAGCTCCGTGCCCGCCTCGACGGTGCGCCAGCCGTGGCCTTCGACCTGCACCGCCAGGTAGGCAGCCCGCGCCGCGAGGTCGGCCGGAGGCCGGAGGACGACGGGAGCGATCTCGCCGCTGCCGAGCGCCGCGGCATCGACGCTGAGCCCGAGCGGACCAATCGCCATCGTCCCGAGAGATTTGCGCTCGGCCGACGCAAGCTGCGCCGCCACGACCGCGCTCGTAGGCGGCTCGCGGCCGACCGCCCACGCTTCGGGTGCTGCCCGGGTCAGCGTGAGTGTGCGCGACCCGAGCGTGAATTGCAGCGCTGTCACGTGATCGAACACCTCCGGCGCGGCAAGAAAGCGCAACGGCTTCAGGCCGAGCGCGGCCGGCGTTACTTCGATCATCAGGCCGGACCTGCGAAACTCCGTCGGCGGGAGCGCGGCCGGACCACTCGCAGTCACCACCGTTGCACGCGCACGCCACTGGATGCCGAGCGCCTCCGCTGTTTCGCGCACGAATCGCAGGCGCGCCGCAGCCGGCTCGCCGGGACGGAACTCGTGGCTCAGCAGACCGGTGGGGCCGCCGGTGCGCGCTTCCACCACGATGCTGCGCACGCCGTCCACCGCGAGCGGCACGTCGTTGACGATGCAAAGCTCGGCCGCGGAAAACGGTGCGGGAACCGAAACGTCCACGAGATGCCTGCCCGCATCCGCAGCGCGCGACAGGAATTCCGAGAAGGACCAGCGCATTCCGATCGACTGGCTCTGCACGATCGGCACGGCGAGATTGAGGTCGAGGCGCGCCGGACCATCGTCCGCAACGGTCCACCCCGCGCCGGTCACGGAGAGCAGGAGAGGTGCCGCGTGATGCGCGATCGCCATCAGGGCCGCATCGCGCGGTGGCCGGATGGCGCCGGGCACGAGCGGATACCACGCGAACGTGTCCTCGGTGAGCCCGAGAAACGCTGCTGTAACGGCATCCCAGTTTGCCGGCGCAGGTCCCAGGAGCGCGGCGAGGCGCGGGCGCAGCACTGCGCGGTCGGCACCGGCGAGCCAGGGAAACGTCGGTCCGAAGCCGCGCACATCCAGTTCGACTTCGACGTCGACGAGATCGTGCGTGCTCTGTCCGAGACGCCGTGCGATCGCGATTTCCGTCGCGGCGAGCGAGATGCCGCGATCGACCACGATGTCGCCCGCGATCGGCGTCGGGTGCCACTGTCCCGATTCGCGCGCCGCCGGCGTCTGCAGCAGCAGACGAAACCGCCCGGCCGCAAAGGACACCGGCCGCTCGCCGGGGGCGAGCTGCGGCCACACCGCCCGCAGACGAAGATGGAGCAGCCCACCCTCGTCGCTGCGGGTCAGCACCGCCTGCGGCACGCCGTCCGGCCCCGGCGCGGGCTCGAGACCGGCCGGCAACCGGTAGCGGACCGCCGGGTCGGCGTCGTCGGGAAAGGCGTCACCGGCGCGTGCGAGAACCAGCATCAGAAATCCAGGCGTACCACCGCGGTGCCGACCTCGAGCGGCGCCGTCCCCTGCCCTTCGCGCCAGTCCGTCCGGGCCCCTTCGCCGCGCGCGTGCAGATTGGTGACGCGGTAGAAGTAGCGCTGGCTCGCGTCCGCCGTGCCGAGGATCTGGTCGAGGAAGCGTCCGGCGAGCGTCACCTCCGCCTGCGGCACGGCGCTGGAGAGGCTCACCCGGGTGCCGTCGTCGAACTCGACCAGCAGGCCGGTCAGGGGTTCACCGCTGCCCGCGGGCGCCGCGAACGCGCCCGCCACCGCCTTCACCGTCAACGCGAAGCCGCGGGCACCGGCACCCGCCGTGAGCATGAGCTGCTTCAGCAGCTCGGCCAGGTTGGGCTCCGGGCGGCCGATGACGGTTGGCTCGAAACCCGCGACGGGGGCGTCCGACCCCTGGACGCAGTAATCGATCTCGCGTGCTTCCTTCGGCTGCACGAGCTGACCGACCACAGACTGAACGTCCTTCGCGTAGGCGATGCCACCGCCTGCCAGCGCCTCGGCGGGCAGACCGGTGATCCAGGCCGGGCTCTCGACGCGATTGCGCACCAGCACGCGATAGCACGCGGGCTGCTCGGGCACCGGCCCCACGAACGAGACATCGAAGAGCTCCGCCGAGGTCTCCCACAGCGAAAGCCGCACGGGGACCTGCGCCGGACTGCCGTCGAAAAGACGGAAGTCGACCCTGCCGGTGACGCCACCGCCCGACGGATTCGCCAGTCGCTCGCGCCACAGGCGCACGAACGTGTCCTGGTCGAGATCGAGCGTATCGGTGATGCCCGTATCGGGATCGATCTGCGCCTCCGCACGCTGCTGTGCGGCGCCGAGCAGGTCGAGGTCGAGCATGAGCTTCGCGTCCTGCGACACGCTGGTCATGAAGCGGGCCACGAGTCCCTGCCGCGTCAGCTCGGCGCGCGCGAGCTCGACCACGTCCGGATCGAGCCACGGCTCGAGCCGGTAGACCGCCGCCACGCGAAACAGCACATCGGCATCCTCGTCGTTGTCGGTAGTGCCGAACTCGCTCGCGAGAAAGCTCAGCGCAGGCAGGAACGGCGCCGTCGGATCGCGTTCCAGCCGGAACTCGCTCGGCGTCACGTGGACCACATCGCGCATCAGATTGTCCTGATACACGATGTGCGTGGAGCCGTCCGGGGTGGCAAGACGCAGCGGGAGCAGCAGGTGAATGCCGCCGGGATCGAAGCCCTCCACTGCGAACACCGACTTGTTGAGCGCCGGATCGAACACGAACGGCAGGCTCTGCCTGTTCTCCAGCGTGGCGTCGACGATGGCCGGCCTGCGGCTGCGATCCAGCGCGACCTGGATCGGGACTGCCCTGCGGCCGGCGATCTCGAGGTCGCTCTCCGCAACCGCCTGCGACAGCCTGGGCGCGTTCACGCGCGACAGCGTGGCGGCGGTGACGCGAGGCTGCCCCGCGATCGCGTCAAGACGCGCCTGCGCCAGCGTCGCCGCTGCCGGCGTCGTGTCGGTGATGGGTGCGACGGGCCGCACGGCGCTTGCCGGGCGCGTCATCATCGCCACGCGGGGAGCGCCCGTGCGCTCGCGCAGCACCGGCGAGCCGACGCGCTCGGCCATCATGCGCCGCGTCTCCGGTCGTTCGATGACCGCACGCGTCGCCTCGACGCGAACCTGTTCCTCCGGCGTCACCGTCATCATCTTGACCCGCGTGCTGCCCGAGAGTGCGTCGCGCCGCATCGTCGACCAGCTCTCCCGCTGCACCATGTCGGTGAAGAGCGCGCCGCGGCCCTCCAGCACCTTCGCCTGATCGATCATGCCGGGCCGCCCGACGATCACCTGCCGCCAAGTGCGCATGCCGACTCGCGCCATGATCTGGAGGTCGAGCGTCGCGCTGCGCTGCGCGCCGCCCATGGCCTGATACACGGTGTCGAAGAGAGCCTTGTCGGTGAAGATCGTGGTCGAGCGCGCGAGCTGATTGCCCAGCTGCTGCAACGGCTGCAGCGGCACGGTCTGCTCGCGTGTGCCCATCTCCCCGGCGCCGTCTGCGGCGCCGCCCTGCACCGCCACCCGATAGCGCAGCGAGAGCGCGGCGATGTGATCCATCACCCGCTTCTCGAGCGCGACCGTCATGCCGAGCGTCCACGTGAGCGTGATCGTGAGCCGGCCCACTTCGTTCGCCTCCTCGGCAGCGTAGCGCAGCTCGACCGCCGGCTGGCCCCGCGCGTCCGTCGACACCTGGTAGAGGGGGAGGTAGAAGCGCAGCGAGGCATTGCGCTGCGCCGGGTAGAGAGCGCCGGGCTCGAGCGTCTGCCCGCCCGCCAGAATCGGGCGGTCGGCTGCGTCCGTCACGGCCTGTTCGAACGTGCCGACCACGCGCAGCTGCGTTCTCACATCCAGCAGCCGCGTGACGGGCACTGCACCGAGATTGCGATCCACGACGAATGTGCTGGCCATGCTGCTTTCCCCTCCATCGATCAGGGTCTAAGGTCATCCGACCGCGCGCTTCGCGAAGCTAATTTACTCCTCCTTTCCTGGGCTCGGCATAGGCATTCCGATCTACTTCGAATCCTTCCGTTCTTTGCTATGCTTTAGAGGAACCGTTCGATCCCGATCAGCGCGCAGACGGCAGGAGGGTTGCATGCTTCGGATTCCGCCATTCCGAAAAATCGGTGACCTCACCGTCTATCAAGACGATGGTATCTGGAACAGGTTCACGCTGATCCCGGCGATGCCGACGATTCGGCGCGACGAGAAGGGGCAGGCGATCTTCCTGCTCACGATCTTCCACACCTCCGATCAGGCGCGCGAGGCGAACCCCGCCCTCGCCCGCGGCGGCGGCTTCATGAATTTCGACGTGCAGTTCGCGGTAAGCGAGGAGGCCGCGGAATTCGCGCGCCGGGAACTGCAGCAATGGGTCCACGAGGAGTACGCGCGGCGGCGCACCGACCCGCGCTACGCGAGCCTGCCCGAGTATGCCGCGGCGACGGCGCCCATCGTCGAGATCGTCGATCCGTTGCTGTCGAGCGGCACCGTCTCGATGCACACCACCCAGTCGAACCTGCTCGTGACGGGGCGGTTCGCCGAGGCGCCGGCGTCGCTCGTGAGCGGATCCACCGCGGTCTTCAATCTGGATCTCACCGAGACCGGCGCCGGCTTCATGAAGGAGCTCTTCGTCGACAGCTCCGGCAGCGGGCGTGTCGACCTCACGCCGGTGCAGGTGATCTACAACCTCAAGATGTGGGCGCGCACGCCGTCGTGCGTGATCGACGTCAAGGGACACTCCGAGCGCATCCACCAGACGCTGAAGAAGATTTCCCAGACCAATCGCGACGATCCCTGCACCCCGGCCGAGGTCGAGACGTTCCGCGAGACCGGCACCAACAGCTCCACGCTGCGCGAGACGGGCATGGTCGAGGTCAAGATCGACAAGGGCGATGCCACGGTGCCGGACGACGTGCTGCAGGCGCTGCAGCAGTATGCGCTGGATCTCTTCGACACGATGATCGCCGAGCGCTTCCTGGTGCCGGCCGAGACCGATGGCGAGCAGCTCGACTTCGACGCGGACGATCCGCGGATGCGCGATCGCGACCCCGGCTGGGGTGCGGTGCTGTACGAAGGACCGAACTACACCGGCCGCTCGATCGAAGTGAACGAGGACCTGAGCTTCGTCGGTCAGGAGCTCAACGACAAGATCTCCTCGGTTCGGGTGCGCTCGGGTCACCGGGTCACGCTGTACCAGCACATCAACTACGGCGGGGTCAGCACACAGTTGAGCGCCTCGGTCGCGCAGCTCACCGGAAACTGGGACAAGCACGTGTCATCGGCGAAGCTGTGGCGGCCGCCGCAGACCCGCTACAAGGTGCGCGAGAGCATCAATACCGCGACCATGAATCTGCAGATCAAGGTCGATCGGTCGCAGGTCGTCGAGTGGCCTCTGGTCGGCCAGGCCACCCTGGAAACCTTCTTCTCGGAGGCGAGCCCCGCGGAGATCCGGCGCCACGTCGTCGAGCTGACGGCGGACCAGTTCGACTCACTGGGCGTGACCGTGCGGGCGCTGGTCGATTTCGACAAACAGCCGGTGCAGGCGATCGAGGTGCAGACCGAGTACACCGCCACCGACGGCGACGGTCAGACCCGCACCACACCGGGCAGCTTCACCTTCCGCTCGGGAGAGACGGCACCGGCGAAGTTCGATCCCACCGTACTCGGTGGCAAGCGCGAATACCGCTTCCGCTACCGCGTCATCTACGACGATGGCACCGCGAGCGACTTCACGGAGTGGGAAACGGCGACGAACCGCTCGCTCAACGTGACCGTCGCCAACGCCGGGCAGCTCTCCCTCGAAGTGAGCGGCGCGGGTCTCAACTGGGACGTGGTGCGTACGGCCGAGGTCAAGCTCCGCTACGGAGCGCCTGCGGACGGCATCGCGACCGTCGAGAAGAGCTTCGCCCTGACCAAGCTGAATCCCGTTGCGAAATGGGAGCAGCAGGTGAGCAAGGTGCGCGGCAACATCACCGCCGCGATCACCTACTATCTTGCGGACGACAAGGTGATCGACGGCGGCACGCGCACGCTCGACGCCACCAACACGCTCTTCGTCGTGCCGCCGCCGCAGGCCGACGTGCTCAACGTGAGCCTGCTGCCGTCCGGCGACTGGAGCGACGTCGCACAGGCGGTCGTCTCGCTCAAGTACGACGCCGGCGACGGCCGAACCTACGACCGGGCGTTCCAGTTCAAGTCGCTCGATCAGTTCGCCGAGTGGGCGGTGCTGCTGCGCGACCCCAACCGGCGGACGTTCCAATACCAGACGGTGGTCGCCTACAAGAGCGGCAGCGACGAGACCTCGCCCTGGACCACGAAGACCGGTGATCAGGCGGTGCTGATCACGGTGAAAGGTGTGCCGAAGCTTCGCATCAACATCCTGTCCAATCTGGTCGACTTCGCGCGCACGCCCGTGGTCAGGGTCACCGTCTCCTACGGCGAGCAGCGGCAAACGGTCAGCTTCACGAGCCCCGGCGCGAGCGCGGTGCAGTTTCCCGTGGCGGCCGACGGCCGCCGCGACTACGCATACGAGATCGTCTGGTCGGCGCCGTCGGGCGACGTGTCCTCGGGCGTGCAGCGCAGCGGCGACACGGAGCTGTTCATTCCGCGGGCGCAGCTGCCGACGGTGGGCAAGCTCGAGGTGATCGTGCGCGGTTTCGCGGTGGACTTCGCGGCGACTCCCTTCGTCGACGTGGCGCTGCAATGGCAGGACGGAAACCGCGAGGAACGGAAGACGGTCGCGCTCACGAAGGAGCAGCCCAATGCCACCTGGTCGGTGGACATCGGCGACCGCACGCAGCGCAAGTATCGCTATGCG
>JAEUMX010000168.1 GCA_016791285.1 Burkholderiales bacterium
GGACATGGCGCACTACGCGGGGCTGATTGCCGCCGGGGTGTATCCGAGCCCGATCGCGCACGCCCATTTCACCACCTCGACCACGCACAAGACGCTGCGCGGCCCGCGCGGCGGGCTGATCCTGTCCGCGGCGGAATTCGAGAAGCCGCTCAACAGCATGATCTTCCCCGGCATCCAGGGGGGACCCTTGATGCACGTCATCGCGGCCAAGGCGGTAGCCTTCAAAGAAGCGCAGCAGAGCGAGTTCAAGCGCTACCAGGAGCAGGTCATTGCCAACGCGCGGGTGCTGGCCAAGGTGCTGCAGGAGCGCGGACTGCGCATCGTCAGCGGGCGCACCGACTGCCATCTGATGCTGGTGGATCTGCGGGCGAAGCACATCACCGGCAAGGAGGCGGAGGCGGCGCTCGGGCGGGCGCACATCACGGTGAACAAGAACGCCATTCCGAACGATCCGCAGAAGCCCTTCGTCACCTCCGGCATTCGCATCGGCTCGCCGGCGATGACCACGCGCGGGTTCAGGGAACTGGAGGCGGAGGCCTTGGCACATCTGATTGCCGACGTGCTGGAAGCGCCCGCGGACGAGGCCAATCTCAAGCGCGTGGCCACCGAGGTCCAAAACCTCTGCAACAAGTTTCCGGTGTACGCCGCCGGCTCGCTCCGTCGTTCGCTCAGCAGCGCTGCGGCCTGACTCTCGATGAAATGCCCGTTCTGCGGTCACCCGGAGACGCAGGTCGTGGACTCCCGGGTGCCGGAGGACGGCGCCAGCGTACGCCGTCGCCGCCGCTGCCTGTCGTGCGACAAGCGCTTCACCACTTTCGAGACGGTGGAGCTGCGCATGCCGCAGATCGTGAAGGAGAACGGCATGCGGCAGGCGTTCGACGAGCAGAAGATCCGCACCGGCTTCGCGCGCGCGCTGCACAAGCGTCCGGTTCCGGCCGAGCATGTGGACGAGGCGATCGAGCGTATCAAGCAGAAACTCCTGTCCCTGGGCGAGCGAGAAGTGCAGGCGCGGCGCGTCGGCGAGATGGTGATGCGCGAGCTCTACAAGCTGGACAAGGTCGCCTATATCCGCTTCGCATCGGTCTACCGCAGCTTCCAGGACGTGGAAGATTTCAGGGACGCGATCGAGGAAGTGCAGAAGCCGGTGCGGCGCCGGCGCCCGCGATGAGGGCCGAGGACTACGGCTTCATGGCACGCGCGCTTCGTCTGGCGGAGCGCGGCCTGTACACCACGACGCCCAATCCCCGCGTCGGCTGCGTGATCGTCCGCGACGGCACTGTCGTCGGCGAAGGCTGGCATGAACGGGCCGGGGAGCCGCACGCCGAGATTCATGCCCTGCGCGCTGCCGGGGACCGGGCACGGGGCGCCACGGTGTACGTTTCGCTCGAGCCGTGCTGCCATCACGGCCGGACGCCGCCGTGCGTTGATGCGCTGATCGAGGCTGGCGTCGCGCGCACGGTCGCGGCGATGCAGGATCCGAATCCGCGCGTGGCGGGTGCTGGTCTCGCCCGGCTGCGCGCGGCGGGCATCGAGACCGCGGCGGGCGTGCTCGAAGCCGAGGCGCGCGAGGTCAATATCGGCTTCGTCTCGCGCATGATGCGCGGCCGTCCCTGGGTGCGGATGAAGATCGCCGCGAGCCTCGATGGCAAGACGGCGCTCCTGAACGGCAGAAGTCAGTGGATCACCGGGGCGGACGCGCGGCGCGACGGACACCGCTTCCGTGCACGGGCGTGCGCGGTCCTCACCGGTTTCGGCACGGTGCGCGACGACGACCCGCGTCTCACCGTGCGCGACGTCGACACGCCGCGTCAGCCGCTCAAGATCGTGGTCGACAGCCGCATCGAGACGCCGCCCGATGCGAAGGTAATGATGCGCGGCAACGTGCTGGTCTTCGCAGCGATCGACGATCGAGCGCGCCGCGTCGCGCTGGAGGACCGCGGCGCCGAGGTGGTGCTCTTGCCGAACGCTGTGCGCAAGGTCGATCTCGATGGAATGATGCGGGAGCTCGGTCGACGCGAGTTGAACGAGGTGCATGTCGAGGCCGGTTTCAAGCTGAACGGTTCGCTGCTCACAGCCGGCGTCGTCGACGAGCTCGTGCTCTATCTCGCGCCGTGCCTGCTCGGCGACGCGGCGCGCGGCCTGTTCGACCTGCCCGCGCTCGACGACCTCGGGGAGCGGCGCGCGCTCGCGATCCGCGACGTGCGCCACGTGGGCGCCGATCTGCGCATGGTCGCTCGCTTCGCCTCATGAGCGGCACCGGCTTCAAGGATCACTTCTCCTCTCACGCCGAGGCGTATGCCTGCTCGCGCCCGGGTTATCCGCCTGCGCTGTTCGCGCATCTCGTCTCGCTCGCGCCATCGCACCAGCTCGCGTGGGACTGCGCGACAGGAAACGGACAGGTCGCGATCGGACTCGCACGGCATTTCGACCGGGTGGTGGCTACCGACGCGAGTGCGGCGCAGATCGACCACGCGTTTCGCCACGAGCGCATCGCGTATCGCGTCGAGCCGGCAGAGGCAACGTCGTTCGACGCGGCGAGCGTCGATCTCGTTGCGGTAGGTCAAGCCCTGCACTGGTTCGATCTCGACCGGTTTTATGCCGAGGTGCGGCGCGTGTTGCGAACGGGCGGCGTGATCGTCGCCTGGTGCTACGGGCGGTGCACGGTCGCGCCGGATATCGACGCCATCATCGACCGCTACTACGTGGAGATCGTCGGTCCGTTCTGGCCGCCGGAACGGATCTTCGTCGAGTCGGGTTACCGCACGCTGCCGTTTCCGTTCGCGCGCGTGCCGCTGCCCGCATTCGACATGCAAGCGGAGTGGACGGCGGAGGAACTGCTCGCCTATCTGGGTACCTGGTCCGCGACGAAGCGGTTCGAAGCTCATCACGGCAGGGATCCGCGTGACGAAATCGCCGAGCCTCTCGTCAACGCATGGGGTTCTCGCCACCTGCGGCGGCGCATCGAATGGCCGCTCTCGTTCCTCGCAGGCAGGAACAGCTAGTGTTCTCCGGGATCATCGAAGCCGTCGGCCGCGTGATTCATCTCGCTCCTGCGAGCAAAGGCTTCCGCGTCACGATCGAAGCGCGCTCGCTCGATCTCGCGGACGTCGCGGTCGGCGACAGTATCGCGGTGAATGGCTGCTGCCTGACAGTGGTCGATCTTGCGAAGGGATCCTTCGCCATGGATGTATCGCAGGAAACACTGGATTGCACGGCGGACCTGCGGCAAGGCACGGAGGTCAATCTGGAGAAGGCGCTGAGACTGTCGGATCGGCTGGGCGGGCATCTCGTGACCGGACATGTCGATGGCGTGGGAACGGTGGCGGACTTCGTCGCCGAAGGTGACAGCCGGCGCCTCACCGTTGCGGTCCCCGTGGCTCTCTCGCGCTTCATTGCACGCAAGGGCTCGGTCACCATCAATGGCGTGAGCCTCACCGTAAACGAGGTGTCCGCTTCGACCTTCGGCGTGAATCTCATCCCGCATACGCTGGCCGTGACGAATCTGAAGGAACTGGCGCCCGGCGTACGCGTCAACATCGAGGTGGACCTGATCGCCCGTTACGTCGAGCGGTTGCTGACAGCGTCCGAGAACGTCTAGCTGTCCCGTATAAAATCACGGTAGTTCAGTAGGTTATTCTCCTGTAGCGTCCGAGAGAGTCCATTGACAGCCGGCTCCGGCTGTCGGTATATTTGACGGTAAGTAGCGCGCTTGCTTCGCACAATACCGTCAGGCTAGACCAGGCTTCGAACAGTCCTCCT
Organism: Burkholderiales bacterium; assembly: GCA_016791285.1. The sequence goes on from JAEUMX010000168.1 coordinate 3,760, forward strand.
GACGGGTGTATGCCGTAAGGGTGCGGAAATACCGTCACGGGGCTGGGAGATGCTCACCGATAAGGCGATTGCGGCCGCGAAGCCGGGGTCGAAGCCGTACAAGCTTGCGGATCAAGGGGGGCTGTACCTCTTCGTCACCCCGACGGGGGGCAAGTCTTGGCGCTACGATTACCGGATCAGCGGGAGGCGCTGCACTCTGGTCCTCGGTCGCTACCCTGACGTTCCGCTACGATCGAGGCTGACCCCCGAGGGGATCTGGATCGAGGGCGCGCGAGACCAGCATGAAGCAGCGCGCGCGCTGGTAGCCCAAGGCATCGACCCCGCAGCGAAGAAGAAGGAGGGGAAGGTGTTCGCGCGGGAATCGGCCGCGAACACCTTCCCGACGCTGGCGAAGCTGTGGAAGGGCGAGAAGGCGGCGCGCCGGTCGAACACCTGGAACGATAACGCCACCCGCTGGCTGAAGGATGCGGAAGCTGCCTTCGGCAGCCGGCCTGCGGAGGAGATCACCCCCGCGGCCGTGCTCGCCCTGCTGGAGAAGATCAAAGCCGAACGTGGCGCCCGTTCCGCGGAGTATGCGCGCCAGACCTTCGCCGGCGTCTTTGCCGCCGGCGTCCGCACCCTGCGTGTGAAGAACAACCCGGCCCGCGAGCTCGCGGGCTGGTCAGAGATGCCACCGGCTCGCAAGCAGCGGCCCCTCTCCGTGGCGGAGTTGCCTGCCTTCCTCGCGGCCGTTGACCGGTATCCCGGCCGACCCGAGACCCGCCTTGCGCTCGAGTTGCTGCTACTCACCTTCGTGCGGAAGCGCGAGCTCACCGAAGCGCGCTGGTCTGAGATCGACTTCGACCGTGCTATCTGGCAGATCGAAGCCGAACGTATGAAGGCGCGGGCTGCGCACATTGTCCCGCTCGCGACGCAGGCTCTCAATCGCTTTCGCGAGCTGCGCCGGCTGGCGCCGGAGCGGTCACCGTTTGTTTTCCCGAACCTGGGCAACCCCCTGCACAAGGCGATGGGCGCCTCGACGTTGAACGTCGCGATGGGTCGCATCGGCTTTGCCCACCTGCCCCCCCACGCGATTCGTGGAACCGCAAGCACGATCTTGAACGGCGCCGGCTGGGGTCGCGATGCGATCGAGAGGCAACTGGCGCACGCCGAACGCGACAAGGTCCGGGCCGCGTACAACTTCGCGGACTATCTAAAGGAGAGGACCGCAATGATGCAGGCATGGGCCGACACCCTCGACGAGTTGCGCAGCGCGGCACAACAACAACGCAGCACCTTGTAGGGGGTTTGCATCATGGCTGCGCGCAATTCTACTGCCGGGGACGATGCCATCATCGCCCGCGCGCTCACGATCCTCGAAGCCCGCGCCACTTACGACGGCGTCTATATGAGCGATCCGGGGGCCGTTCGGCAGTACCTGCGCCTGAAGCTGTTCGGCCTGGAGCATGAGGAATTTCATGTCGCTTGGCTTCGAGCGGCTTTTTCGGGGGACCTTGACACAGACGGCGGTATATCCCCGGGAGGTTGCCAAGTCCGCGCTGCTGCACAACGCGGCGGCTGCGATCCTGGCACACAACCACCCCGGCGGGTGCGCGACCCCGAGCAGGTCGGACATCGAGCTTACCCGCCGCCTGCGGCGAACGTTCGAGCTCATCGACGTCAGGCTCCTCGACCATTTTGTCGTTGCTGGCGGCGAGATGGTTTCGTTCGCGGAGCGGGGGCTGTTGTTGTAGTTCACTTTCGCCGCGCCTAGCCCGACGGGGCGAAAACCGGGAAACCCTTCACCCGGCTGGCGCGGCTCCCTTCTCCGAAGGCAAAGGCCCTTGAAGGAGGGCAAGGCGATGGCACACGACGAAGTCGTATTGGAGCTTCAGCGGTTCGTGCGCTTACGAGCTCAACAAGGCTCTGCAGCAGCGACCCGACTGCTGAAGCGTGGCGTCGAGATGAAACCCGTCTTCGAGAATATCGCCGAAAAGCTGCAAGTAGACGGGGGTCGACTCTTTCTCGACGCTTGCATAACCGCCGTCGAACTGGGGTCCCCTCCTGACCGGCTGCGCGAAACGTCGCTAGCCGTTGCCGATGCCAGCGCGCGGTTGCGGCGGATCGCCAAGAAAGCCCGCGATCTCGCTGAGGAACTGCTGGCCCTCGAGCGAGCCACCAATGATGTCGACTGGCCGAGCGAGGCGCAGGACCCTATGGAATTGATCGACCGTGCGGGCGGGACCATGTACCGCTGGCACGTCGGGCCGTATATCAAACCCTTGCGGGGGCGCTTCATCAACGAAGGCTATTGGCCCAGCATGGATGAGGTTCTCGACGAGCTCGCGCGCCTGGTGGAAACGGGGACCACAGAGGCGCTCTGCGAAGCGGCTCGGTCTGCACTCAGATCGAGGGAAAGAGGCTGGCCGGACATCCTGCGCGCGCTTACGCCAAACCTGGACCACCTGAGGCACAGCGGCTTAATTCCGAAAGACTTCGATCCGAGTAGCGAACTCCTGGCGACGGTGCTCGCCTGTGCCCTCGAGCTCGGCGAGCCGCTAGACGCGGAGGCTGTCCGCAAAGCCCGCGCGCGATGGCGCGCCTAAGCCAGCCGGACAACTCGCTGACACTCGCCGCCGGCGAGTTGTCCTTACGACGCAGGTGCGCGCAGCTTATGGTCGCCTCTCCCGAGACAACCGAAATCGACCCAAGGAGGCCAGACATGCAGCCGCCGCGCTTGATCCGCTTACGTGAGGTAGTGGCCCGCACGGGTCGGTCCCGATCCATGATTTATTCCGACCCCCAGTTCCCGCGGCCGATAAAGATCGGCCCTAGGGCATCGGCATGGCTGGAAAGCGAGGTCTCGGAATGGGTTGCTGCGCGTATCGCTGCTGCGCGGTCGCCCGCAGGGGGCGACCATGGGTGATCTCGCCATAAACGAAAAGCCCTCGGAGGCTGCACCCTCCGAGGGCCTTGAGATAAACGCGCAACAACGGGCGCATCATATCGCGGCCGCGCTGCCCCCGCCACTACCTTCGAGCGGCGCCCACGGCGCCACGGTAATCCGCTATTCGCGGGGGGCGACCATCCACGATGTGCACCCCGTCCCTTGTACGGCCGCGACGTTTCGTGACTTCTGTGCGCAGATCCTCGCGGACCGAGGCATCCGCAAGGGACAGCAGTGGTTTTCCGGCCCCTTCGGGGGGGATGGCAGTCGCTGCCGACAGAATGCGGAGCCGCGGCGATTCCTGCCAGTGGATATCGACCACGTCGCACCCGACCGGCTGGCCGACCTGAGGTTGTGGTTCGCGCGATATGGAGGGTTTGGATATCCGACCGCCTCCTCGACACCGGACGCACCGCGCGAACGCGCTGTGCTGGAGCTCTCCCGGGACGCGACCCGCGACGAGTGCGTCTCGATTGGGGCAGTTCTGGCGCGCGACCTGGGCGAAGAGTTCGGGGCCGACGTCGCACTCGATGTTTCCGTTTTTCGCAACGAGCAGCCGGTCTACTGTCCCTTGAAGGGAGCCAAGGCGGTCTTCTACACCGGCGAGCCGCTCGAAGTTGATGTTCTGATCGAGAGCGCCACGCGCGGCGATGGGCGCACGGCAGCCGATCGCGCTCCGGCCGGCGGCAAGCATATCGACGACGAGATCGAACGCATCCGCAGCACGTTTGACTACCTGGGCGATGCTGACGACCGCGAGGTATGGCTCGCTGTTGGGATGTCGCTCCACGAGGGTACGGGCGGATCCAAACAGGGATTCCTGTTGTGGTGTTCGTGGGCGGAGCGCTCCGCGAAGTTCAACCTGGAGGACTCGGCACGCACCTGGGCATCCTTCGGTCGCGGAAAGCAGCGGCGCACCTTGGCGTCACTGTTCTACGTTGCGCGTGAGCGTGGATGGAGAGACGGCGCGACGCTGGAGGCTCCCGCCGAGGCCTGGGGCGAGCTCCTGCTCCCTTCCAGCGTCGCGCTCCCTGAGCTTCCGTGCTTGCTGATCCGCGGCCCCGTCGGCGCTATGGCGGCTGCCGTGGCCGAGATGACGCAAACACCGACCGCGCTCTCGACGCTGATTGTCCTGAGCATCTGCGCCACCGCGGTTCAGAAGGCCTTCGTCGTGCAGCCGACCCCGCTGGCCGACTACGTCGAACCGCTTTCTCTATGGGCGTTGTGCGGGTGCGGTTCCGGTACCCGAAAGACCGCCGTGTTGCGCGAGCTCTTGGGGCCCGTAGTCGCGTGGCAGGAGGCCGAGCGCAAGCGCCTCGGACCCGAGATTGCCGGCCGTTTCGCTGCAAGAGCCGTTGCCGAAAAGGTGATCGAGCGCCTGAAGGCCGATGCTGCGAAAACGAAAGACCGCGCAGAGCGGAAGGAGCTCGAAGCGCAGATCCGCGGCGAGAAGGAGGCCATGCCGGCCGAGCTGCACGCGCCGGTGCTGGTCGTGAGCGATATCACCCCGGAGGCAGCTCAGCGGCTGTTGCAGCAAAACGACGGCGTGCTCTCCATCATTTCTGACGAGGGCGCCCTCCTCGACGTGATGGCAGGCGCCTACGGCGATCGCGCGATGGTGGACGTGTTCCTGGCGGGTCATTCCGCATCGCCCGTCCACGTGGAACGGCAGTCCCGTTCCGTGCATTTGGAGCGAGCCTGTCTTTCCGTCGGGTTGCTCGTGCAGCCCGGGGTCCTGCAGGAGCTCGGCGAGGTTAAGAGACTCCGCGACAAGGGGGTATGTGCCCGATTCCTTTTCGCGCTTCCGGATTCGACAGTTGGCCGCCGCGATCCGCGGAAGCAGACTGCGATCGGCAGTGACGTACGCGCCGCGTACTCGAGACGGATGACCGAGTTGCTGGATTATGCGGGGCGAAGTGCGGGAATCACCCGCGTGGGCTTTTCCGCCGCGGCCGCGGAAGTGTTCTTTGCCTTCGCGGAGCGGGTCGAACCCATGCTCGGCCCCCGCGGCGCGCTGGGGGCGCTGGCAGATTGGGGCGGCAAGTTGCCTGGCGCCATGGCCAGGGTTGCTGCACTGATGGCGCTTGCCGATCGTGGGGCGCCCTCACCCCTGGCTGGAGCAATCGAGGTTACGGAAGTCGACGCGAACAACGCCGTGGCGTTGTGCGATGCACTGATCGCGCACGCACGCGCAGCGTTCCGCATGATGGAGACGGACCAGGTGGAAGTTGATGCGCTGGCGTTGCTGCGATGGATCGTCGAGAGCGGGGGCATCACCGAGTTCAAGCGCTCAGCGGCCCAGAAGGCGCTCGAAGGACGGTTCCGAACCGTGGAGCGACTGAAGGCAGCGGCGGAACGTCTTGCCGAGTGGAACGCGATATCCGCTGAGCGGTGGAAGCGCAATGCGAATGCCCGGCCTTCCGTGTACTACGCCGTGAACCCGGAGGTCCACGCACGCGGGTTATTCGATGTTTCGAGAAATTCGCAGTAAAGATCAAAGAAAAGGGTTTTTTTTCATATGTCTCCACGTAAGGGAGTGCGCCCCCTGTCGAATAACTCGAATAACTCGAAGAACTGCACAAAAAATAGGCGGTTATTCGAGTTATTCGAGTTATTCGACAGGGGGCGCACCCTCCACCACGGGGCGCGGCGGGTCCTTCCCCCGTGGGCTGTGTGCGCACGAAACGCGCGCGGAAAAGCGCTAGCGTCTGGTCGAAAGGTTACTGGTCACTGGTCAATAAGGCATTGATATGGCTGATGAATGGCTATCTCTGCGCGAGTTCGCGCGACGGCATAGCGTCGCGTTGAACGCGGTGCAGGAGGCAATCACCTCCGGGCGCATCTCCGCGGCTGCGGTGCGCCGGGACGCGGCCGGACGGCTGGTGGCCGTTGACGAGCAGAGGGCGCTGGTAGACCTCCATGAGAACACTTCACCTTCCGCGAGAACGTCGAAGGCCTGGGCTGCCACAGGCGGCAACGAGGCCGCCGCCGAGGATGATCCCTCAGACCCGAGCTACCGTGCTTCGCGGGCGAAGCGCGAGAGGCACCAGGCCGACATTGCCGAGCTCGACTACCTGCAGCGCGTGGGCAAGCTGGTGGACGCTGGCGCCGTCGATCGCGAGATCACCGAGAGCCTTACCCGAGTCATGACCAGCGTGATGCGCATCGCCGACCGCAAGGCGCAGATCCTCGCTGCCGAGACCGACCCCAACCGTGTGCACAAGATCCTGACGGCGGAATTCCGGGCCGCATTCGATGAGTGTTCACGGGCCTTTGCCGCCGCATCCAAGTCGGGGAGCGAATGAACCCGTTTGCGCCGCGTGACCCGCTGCCGGCGCTTGAGGCGTTGCGCGAGCTGGTGAGGCGGTCCGACCACGATGATGTCCGCCTGCGGTTGTGGCTCGATCGCGGGCTCGCGGACTTCCTCGCCGGCCGAGTCGATTCACTCGACGCGGCCCTCGGCCTGCCGACACCAGCCGCGCGCCGAAGGGCGGAATGCGAGCAGATGCGCCTCGTCGCCCTGCGCTTGGTGTTGCTCGCTGGCTGGCCGCCCGAGGTTTCGCTCACCCGCCGCGTTGGGCGGCTGAGCGCTCTGCTTCGCGGCGCCCCTCGGCTCCCCGGAGAAAAGGATGTGCGAGCCGCGCTCGCAAACATGCCGTTCCGGATCCCGACCTCACCGCGCAGGCTGTGGGACTTGGTGCCGGCGGCGCTTTCAACCAACCTGGAGATTCTGAAATGACAACGCCACCCAACCCATCCCCAATCAGCACCGCCATTTCAAAGGTGCGCCTGGCTGTCGTTGACCATACCGAACGCGGCGTGCTGCTTCGCCTCGAGAGCTACGGCGAGCCTTCTCTCGACGTGGACATCGGCGACGACGCTCCGAACTTGGCCGCTGCGCTGCTCAAGACCTGGGGCGAGTGGCGGGCGAAGGATGCCCCTGCGGCTCACCAGGAAGCGCTGGAAGCTATCCGCGTCTTCGCGCATACCGCTATCCGCTTGGCGGCGGCTGCATGCGAGCATGGCGCGAATGCAGCGCTCGCAGAGGCCGACGGACCTGGTGAGCTCGCCGTCGAACTCACAAAGGCGACGGACCTCGTGCGCATGGCCGTGAGCGGCGACATCGACCCCGGCACCGAAGCCATCCTCGATCGGCTGGCACTGCAAGAAACGACTGACGATTAGTGCAGTAGCGGGTGCATGGGGCATGCTCCCTCCATGCATCCGGAAGCCGCCCGCATTCGCGAGATCGAGCTTGACCAGGCCGAGCACCTGCTCGGCCGCTTCGCCCTGGGGAATCGCGGCCCCGCTCGCGAGGCGGCGCATGTCGCGCTCGCCGCCCTGAGGCTGTCCCGCCGGCTCGAGCGCGCCGAAGTCACGCGGCGGACATTCCGAAATCGGCCGATACCGGAGGCTCACTTGACGAGCCTGCTAGGCTGGCTGCGGCAAACCATCGTCTCCATCAAGCTGAGAAACCCATGACCGACTTGTCGATCTCGACCCGCGTTGAGCTCCCTCTACAAACCCGCCTCGCGCCCGTCGGCGCCGTCAACGCCGGGGCGCGGACCGCTGAGCTCACCTGGACCACTGGCTGCGCCGTGCGGCGATGGAGTTGGCAGCGAGGCGCGGAATATTGGGAGGAACTCTCCCTCGATCCGGGGCATGTGCGCATGGACCGACTGCGCAGCGGCGCGCCGCTGCTAGCGGTTCACGCCGCCTTTTCGCTTGACGGCGTGATAGGCGTTGTCGAACGCGCCGAGCTCTCAGGCGGGCGAGGCGTTGCCACGGTGCGCTTCTCGGATCGCGAGGACGTCGAGCCCGTGTTTCGCGACGTTCAAAACAAGATCATCAGAAACGTTTCCTGCGGCTACGTCGTACATCGCATGCTCGACACCGGCGAGACGCGCGACGGGCTGCCGGTCTATCGCGCGACCGACTGGGAGCCGATGGAGCTCTCGCTGGTCCCGATCAATGCCGACGCCGGCGCCCAAGTCCGCAGCGAATCGAGCGGCAAGCGTTATCCCTGTGAAATTGCACAACCCCGAGGAGCAAAAGTCATGGAACACACAGCAGCCCCCGCCGAGGGCATCAGCAACACCCAAGCGACCCTTGCCGAGCGTGAGCGCGTCTCGTACATCGCCGCCCATGTACGCGAGCACCCGCTCCTCACCGCCGAGGATCAGCGCAAGTGGATCGAGGACGGCACGCCGTGGGAGACGGTCCGGGAACAGGCATTGGAGAAGCTGGTCGCGCGCCAGCACGTTACCCGGCGCTACGACCCCTACGCAGAAGGCATGAGCCGGATGGATTACGCCTCGCCGACTGTGCAACGCCAACTCATGGTCGAAGCGATCTCGTGTCGCCTTCTCGGCACGCAGCCATCCGAGGCGGCGCGCCCGTTCGCCAACAAACGCCTGACCGACCTGGCGGGCGACGTGCTGCGCTGGCGCGATGTCAACGTCAACCACATGAGCCCGAATCGGGTTATGACTAGGGTATTCCAGTCCAACAGCGATTTCCCTGGAATTTTGGCCGACGCGCAGGGCAAAGCCATGCTCGACATCTTCCAGGGCGTTGCGAGCGGCATCAAGATCGCAGCCCGAAAGACCAGTGCCCCTGACTTCAAACAAAGGGCGCTCGTTCGTCTGTCTGAAGCGGGCGCCCTGGAGAAGGTGCTGCCAGGCGCCGAGATCAAGCACGGCTTCTTCACCGACTCGAAGACGACGTACGGACTTGTCACTTACGCCAAAATCTTCGGCGTCAACCGGCAGGCGATTGTCAACGACGATTTGAACGCGTTCCGCGATATCCCTCGGGCCATGGCGCTCTCCGCTGCGGAAGTCGAGGCCGCGGAGCTCGCGGGCCTGATCAACGCGAACCCGCAGACATATGACGGCGTCGCAACGTTCCACGCAACGCACAGCAACCTGGCCGCATCCGGTGCCGCGATCGATGTCACCACCTTGGGGGCCGGCCAGGCTGCGCTGCGCCTGCAGAAGGGCATCGCCGGCGTGGTCCCCCTGGGTCTCGCCGCGCGCTATCTGGTGGTCCCGGCGGCATTGGAAGGACGGGCGTTGCAGTACGTCGCGACGCTGACGCCTGCGCAGGCAGCGAACGTCAATCCGTTCGCGTCGAAACTGGAAGTGGTTGTGGACCCGCGCCTTGACGCCACGTCGGCAACCGCCTGGTATCTGGCCGTCGATCCAAGCCTCGCGCCTTCCATCGAGTACTGCTACCTGGAAAACGAGGAAGGTCCTCAGGTTTCCACCAGGGACGGCTGGGATGTCGAAGGCATGGAGTTCAAGGTCAGGCTCGACTATGCCTGCTCGATTATCGACTGGCGTGGGCTGTACAAGAACCCCGGCGCCTAAGAGCATTACACCCCCTTCGCGCGAGACCTGGGGGACCATAGCGCGCGGGGGACTGTCGAGGGGGCGGGGGTCTCTCCCCCTTCGATCAATGGTCGCCCAGGCGTCCGGCCCTCTTGTCGCGGATGATGGCAAGAGGGCCGGGCAACGCGCTCCCGCCCCGGCCGATCACGCCTGTCAGGAGCGCGACCCCCTCTCGACATCACCTCCGAGGACTTTTTTCGATTAATTCGATTTTTTCGACGGGGGGCGCGCACTCCCTGCGGACGATTCTCGATCTTCAATCGCGCGCCGGCTGACGGTACGGCTGACGGTACAGCAAGCAACGCCAAGATGTTTAACGCCGACAGATCAAACCCTTACAATGCCCATTGACCTGATCGCCCGTTACGTCGAGCGGTTGCTGACAGCGTCCGAGAACGTCCGTTGAATGCCGCGCCCACCCGAATTGCTGCGGCTGGTCCTGGACACGGCGTTACGCGTCGAGCGCCAATCGCGTCGTTGGCGCCGGTGATCTGCGCTTTGCGGACCTATTAACCGAGCTGACGGCGCCGGCGCGCGAAGTCGAATTCCAGCGGACGGCTTCGAGTTGCGTGACTGGACGCGTTACTCCTCGCGCCAGAAGGCCACCATGCAGTTGGAGGGCGTAGTCGACGAAGCCAGGCTCGGCGGCGACGGATCGATTCGTTCTCGCCGTACCTGTGGCTCGGGCAGTTCATCCACGCGGGGTACAACGCGAGCATGGGGCTTGGGCGTTACCGAGTCGAAGCCGCAAGCTTGCGGGGTGATCCCCTGAGCCCCTTCGTCGGCGATACTTCGAGGTCATGAACGCCCCGCAGCCGAACGAACCCGCAAGCTATCCCCGCCGCGTCCTGCTTGCAGCGACCGGGCTGTCGCCCCAGGTGGTCACCGAGACGGTCTACGCGCTCGCCGTGCAAGCGCAGTGTGCCTTCGTTCCCACCGAGATCCACCTGGTTACAACCAAACAGGGCAAGGAACACGCGCGACTCAATCTCCTCTCCGGCGATCCGGGCTGGTTTCAGCGACTGCGTGCCGACTACGCGCTGCCCGAGATCGCGTTCGATGCCGGGCGCATCCATGTGCTCACAGGGCCTGACGGGGCGCCGCTCGCCGATATCCGCACGCCCGAGGAGAATGAGCACGCCGCCGACACGATCACCCGGCTCGTCGCAGAGTTCACGGCGGACACCAGTGCGGCGCTCCACGTCTCGCTCGCCGGCGGGCGCAAGACCATGGGCTATTACCTCGGTTACGCGCTGTCGCTGTTCGGACGGCCGCAAGACCGTCTCTCCCACGTGCTCGTCTCGGCGCCATTCGAATCGCATCCCAGGTTCTTCTACCCGACACCGGGCGAGTGTGTCATCCACACCCTCGAGTCGCGCCCGCTCGACTGCCGCGACGCCGTCGTGACCTTGGCGCAGATTCCCTTCGTGCGCCTGCGCGACGAACTGCCGCCCCGTCTCCTCGGCGGAAATGCACGCCTCACCGAGATCGTGACCGCCGCGAACCGCGCGCTGCAGCCGCCGCGGCTCACGCTGGATACGATGCAGCGCCTGGCCTCCGCCGACGATCAGCCGCTGTCGCTGGGGCGGACCGAGTTCGCCGTCCTGCTTTGGCTCGCCGAGCGCGCGCGTGCGGGAGCACCCGAAGTCGACTGGACCCGTCCCGAAGCCGCGGACGAGTTTCTGGGCGTTGCCCGGCGCATCTTCAACCCGATGGGCGCGGAGTACGAGCGCATCGAGAAGGCGGTCGACTGGCGGAGGTCCGCCGCGATCAAGCTCGGCAAGTATTTCGAGCCCCACAAGTCGCGCATCAACGACGCCATCGAGCGCGCGCTGGGTGCAGTCGCCGCCCGCCGCTATGCGATCCCGCCGCGAGGGCCCAACGGGCTTCCCCTTGCCGGCGAGCAGATCGAGATCCGCCCATGACCGACACAGTTCTCACGTGCCCCAATTGCGGTCACGACATCCCGCTCAACGAGGCCCTGACCGCGCAACTGCGTGGCGAGCTCGAGGCCGGGATGCGCGTCGAACACGAAACGCGGCTAAAGCAGGCGATGGTCGAAGCAGAGGCGCGCGCGCGGCTGCAAGCCGAACAGGCTGCAGTACATGCTCGCGAATCCGCCGACAGGGACCTCACGTTTCTGCAGGACCAGCTAACCGAGCAGCAACGCAAGGTGCGCACTGCCCAGGCGGCGGAACTCGTCTTGCGCAAAGAGAAGGCGGCGCTGGAGGAACACGCCCGCGACGTGGATCTCGAAATCGCCCGGCGTGTCGATGCCGAGAGGCAGCGCCTCGAGGAGTCCGTGCGCAAGTCCGCGGCCGAGGAACAGGCGCTCAAGCTCCGCGAGAAGGACAAGCAGATCGACGATCTCAAGAAGCTCGTCGACGAGATGAAGCGCAAGAGCGAGCAGGGTTCTCAAGAGCTGCAGGGCGAAGCGCTCGAGCTCGACATTCAGGCCGCCCTCGAACGGCAGTTTCCCCATGACATGATTCGCCCTGTGCCCAAGGGCATCACCGGGGCCGACCTTGTCCAGGAGGTGCGTAACGACCAAGGCACGGTTTGCGGACGCATCGTGTGGGAAACCAAGAACACCCGCCACTGGCAACACGGCTGGCTAGCCAAGCTGCGCGACGACATGCGTGCGGTGCCGGGCAATCTCGCCGTCCTGGTCTCGGTCGCGCTGCCGTCGGGCCTGCACGAGTTAGGTCTCTTGGAGGGTGTGTGGATCGTCAGCCCGCGTGCTTGGCCGGCCCTCGCCGTGGCGCTGCGAGAGCAACTGATCCAGGTCGCCTTCGCCCACGCGGCGGGGGAAGGCAAGAACGAGAAAATGGAGCTTCTCCATCGATACCTTGCAGGCGACCAGTTTTGTGCAAAAGTGCAGGGAATCGTCGAGGCCTTCTCTGCGCTGCAGGACGAACTCCAGCGCGAACGCCGTGCGATGGAGCGGATCTGGAAGGAGCGCGAGAAGCAGATCGAGCGGGTCGTCCTCAACACCGTCGGCATGTACGGCGAGATGCGCGGCATTGTCGGCAGCAGTTTGCCGGAGATCCCGGCCCTCACCCTCGAAGGGGCGGCGGGGTTGCTGGAGGGGGAGCCGGCATGAATCCCCAAGTTCACGTGCTGGTCGTCTCCGAGCAGGCTGCGCCGAACTTGCTGCCGGCCCTCGATCCGAACCTCAAGCCGGCTGAGGCCGTGCTTGTCGTCTCCAGCAAGATGAAGTCGCGGGCATGCGACCTGGAAGCAGTATTTGCCGAATCTGGGGTGAGAACGACCCGCGTCCACTTGGAGAACGAGCACGATTTCGCCCGGCTGCAAGACGCCTTGCTTGAAGTCGCCGCTGCCCGCAGCGGGCAAAGCATCGCATTGAACGTCTCGGGTGGCACCAAATTGATGGCCTTGGCCGCGCAGAACGTCGCCGCCGCGGCAGGCTGGCAAGTCTTCTATGTGGACCTCGACACCGACGATGTCATCTGGCTTGGCGGGAAGGTGCGCCGCCAACCGCTCACCGAGCACTTGCGGCTGCGCCATTACCTGCGCGGATACGGGTTCACGCCGGGGGAAACGATCCAGCGGCCGCAGCCAAGCCCACGTCACGACGATCTGCTCCGAACCCTCGTGGCGCAGGCAGGGAGTCTGGAGCAGCCACTCGCACACTTGAACTTCCTGGCACAGCAAGCGCAAGATCGCGGTCAGCTGGATGTCATCCTCTCGGTCGAGCAAATGGACAGTCGTGGCCTGGAGGCACTGCTCAGGAACTTTCAGGATGCAGGCGTGCTGACTGTCGACGGAAGCACGCTGCGTTTCGCGAATGAAGCTGAACGCAGCTTCGCGAAAGGTGGGTGGTTGGAGACCCACGCGTTTCGCACCGTCAGCGCGTTGACGGGCGAACTCGGGTTGCGGGACAAGGCGGCAAACCTCGTCGTGCTCGACAGAAACCGCGTGAAGAACGAGCTCGACGTGGTATTCATGGCGCGCAATCGCCTTTTCGTCATCGAATGCAAGACGGCACGCATGGACAGATCCGAGGCGCCCAAAGCTAACGACACGCTGTTCAAGCTATCCGAAATCTGCCGACGCGTCGGCGGCTTGGGCACGCGCGGCATGCTGGCGAGCTATCGGCGCGTGGGCGAGGCGGAGAGGCGGCTGGCGGCCGCGCTCGGCATCGAGGTGGTCTGCGGCGCGGCCCTG
>JAEUMX010000217.1 GCA_016791285.1 Burkholderiales bacterium
CTACTACCTCACGCGCCTGGGGCGCGCTGCCATCGCCGCAGCATGCTCGCTCACCCAGTTCCAAATCCTCCCCGCTCTGGCAGCCGCACGATGACAAATTCTTTGCCAAAATCGTCAACTCTTCAGTGATAAGAGACTAAACGCCGGCATTGGCCAGAACGACGGGATCGGCGAGCTGAGTGCGTGCCGAGGACTCGGGCGGGCGAAGGCGCGCGTGGCATCACCCGCAGCGACGAGAAAATGGGGACAGACCCCATTTCTCTTCACTGGAGGAGCAACTTGCAGTCATAGCGGTCTTGAACCCGTGTTCTCAATCTGATGAGTCGTTCGATGTCTGCCCACACGTGCAACACAGCGACCAAAAGCGATGTGCCTTCGTCTCCCGGAAACCATGCCTCCGGGCTGCGTTCGTAGACCGGGTGAAAAACGCGCACGCCCGATTCTTCATCGTTTGTCGTCTTGCTCATACCGATTTCTGGCGCTTGCATCGCGTTAGCGGACGCGCTTGCCGGACCAAACCTTCCTCGCACCTGTGGACGAGCAGTGATACGATCCGACCAGTGTGTCCCCTTCCATCTCCCCGAACCATGTGCAGGATTCATTGTCGCTTCGCTCGTAGGAAATGCCGATCTTGTCTCCAGCAGAAACGCTCCTGCAATTTCCCTTCAATTCGCCCCCCGCTCGGCAGGTAAGGCTGCACTCGAAGACGCGATCGATTGACCACTTCCCTTCGCAATGATAGCCGGTCTCGTCCGCGAGGACAGACCATACTTGACCATTGATCGAGCTCGGCGGCTGAAAGTAGGTGAATACGAGCACCACGAGTACGAGTAGCGCTCCAATCGCTATGGAGAATGCGACGTTTCCCGCCCCTGTTTTATCGGCTGTCTTCAGTATGAAGCCCGTGAGCCCGAATATTACGAGAACGACAAGTGCAACAATCGCGAGAGGGTTCGCGCTACTCGCTTCAATGATTTCACGCCAGCTCGCCATCACATCTCTCCCCTCTGCCAAGCCGTGAAATCTGCGTAAATGGACGGAAGCCTTCGCCGCAAGGTTTAAAGAGTTCTTTACTCTGCGAAAAATTCCTTGACCTTGTGGTTCCGGCCGGCCCGCAGCAACTGACTCGCGAGCCTTGACATCGGCAGGCCGATGTTAGCCTTCACGCAACGTTCGCGAATCATTCAGCGAAGAATTCGCGAACCTTATCAAACCACCCCTTCGCGCGCGGGTTGTGTTTGCCCTCGTCGTCGCGGCTGATCGCCTCGAATTCTTCCAGCAGTTCTTTCTGCCGCGCGGTGAGGTTCACCGGCGTCTCGACGACGACATGGCAGTGCAGGTCGCCGGGGCTCGACGAGCGCACGCCCTTGATGCCCTTGCCGCGCAGGCGGAATACCCGGCCGCTCTGCGTCTCGGCGGGAATCTTCACGCTCGCATGGCCGTCCAGGGTGGGGATGTCGAGCTCGCCGCCCAGAGCCGCGACAGCGAAGCTGATCGGCATCTCGCAGTGCAGATCGTTGCCGTCGCGCTGGAAGACCGCGTGCTCGCGCAGGTGGACGGCGACATACAGGTCGCCGGCCGGGCCGCCGTTGATGCCGGCTTCGCCCTCGCCGGCGAGGCGGATGCGGTCGCCCTCGTCGACGCCTGCCGGAATCTTGACCGACAGCGTCTTCTGGATCTTGACGCGGCCCTGACCGTGACACTCGCCGCACGGCGAGCCGATCACACGGCCGTTGCCGTGACAGGTGGGGCAGGTCTGCTGGATCGAGAAGAAGCCCTGTTGCATGCGGACTTGGCCGTGGCCGCCGCAGGTGGAGCAGGTCGATGGTTGGGTACCCGGTTTCGCGCCCGATCCGCTGCAGGTGCCGCATTCCTGCATGGTCGGAATGCGGATGCGCGTGTCGGTGCCGCGCGCCGCTTCCTCGAGGGTGACCTCGAGGTTGTAGCGCAGGTCGGCGCCGCGGTAGACGGTGGAGCGGCCGCCCCGCCCGGCGCCGAAGATGTCGCCGAAGATGTCGCTGAAGGCGTCCGCAAAATTCCCGAAGCCCCCCGCGCCGGCTGCCCCCGCGCTGGGATCGACGCCGGCATGACCGAAGCGATCGTAGGCAGCGCGCTTGTCGGCGTCGCTCAAGACCTCGTACGCCTCCTTGGCTTCCTTGAAGCGGACCTCGGCGGTGTGATCGCCCGGATTGCGATCCGGGTGGTGCTTCATGGCGAGCTTGCGGAACGCCTTCCGGATCTCATCCTCGGACGCGTCGCGCTTGACGCCTAGCACTTCATAGTAATCGCGTTTGGACATCGTTTTACTTGGGAAGGGGGAAGGGGGAACGGGGAAGGGGGAAGAGGGACGTAAAAGCGGTCACCCGCTCCGTCGTCGCAAGGATGCGGCGAGACCAATTATCAGGCCGGAGACTTCATCCAGCTTCGCCTGCAAGGTTTCGACATTGCCTGCAAATCCGAGCCGCGTTGCTAAGGTCAGCAGTGTATCCAATTCGGATAAGGAACCGCTCGCGATGCTGAGGAAGTGCATATATTCCTTGGTGCCTGCCCGCGCGGCGCCTTCTGCTATGTTGGCCGGAGCCGAGACCGCGGCGCTTCGCATCTGGCCTGCGAGACCGTACCGCTCTTCCAAGGGAAAAGAGCTCGTCACGGCGTACACCGCCTCGACGAGCTCTACTGCCTGCTGCCATGCGCGAAGCGTTCGGCGATTTCTTTTCACCCTTCCCTCTTCACCCTTCCCACTTCCCGCCGTTAAGCCTTCTTCTCCTTCACCTCTTCGAACTCGGCGTCGACCACATCGCTTTCGGCTTTCTTGCCGCCGTCACCGCCGCCCGAAGCGCCGGGCCCGGGTCCGGGCCCGCCCTGGCTCTGCGCGTAGGCCTGCTCGCCGATCTTCTGCGACACCGTGGCGAGATGCTGCGTCTTGGACTCGATCGCCTCCTTGTCGTCGGACTTGATGGCTTCCTCGACGTCCTTGATCGCCGCTTCGATCTTCGTCTTGTCCTCGGCAGCCACCTTGTCGCCGAGCTCGGTGAGCGACTTCTTCACCGTGTGTACCAGCGCATCGGCCTGATTGCGCGCGTTGACGAGATCGTGCAGCTTGCGATCTTCCTCGGCATGTGCTTCGGCGTCGCGCACCATCCGCTTGATCTCGTCTTCGGTCAGGCCGGAGTTCGCCTTGATGGTGATCTTGTTCTCCTTGCCGGTCGCCTTGTCCTTGGCGGTCACGTGCATGATGCCGTTCGCGTCGATGTCGAAGGT
>JAEUMX010000239.1 GCA_016791285.1 Burkholderiales bacterium
CCGGCTCGACGCGTTGCGCAGAACTGCCCTCGACCGGATGTATCCGCACGGTGACCCGGTGTTGATGGCGGAGCTGGCGTTGCAGGGCCGCTGGCACCTGCTGCCCGACATACTCGCTTACCGTCGCACCGGGCGCGACCATTTCACGCCGCAGCGGACACTGGCCGAGATCACGCGCATCTACGACCCGCGGCGCACTCGCCCCCTGATGCTGATCCATTGGCGGCGGCACTGGGACTACTGCACCGTCGCGCTCCACGCCCCCATTCCGTGGGGCGAGCGTTTGCGCGCGGTCCGCCATGCGCTCGCGCGGGCGGCGCGGGACCGGCGCGCGTTGGGGAGCGACGTCAAACGCACGCTCAGGCAGTTGCTCCCCCGTCGCGCGGCGGCTGTCGAGCCGGATGCCACGCGCAGCGTGCACGAAGCGACCGTGGCTCCCGTCACCGATCCCCCGCGGAAGAAGCAGGCACTGCGGTAAGTTCTGTCATCCGCAGCTCGCCGGGCTGCGTGAGTGATCGCTGCTTGCCTCAGCGCGGATTTCGAGCGTACTCTCCGCCCTAGCTGCGAGGCGTCCAGTGGAGCTGGGGGCGGGCTGGAGCGCCCTTCCCCGTCGTACCCGATGCCTCCATACAACGAGAAGCAAGTTTCCGGGGGCATGCGTGAGCGCGATCTGTTCGGCGTGCGGTACCGGCAATTGCGACGATGCGCGCTATTGCAACCGTTGCGGAGCGCGACTCGATGCTGCCGACAGACAGGGTACGCAGCCGGATCGGGCGGTGGAGCTCCGACAGGTCACCGTCCTGTTCTGCGACATCGTGCAGTCGACCGAGCTCGCGAACACCCTCGATCCGGAAGACCTCCTGCAGGTGTTCGACGCGTTCAGACAAGTCGTTCGGACCGTCGCGCGTGCCCACTCCGGTTACCGGCTGCGTTTCATAGGCGATGGCGCGCGCGTCATCTTCGGCCATCCGGATACGCGCGAGGATGCAACCGAGTCCGCCGTCCGATGCGGGCTTGCTCTCGTCGACGCCATACGATCGATCCGCCTCGCGCACAACACGCTCGATCTGCGGGTGGGTATCGCTTTCGGGACCGCCGTGCTGGGCGACGAGATCGAGGAGACGGCCCTCACCAGCGAAGCCGTCGTCGGTACGGTGGCTCACCTGGCGGCCCGGCTCATGGCGGTGGCGCCTCCGGGCGGGGTCGTCATCGACCACTCCACCCGCAAGTTGATCGGCGGCTTCTTCGATTGCCGGGATCTCGGGACGCTCCGTCTGAAGGGATTCGAGGATGGCGTGCGCGGCTGGCTGGTCTGCGGCGAGACGAGCGTCGCCTCGCGCCACGAAGCGCGCCGCACGCGCGTTGCGGCCGATTGCCTCATCGGGCGCGACGCCGAGGTCGCGCGACTCGAGAGTCTCTGGCGGCGAGCGACCTCCGGTCGGTGTTGTGCAGCGATACTCGTGGGCGATCCGGGGGTCGGCAAGTCGCGGCTCGCGCACGCGTTGGACGACGCGACCCGGGCGGAGGGCGCGACGCGCCTCGAGTTCGACTGCACGCCCCGCACCCGCAACACGCCGTTCTTTCCGGTCAGCGTCCTGGCGCGGAACATGGCAGGCATCGAGCCCGCGGACGGCGACGACGTGGCCCTGCAGCGCGGCCGCGCCTTGCTCGCCCGGTCGATCGGGGCGCAGGTCAATGCGGCGATGCCTTATCTGGGACCCCTGTTCACCTCGTCGGAGACGACCCCGGGTGCCGCGGGGGAGAGCGCGGAGCTGATTCGCGAGCGCACCATCGGCTTCACCCTCGACGTGGTCCGCGCGTTGGCGAAGCGCGCGCCGCTACTCATCCAGTTCGAGGACCTGCAGTGGTCGGATCCGACGACCGCACTGCTCCTGCAGCGCTTCCTGGCGGCGCCGGCCGACCTCGCGATCTTGACCATCGTGACGGCACGTCTGGAGTCGGACATCGCGGCGCTCGAGCTCCCGCACGTGCATGTCATGCGGCTGCAGTCCCTCGGCGAGATCGATTCGCGCACTCTGATCGGACAGGTCGCGGCAGGCGAGTATCTGTCGCCGCGCACCCTCGAGTGGATCATCGAGCGCGGGGAGGGCGTGCCGCTCTATCTCGAAGAGCTCACGCGCAGCGCCCTGGAAGCTGCGGGACGGCAGCCGGGGCGCGGATCCGATCCGTCTCCGATCCAGGAGATCCCGGCCACGCTGCAGAACGTGATCCAGGCGCGCCTGGATCGGCGTCCGGCGCTGCGCGGCACCACCCAGGCCGCCGCCGCACTCGGCCGCGAGTTCTCGCTGCCGCTCCTGTGCGAGGTGCTGGGTCAGCCGCGCACCGAGGTGCACCATGCGGTGGCGCGGCTCGTCGATGATGGCATCCTGAGTCTGCCGGATCCCAGAAAACCCGATCGCGCCCGCTTCAAGCACGTGCTCATCCAGGATGCGGTCTACCACACGCTGCTGCGCACCGAGCGCCAGCTCCTGCATTCCCGGGTGTCCGACATCCTCATGGGCCAGCTCGCCGGTACGCCCGATTCGTCGCCCGACGTCGTCGCCTACCATCTGCGCGCGGCGCTCCGCCACGAAGACGCGGTGCGCTGTCTCGCCGTGGCGGGCGCGGACAACCTCGCCCGGGCGGCGTACGGGGAATCGATCGGGCACAGCCGGGCGGGGCTCGCGCTGCTCGACTCGATCGGCAATGAGGCGGTGCGCGCCGTCCTGCGGCGACAGCTGTTGATTCAGCTCGGTGTCGCGCTCTCCGCGACGAGCGGCTACGCCGCACCCGAGGTCGAAGAGACGTATCGCCAGGCGCGCACCCTCTGCGACGATCGATCGGAGCCCGCTGCGCTCTATCCGATCGTTCGCGGTCTGGCGACGTTTCACCTGGTGCGCGGCGATCTCGGCCTGGCGCACGAGCTGTCGTTGCAATGCATGGCGCTCGCGGAGCAGGCGACGCAGCCCGATCTCGCGATCGATGCGTTGTGCATTCACGGTTACACCACGCTCTACTGCGGGCGCCTCGCCGATTGCCGCGCGGTGCTCGAGCGCTGTCTCGCGCTGTACCGCGCCGAGCGCGGCGAACGGTTTACCTACCCGGTGCCGCAGGACGCGGCGTCGGCTGCCTGGGCGCTGCTGCCGACGGTGGCGTGGCTCATGGGGGATGCCGAGGCGGCCGAACGGGCGGTCGTCGCGGGTCTCGCGCACGTGGAGCGCCTGGCGCGCCCGTTCGACGCGGCGCTGCTCCACGCGTGGCTTGCCGGAGCGCGCTATACGC
This sequence comes from Burkholderiales bacterium, assembly GCA_016791285.1. Next base: position 3,283 of record JAEUMX010000239.1, read on the forward strand.
AGCGGCGCTACGCACAGGCGGCGGAGCACGCGCGGACCAGCGCCGGCCTGTCGCAGCAGTTCGGCTTCAGCATCTGGCTTGCCACCAGCACGATCATGGAATGTCTGGCCGAGGCGGCGCTGCAGGCATCGCCCGAGGCGATCGCCAAGGCACGCTGCCTGTGTGCCGGGTTCGACGCCGCCGGGGTTGGCCTGAACGCGTCGTACTACCTGTTGGGCATCGCCCGCGGCCTTGCCAGGATGGACGACGCTGCAGGCGCGCGGGAGGCACTGGCGGGCGCGCTGCAGCGTGCGGAGCAGAGCGGA
>JAEUMX010000240.1 GCA_016791285.1 Burkholderiales bacterium
CCGGCTCGACGCGTTGCGCAGAACTGCCCTCGACCGGATGTATCCGCACGGTGACCCGGTGTTGATGGCGGAGCTGGCGTTGCAGGGCCGCTGGCACCTGCTGCCCGACATACTCGCTTACCGTCGCACCGGGCGCGACCACTTCACGCCGCAGCGGACACTGGCCGAGATCACGCGCATCTACGATCCGCGGCGCACCCGCCCCCTGATGCTGATCCATTGGCGGCGGCACTGGGACTACTGCACCGTCGCGCTCCACGCCCCCATTCCGTGGGGCGAGCGTTTGCGCGCGGTCCGCCATGCGCTGGCGCGGGCGACGCGGGACCGGCGCGCGTTGGGGAGCGACGTCAAACGCACGCTCAGGCAGTTGCTCCCCCGTCGCGCGGCGGCTGTCGAGCCGGATGCCACGCGCAGCGTGCACGACGCGACCGTGGCTCCCGTCACCGATCCCCGGCGGAAGAAGCAGGCACTGCGGTAAGTTCTGTCGTGCGCAGCTCGCCGGGCTGCGTGAGCGATCGCTGCTTGCCTCAGCGCGGATTTCAAGCGTACTCTCCGCCCTAGCTGCGAGGCGTCCAGTGGAGCTGGGGGCGGGCTGGAGCGCCCTTTCCCGTCGTACCCGATGCCTCCATACAACGAGAAGCAAGTTTCCGGGGGCATGCGTGAGCGTGATCTGTTCAGCGTGCGGTACCGGCAATTGCGACGATGCGCGCTACTGCAACCGTTGCGGAGCGCGACTCCATGTTGCCGACAGACAGGGTACGCAGCCGGATCGGGCGGTGGAGCTCCGACAAGTCACCGTACTGTTCTGCGACATCGTGCAGTCGACCGAGCTCGCGAACGCACTCGATCCGGAAGATCTGCTGCAGGTGTTCGACGCGTTCAGACAAGTCGTTCGGACCGTCGCGCGTGCCCACTCCGGTTACCGGCTGCGTTTCATAGGTGATGGCGCGCGCGTCATCTTCGGCCATCCGGATACGCGCGAGGATGCAACCGAGTCCGCCGTCCGGTGCGGGCTTGCTCTCGTGGACGCCATGCGCTCGACCCGGGTCGTGCACAACACGCTCGATCTGCGGGTGGGTATCGCTTTCGGGACCGCCGTGCTGGGCGACGAGATCGAGGAGACGGCCCTCACCAGCGAAGCCGTCGTCGGTACGGTGGCGCACCTGGCGGCCCGGCTCATGGCGGTGGCGCCCCCGGGCGGCGTCGTCATCGATCACTCCACCCGCAAGTTGATCGGCGGCTTCTTCGATTGCCGGGATCTCGGGACGCTCCGTCTGAAGGGATTCGAGGATGGCGTGCGCGGCTGGCTGGTCTCCGGCGAGACGAGCGTCGCCTCGCGCCACGAAGCGCGCCGCACGCGCGTTGCAGCCGATTGCCTCATCGGGCGCGACGCCGAGGTCGCGCGGCTCGAAAGTCTCTGGCGACGAGCGACCTCCGGTCGGTGTTGTGCAGCGATACTCGTGGGCGATCCGGGGGTCGGCAAGTCGCGGCTCGCGCACGCGTTGGACGACGCGACCCGGGCGGAGGGCGCGACGCGCCTCGAGTTCGACTGCACGCCCCGCAC
>JAEUMX010000248.1 GCA_016791285.1 Burkholderiales bacterium
CGTCGTCAGCGGCGCCGTCTCGATCCGTCGACACTCAACGCGCCTGGGCCGAAGGCGACGACGTAGAGCAGCCCGCCCATCAGCGCGAGATTCTTCAGGAAGTTGATCATCTGGGTCTGCGCCTGTTCGGGCGGCAGCGCCCAGAAGTCGTGGAAGATCAGGGTAGTCGGGATGCAGAACAGGAAAATCGCGAGCGCCGCCCAACGCGCCTTCCAGCCCAGCATCAGCGCGAGTCCGCCGCCGAGCTCGATCAGGATGGCACCGGGCAGAAGCACCTGCGGCCAGGGCATTCCCTTCGCAGCCATGTAGCTCGCCGCACCCGCAAAACCCGCGATCTTGCCCCAGCCCGAGAAAACGAAGATCAGCGCGAGCAGGAAGCGACCTATGACTGGCAGATAGCGTTGTCCGAATTCACACGCGCTCAATCTCGCCTCCTCAGTTGTTCACGATCATGAGCGCGCCGACCACGAGCAGCGCTGCGCCGGCGAGCCGCGCCAGGTTGACCGGATGATCCGGAAACCCCAGCCACCCGAAGTGGTCGACGACGAGCGACATCGCCATCTGCCCCGCCAGTATCAACGCGAGCAACAGCGTCGCGCCGATCCTGGGCCCCAGATGCAGCGAGCCGACGACGTAGGCCGCGCCGATCAGGCCGCCGAGCCAGGCCCATGCAGGCACCTGCGCGAGGGCCGTCGCACTCGGTAGCTTCGCGCGCGCAACGAGCGCGTAGACCGCGATCAGAGCGATGCCGACGAGAAAGTTGGGCAACGCCGCCAGCATCGGATCGCGGAATGTCGCGCGCAGGTTCATGTTCATCGCGACCTGAATCGGCAGCAGCGCGCCCACCGCCATCGCGAGCAACATCGACGCGGCCTGGTTCATAGCGTCCACCGGTCTGCGACTCAATAGTTCCGGCGCGGCGCCGTCGGCAGCGCCGCCTGCGACTGGCAGGGCCCGACGACGACCTTGCCGTTGTTCTCGAGGAAGGCGCGCTCGCGGTCGAGATAAAGCATGTAGGAACCGTCGCTGTACTTTTCCTCGGCGGCGCTGGCGGCGCGCGCAAGCACCACCGTCCTGCCTTCGACCGCCACTGTCGCCGTGCGTCCATCGGGCGCGCGCGCGACCTGCATGACCTTGCCATCGCCGCAGTCGTAGGCGAACCGGGTCGGATAGACCGTGCGCTCGACATCACCGACGCATCCCGCGCACAGCAGGATGAGTCCCGCAAGCGTCCCGCTTTGCACTGCCTTGCGAGTTTCGCGACCTTCGTCGCAAGCACTTCTCGATGGCTGCATCCTTGCTCCTTCGAGGACCACCGTCTGCCTTCAGTCGAACCGGTAGACGTCCATGGCGAACGCCCCGTAAGTGTAGCTCGCGTGGAGCCTTTCGCCGCGCCCGTTGCTGCCCGCCCCGGCGGCGACGAAAAGCGGCAGCAGATGCTCCTCGGTCGGATGATTGCGCGCGGCCTCGGGCGCGAGCTGCCGGTAGGCGATGAGATCATCGCGGCGCCCTTCGGTCACCGCCGCGGCGAGCCACTCGCTGAATGCCTTTGCGTAGCCCTGCGGCGCCGCGTCCACCGGCTGCCCACCGAACTCGCGCAGGTTGTGGGTGATCGACCCGGAGGCGAGGATCAGCACGCCGTCCTCCCGCAGCGGCCGCAGCGCCTCGCCGAGCGTCCAGTGCCAGGCCGGGCCGCGCGCGCTCTGGATCGACATCTGGGTCACCGGAATGCCGGCGTCCGGGTAGGCGAGCAGCAGAGGCACCCAGGCACCGTGATCGAGGCCGCGGTCGGCAGAAACGTCCGGCGTGAGCCCGGCGCGATCGAGCAGCACGGCGACCCGCTTTGCCAACGCCGGCGCACCCGGCGCCGCATAGCGCAGGCGGTAGAGCTCCGGCGGAAACCCGTGGAAGTCATGGATCGTTCGCGGGTGTTCGGCTGCACTCACGGTGGGGACTGTCGTCTCCCAATGTGCCGAGACTGCGAGGATGGCGCCCGGGGCAGGCAGCGATCGGCCCAACCCGCGCAGGAAGTCACGCGCCGCCACCGGCTCGAAGGCGAGCGTCGGGGCGCCGTGGGAGACAAAGATTGCGGGCATGGCAGTCATGCTTGTGCCTCGATCCATCGCGTCAACTCAGCTTCTCCAGGGCGAGGCCGGCTGTCGTCCACGCGTCGATGCCGCCTGCCAGCGGACGCACATGCGTGAAGCCGCGCTCCCGCAGCAGACCCGCGACCTTCACCGCCCCTGCGTCGTTCGGGCAGGCGCAGTACGCGACGATCTCGTGATCGCGCGAGATGCCCGCCACCACCTGATCGATGTGCTCCTGATCGAAGGGCCGCGCCCCAGGGATACGCAGGCCGTGGAGTTCGCGGTGCGTCTTCGAGCGAACGTCGAGAATCACGAGGTCCTCGCCCCGGGTCATCATGGCGTAGAGTTCGTCCACCGCGATGCGCGCCGCTTTGAGGGACTTGAGGAAGCGGTGGCGCTCCCGCCACTTCCAGCCGACATAGGCAGCGACCAGCACCGTCAGAATGACCAGGGCAATCGACCCGAGGTCCGCCATGCGAGCGAACAGCCAGTCGATCTGGCCGTGGAAGACCAGGCCCGCGAGCAGACCCAGCCCCGCCCACAGCGCCGCACCCGCGCCGTTGAAGATGAGAAACGTGCCGGGGCTCAGGCCGAGCGCTCCCGCCACCGGTGGTGCGACAGTGGAAAGACCGGGCAGGAACTTCGCGAGCACCAGCGTGCCCGGACCGCGCCGCTCGAACGTGCTCTCCGTCTGCTGGACGCAGGAATCCGGCGAGAGCGAGACGCGGCAGAGCGTCTTCAGCACGCGATGGCCGTAACGGCGTCCGGCCGCGTACCAGGCCAGATCGCCGAGGGTGGACGCGATCATGGCCAGGACGAGCGCATAGACGCCGTAGAGCGGATCGTGCATCGCCGCCGCGCCCGCGAGCAGCAGCACCGGCACCGCCGGGATCGGCGCGCCGATCTGCTCCAGCAGCACGATCCCGAAGACCGCGGCGAGGCCGTACTGTTCGAAGAAGGCGGTGACGCTTTCCATCCGGGTCAGCGGACTCCTCAGTCCTTGAACGCCTCCACGTTGATGAGCAGCTTGACGTCGTCACCCAGCGCGGGCAGCGCGAACTTCATGCCGAAATCCGAGCGCTTGACGGTCGTGTTGGCATCCGCGCCGCACGCGTCCTTCTTCGCGATCGGGTTCGGGCCGCACTTGAACGAAGTGATGGTGAGCGTGACGGGCTTGGTGACGCCCCGTATCGTGAGCTCACCCTCCGCCGCGACCGGGACATCACCGTTGAACTTCAGGTTGCTCGACTTGAACGTCATGGTCGGATGTTGCGCCACATCGAAGAAATCCTCCCCGCGCAGATGCTCATCGAGCTTCGGTACGCCGCTGCTGACGGACGACGTGTCGATCGAGACCTGCACCGTGCCACTCTTCGCTGCGCGGTCGAGCGTGATCTTGCCCGACGTCGTGTTGAAGCGCCCGCGCTGCGTCGAGAACCCGAGATGATTGACCTCGTACGTGGGCAACGTGTGCCGCGGGTCGATCGTGTAGTTCTCCGGCGCCGCGAACACGGGTGCGGCAAACAGGGCGGAGAGCGAAAGGAGGGCGAGCTTCTGTTTCATCGTGGTTCCTCTTGTTGATGGAGATTGGGTGATAACGAGCAGGCGCGCGCGTGGCGCGTCGATGCTATTTTGCAGAAGCGGATGCGGCCGCACCGGTAACCAGGATCCTGAAACGTACCTGAACCTCGTCCGCGACCGTTTCGGTGTCGGACCACTGCGCCTCGCCGATTCCGAACTGCAGCCGCAGCAGCGGAAACGCGCCTTCCATGAGGGTGCCGCCGGCATCCGGCTTGAGCGTGACCGGAAACTTGAGGTCGCGGCTGCGGCCCTTGATGCCCAGCGTGCCGGTGACTTCGTACCGGTTCCCGCCGAGCGGCTTGATGGCCGTGGAGGTGAATTTCGCCTTCGGGAAGCTCTCGACGTTGAACCAGAGCTTGCGCTTCACCTCGGTGTCGCCGTCGGTGCTGCCGGTGTCGATACCGGCGAGATCGACCTCGATCTCCGCCTGGCTCGTCTCCGGGCTCGCCGGGTTGAACGCGACGTTGGCCGTGAACTTCGGGAAGCTGCCTTCGACCGGCACGTTCATCTGCCGGAACGTGAAGCCGATGTAACTCTTCTTGTAGTCGACCGTTCCGGCATGCGCGGGAGCGCTCGCGAGGAGCACGGCGGCGAGCAGCGGGGCGATTCGTGCGAATATCATTGGTTTCATCTCCTGGGGCTCAGGCGCGGGACCATGCGCGCCAGCACGTCGTCGCGATCGACATAGTGATGCTTGATGGCGGCGGCCACGTGCACGATCACGAGCGCGAGCAGCGCCTTGTTGAGCGCGAAATGCACGAGCTTCATGAGTTCGAACAACTCCTTGTCCTTCGTCACGAGATCGGGCAGCTGGATCACGCCGAAATAGACGACGGGAAATCCGCCGGCCGAGCTCATCACCCAGCCCGAGATCGGCACTGCCAGCATCAACACGTAGAGCGCCGCGTGGCCAATCCCGGCTGCATGCCGCTGCCATTCCGGCGTCGCCGCGGGCGGTGCGGGTGGGCGGTGCTTGAGGCGCCACGCAAGGCGCACGGCGACGAGAAGGAAGATGGTGACGCCGATCCACTTGTGCCAGGAGTAGACCTTCAGCTTCCAGGGGGACAGATCGAGGTCGACCATGTATCTGCCGACGACGAAGCTCCCCAGGATCAGCAGCGCCACGAGCCAGTGCAGGGCGATGGCAACGCCCGTATAGCGATGCACCCGAGTGGGAGGCATGTCGCGGGATCGGCGGGTGTCGAGCGCGTGTTCGTTCACGATGCGTCTGCCTCAGGCCATCGACCGCACGCAGCCGCCGTCCACTCGAACTGCCGCGCCGTTGGTGGCGGATGCGAGCGGACTGCAGAGGTAGGCAACCGTGGTCGCGACTTCGTCCGGCTGGATGAACCGCTTGAGCAGCGACGAGGGCCGCGCCGAGCGGAAGAACTCCTGCTCCACCTGCGCCAAAGTCATGTTGCTCTCCTTCGCCAGTTGCTCGACGAGCGTCGCGACACCTTCGGATGCGGTCGGGCCGGGCAGCACCGCGTTCACGGTCACGCCAGTCCCCGCGGTCGTTTCGGCGAGTCCGCGCGATATCGCGAGTTGCGCCGTCTTCGTCATGCCGTAATGGATCATCTCGTCCGGAATGTTGATCGCCGACTCGCTGGAGATGAAGATGATGCGACCCCAGTTGCGGCTCTTCATGCGCGGGAGATAGTGACGGGACAACCGCACACCGCTCATCACGTTGACTTCGAAGAAGCGCAGCCAGTCGGCGTCGGGAATGTCCTCGAACGCCTTCGGCTCGAAGATGCCGACGTTGTTCACGAGAATGTCGACGTCGGGTTGCGCGGCGATGAGCTCTGCCGTGCCGGCCGCAGTTCCCAGATCGGCCACGGCGCCGGTCACGTCCGCATCACTGCCAAGGTCGGCCCTGATGCGGGATACGGCTGCTTCCACGCGCCCGGACGTGCGCCCGTTCACGATCACGCGGGCGCGTTCCCGCGCAAGCGCCCGGGCGATCGCGAAACCGATGCCGAGCGTCGATCCGGTGACGAGCGCGGTCTTGCCTTCGAGTTGCAGGTCCATCGACACACTTCTCCTGGCTGTTGCGGCGCAGGTTACCTTGCCGCGAGCTTCGCGGCGATCGCCGCGACGTGCTTGCCCTGGAAGCGCGCGATCGCGAGTTCGTTCTCGCTCGGCTGACGCGAGCCATCCGGCCCCGCGAGCGTCGACGCGCCGTAGGGCGTGCCGCCGGTGACTTCGTTCATCACCATCAGCCGCGGTTCGGAATACGGGACGCCCACGATCACCATCCCCTGGTGCAGCAGGGTCGTGTGGAAGCTCGTGATGGTCGTCTCCTGTCCTCCGTGCTGCGTCGCCGTGCTGGTGAACACGCTGCCGACCTTGCCGATCAATGATCCCTTCATCCACAGGCCACCGGTCTGGTCGAGGAAGTTGCGCATCTGCGCGCACATGTTGCCGAAGCGCGTGGGCGTCCCGAAGATGATGGCATCGGCATCCGCGAGTTGCTCCGGCCGTGCTATCGGTACCTGGGCGAAAGAAGCCCGCGCCGTTTTCGCCCCGCTCTTCTCGAGCACCTCGTCGGGCACGAGTTCCGGCACCTGATACAGCGAAACCTCGGCACCGTTCACCTCGCGCGCGCCCTCGGCGACCGCCTCGGCGAGTCGGTGGACATGACCGTACATGCTGTAGAACACAACCTGAATCTTCGTCGCCATCCTGTGTCTCCTTTGATTGAACCACTGTCCCAACCGTCACGGAAGGTCGAAAAACAGCACTTGTGACTCCTGCAGCGCGGAGAGATTC
>JAEUMX010000302.1 GCA_016791285.1 Burkholderiales bacterium
GTGATCCGCGTCCGGTACGAGGTGACCGTCTTCTACAAGGACGGGACGCAGGGTGTCGTGATCGTCGACCAGCGTCCCGCCGTCCAGTCGGGCCAGCGGGTGCGCGTGACCGGCGACCGGATCGAGCCGCTCGACCGCTAGGCCCCGTTCGAGCGGCTCGGCGATCAGCCGCTCAGGCAGCCGCTCATGAATTTCTTGCGCTCGTCGCCTTTCAGGTTCTGCTTGCCGGCTTCCGCATTGCAGGCCTTCATCTTGTCCTGCTGAGTCGACGCGGCGGGCTTCGCATCGCTCTTGCCGCTCAGACAATTGCTCATGAACTGCTTGCGCTCGTCGCCCTTCAGCGCCTTCTCGCCGGCGGTCTTGTTGCAGTCGGCCATGCGCTGCTGTTGCGGGGTCTTGGCATCCTCGGCATGGACGGCGGCAGCGCCGAAGACCAGACCCGCGATTCCGAGCGCGACCGCCCAACTCTTCAGTTGCATCATTCTGGCTCCTTTGGTGGTACGTGGGTGGAGGCTGCATTCTATGCACAGGTCATTGCAGAAGCAAACCGTCCCGAAAGCGCAGGCGAGGACCCGGAAGCGCGAACCGGTGTCGTCGTCAGGCGACAGCCGTAAACTATAAAAAAGGTTAGATATATCTCGCAATACATTGATAGGAAGTTAAAAACATAAAGTGGCGTGGTGGTTGCTAAGCAATGCTCCCATCAGGCATTCGAAACACGCCGTTATTATTAGATTCTTTGGGATTTTGTTGCTTTTGTAGAGCGCCTCGCACTAAGCTATGCAACCATACCGAGCATCAGCGGTGCGAGTTCATGCAGTCATCGGTCAAGGGCCGGCGCGGGGCGTCGGTCGGTGCATTCGCAACGGTTTTCGGACGCTCTCGATCGTCCAGAGCCCGCCCCGCTTCCCCGGTGGGCTTTATTTTTTGGCAGGGAAGGCGTGGCAGTGGGTTCCCGATCGCCGGGGTCTGCTGCCGAGCCGAGCCCTGATTTTCAACACGCCGACTTAGGAAATCTTCAATATGAGGTACGGCGATCTATACAAGCAGGCACTCGAAAAAGCGCGTCTGGTGGCCCTGGAGAAGAACGGGCCGCACGAGCGCAGAAGAACCAGTGGCAACCTCGAGGCGCTCGACCGCCTCAAGACCATGATCGATGAGTTGCGCGGCGCCGGTGCGCCGGTCCTCGTCAAGGACATCGTCGAGGGCGAAATCGACGAGCAGTCCCTGGTGCTGGTGATCGGCGACCACACGGTGTCCGTTGCCATCGAGAACATGGCGATCAACGTTTACTGGCGTGGCACCGACAAGACGCCGATGGTCTACCACAGCCTGTCGCAGTCGCGCCTGAACGCACTCGCGAAAGCGATCGTGCATCGGGCGGTGCCGTCAGCGCTGTCCAAGGAAGAAAAGCGCTCGACGCCGCCGGCGCGAGTGATCCGACTGCCCTGATCCGGCGGTCGTCACCGGCCGCATGCGTTCGGGTGATGACGGGTCGGGTTCTACCCACCTCTATGTGAACTGAGTCGGTCACCGGGGATCGAATGCCCCAGGGCTGACCGCTGGCAACCGCGACTGGGCCGCCGTCGCCATGGCAGCGGCGAGTGCTCCAGGTGCTACACTCGCGCGCAACTCCGAGGTTCCCTCGTCAGGACCGGCTCGTCCGCCCTGGTCGATGTTCAGCATCCGCATTCGAGGCACGCACAGCCATGGTGACACCCTGCTCGGCAGCCGAGCCGACAAGCCGCGACCGGCAGCCCCTAGCGAGTCGACGCACATGATGGGCGCGACGCTGCGGGAACGGCTCGCTGCGCTGTCGCCAGCGGTGCTGACCGGTTTGCGGCGGGGCATCGAGAAGGAGAGCCTGCGCACACGGCCGGACGGTGCGCTCGCCACGACCCCGCACCCGCCCGCGCTCGGCTCGGCTCTTACCCATCGGCACATCACCACCGATTTCTCCGAAGCGCAGTTGGAGCTCATCACCGGTGTGCACACGAGCGCCGAGGCTTGTCTCGCCGAGCTCGAGCAGATCCACGCGTTCGTCTATCGCCATATCGGGGATGAGCTGCTCTGGGGCACGAGCATGCCGTGCTACCTGCCGGACGAGCCCGGCATCCCGATCGCGCGTTTCGGCGGGTCCAACGTCGGCCGCGCCAAGACCGTGTACCGCACGGGTCTGTCCTATCGGTACGGCCGGCGCATGCAGACGATCTCGGGCATCCACTACAATTTCTCGCTGCCGCAGTCCGTGTGGCCGCTGCCGGGGCTCGACAACGCGAACGCCGGCTATTTCGCACTCATCCGAAATTTTCGTCGACATGGCTGGATGCTGCTTTATCTGTTCGGCGCATCGCCTGCGGTGTGTGCGAGCTTCGTCTCGGGCCGCGTCCACGAGCTCGCCGAGCTCGCGCCCGGAACCCTTTATCTGGCCGGTGCCACGTCATTTCGCATGGGGCGCCTGGGCTACCTGAGCGAAGCCCAGGATTCGCTGTCCGTAAGCTATAACGATCTCGCGAGCTACGGCGCCTCGCTGCAAGACGCCCTGACCATGCCCTATCCGCCCTACGAGGCGATCGGCATCCGTGACGGCGACACCTATCGCCAGCTTGCCGTGAGCCTGCTCCAGATCGAAAACGAGTTCTACAGCACGATCCGGCCGAAGCGTGTGATCCGGCCGGGTGAACGCCCGCTGCATGCGCTGCGCGAGCGGGGGGTCGAGTACGTGGAAGTGCGTGCGATGGACCTCGACCCCTTTTCGCCGATCGGCATCACCGCCGACACCATCCGCTTCCTGGATGTTTTCCTGCTGCACTGCCTGCTGACCGAGAGCCCGCTCGACAGCCCGCGGGAGATCGAAGCGAACGGGCGCAACATGCAGCAGGTGGCGGCGCGTGGACGCGATCTCGGGCTGCGCCTGGAGCGAAACGGAGAGCAGGTCGAGCTGCGCGCGTGGGCCGACCGCGTGCTCGCCGAGTGCCAGCCGATCGCGGCCGCGCTCGATGCCGCGTGCGGCGGCAGCGCGCACCGCGCCGCGCTTGCCGAGGCGCTCCGCGCGGTCGACGATCCGGGCGTGCTGCCTTCCGCGCGGGTCGTGCGCGAGATGCAGGAGCGCTACCACGGCTCTCACGGACGATTCGCCATCGCCCGCTCCCGCCAGCACCGGGAGTCGCTCGCAAGCGCGCCGCTGCCGGCGGAAGTGGAAGCGCGCTTCGAACGGCTGTCGCGGGAGTCGATCGAGGCGCAGCGCAGGCTCGAAGCCACCGACGATCTGCCGTTCGAGGAGTACCGGAAGCGCTATCTCTCGGCCGAGCGCCTCGGTGTCGGATGACCCGGTGCCCGGTCACGAAGGGCGACCGCCCCAGTCGGGCAGCGCGCGTCCCGCGACTCATGGTTCCGCCGCATGCACCTCGACGACTTTGACTACGTCCTGCCCCCCGAGCTGATCGCCCACCACCCCGCGCCCGAGCGGACGGCGAGCCGGCTGCTCCACCTCGACGGTAGCTCGGGCCGCCGCGCCGACCGCATGTTCCGCGACCTGCCGGAACTGGTGCGCAGCGGCGATCTGCTGGTATTGAACGATACGCGCGTGATCAAGGCGCGGCTGCGCGGCACCAAACCCACCGGCGGCAACATCGAAGTGCTGATCGAGCGTGTGCTCGGCGCGCACCACGTGCTCGCCCAGATCCGCGCCAGTCACCCGCCACGCGAAGGCACCGTACTGCATCTCGCGGATGGCGTGCGGGCGACGGTGCTGGCGCGGCAGGGTGCGCTCTTTCGCCTGCGCTTCGACGACGTTCGCGACGTACTCACGCTGCTCGATCTGCACGGGGCGATGCCGCTGCCGCCCTACATCGATCGCGCGCCGGAGGCATGCGACGAGGAGCGCTATCAGACGGTCTACGCGCGCGCGCCGGGTGCGGTCGCCGCGCCGACCGCGGGCCTGCACTTCGATGCGTCGCTGCTGGCGCGGCTCGAGGCGCGGGGCGCGGCGTTCGCGTGGATCACGCTGCACGTGGGCGCGGGCACTTTCCAGCCGGTGCGCACCGCGAACCCGCGCGAGCATCGGATGCACAGCGAATGGTACGAGATCCCGCCGGCAACGGCGGAGGCGATCCGCGCCGCGCGGGCACGCGGGGGGCGCGTGCTCGCGGTCGGCACCACCACGCTGCGCGCGCTCGAGGCAGCGTCGCCCGATGGCGAAGTGCAGGCGGGGCGCGGCGAGACCAATCTCTTCATTCTCCCAGGCTACCGGTTTCGCATCGTGGAGCGGCTCATCACCAATTTCCATCTGCCGCGCTCGACGCTGCTCATGCTGGTGGCTGCGTTCGGCGGCCTCGATGCGGTGCGCGCGGCATA
>JAEUMX010000412.1 GCA_016791285.1 Burkholderiales bacterium
AGATCGCCGATCCGGGGGGCGATCCGCTGAAGACCGAGCGCATGCGGGGCGACGCGCTTGCGCCGGTCGTCAACGATCTGACCGCCTTCGAGCTCCCGGTGTTCGAGCCGCTGAACGTGACCGCAGTCGCGCATCTGCCGCTGATGCTGCCGGCGGACAAGATCGTCGATCTGTCGCTGGCGAAGAACCGCGCGCTGCTCACCTTGCGTGGTCTGGAACGGTTCACGAGCCTGCGCACGCTCGATGTCTCGACGAACCGGATCGGCGATGTCGCCCCGCTCGCAGGCATGACGTCGCTGCGCAAGCTCGATCTGGCGCGCAACGAGATCACCGATCTCGCGCCGTTGCAGGGCTGCACAGGCATCGAGGAGCTCGAGCTCTCGGGCAATCGCATCACCGATCTTTCGCCGCTTACATCGCTGCGCAATCTTAAGCGGCTCGCGATCGAAGGCTCGATCTTCGTCGAGAACGACATTACGCACCGCTCCGACAATCCGATTCAAATTGCAACGGGCCTCGGCGAAATCGAGGGCATCGCGAACCCGTTCCTGTCGCGCGACCGGCTCAACGTCCGCTGGGGTGTGCTGAGGGACGGACCGGCGGCGCAGTTCACCGGCACCGCGGAACGCATCGGGCGCTCGAACACCTTCCGTGTCAGCCTCACCCGGGGCAACGAGACGCTCGAAGACGAATGGCGGCTGAAAGGCGTGTCGCCCGGCGAGGGCTTTCCGGGCACCCCGGAGCTCGACCTGCCTCTGGGGTCGAGAATCGTCGCCTTTAGCAGCCGTCAAACGCGGCATCTGATCACGGTCGTGTTGCGTGCCGACGCTACCGTGAGCGACATTGCGTCGACCTTCCTGCGGGACAGCAGCAACGCGACGTGCGACGTGCTGCCGTGATTCGATCGGACTCGACGCGCTCCGGAGCCTTCGGGTTCGGTGAAGCGGACTCTCATTCCGGCTGATCGGCAGTAAACTCCCCTTAGCAGGTCGTTCCGTCCGATCGTTCTGGTCGAGGGAGAGCGCAGCAACTCACGACGCCACTGCGAGGCTGCGTCGCTGACCACTTCATCGGGCGCGTGCGGGGGTTCACATCGAGAGCGACATCGAGCGGCCAGCGTCGACCTGAACTCGGGGCATAATGGCGCTCCGAGATACCCTCAACCCTCGATGCGCTTCGACACTTATCTCCGCTACGACGAGTTGACCCGCGCGCTGCACGCGCTCGCGGCCGAGCACCCCGAACTGCTGCGCGTCGAGAGCATCGGCGAGAGCTTCGAGGGGCGCGATATCTGGCTCGCGACCGCGACCCGCTTCGACACGGGCGCGGATTGCGAGAAGCCCGCGCTCTGGGTCGACGGCAACATCCACGCGACCGAGGTGGCGGGCTCGATGGCGTGTCTGTATCTGTTGCACCATCTCGTCACCCGCTATGGCCGGGATGCCGATGTCACGCGCTGCCTCGATACCCGCGTTTTCTACGTGTGCCCGCGGCTCAACCCGGACGGGGCGGAATGGGCGCTGGCGGACATGCCGAAGTTCATCCGCTCGAGCACGCGTCCGTACCCTTACGACGAGGAGCCAGTGGCGGGGCTGCGGCGCGAGGACATCGACGGCGACGGTCGCGTGCTCACGATGCGCGTGCCCGACCCGAACGGACCGTGGAAGATCTCCGATCGTGATCCGCGACTCATGGTCCGGCGCGATCCGACGGAGACCGGCGGCCGCTACTTCCGCCTGCTGCCCGAAGGCGTGATCGACAACTGGGACGGCGTCACGCTCAGGCTCGCGCCGCGCAAGGAACAGCTCGATCTCAACCGCAACTTCCCGGCAGGCTGGCGGCAGGAGCACGAGCAGGTGGGGGCCGGTCCATTCCCGACTTCCGAACCGGAAGTGAGGACGGCTGTCGCCTTCGTGACGACGCACCCGAACATCACGGGCGCTGTGCTCTTCCACACGTACAGCGGCGTGCTGCTGCGTCCTTACTCGCACCGCGCCGACGACACGTTGCCGACCGAGGATCTGCGCACCTATCAAAAGCTCGGCGCGGCGGGCACCGAGATGACCGGCTATCCGAACATATCCGTCTTCCACGACTTCCGCTATCACCCGAAGGAGGTGATCACCGGTTCGTTCGACGACTGGGCCTACGATCACTTGGGCGTGTTCGCGTGGACGGTGGAAATCTGGAGTCCGCAGCGGGTGGCCGGCATCGCGGACTACAAGTTCATCGAGTGGTATCGCGAGCATCCGGTCGAAGACGATCTCAAGCTCCTCGCGTGGAATGACGGCGTGCTCGGGGGACGCGGGTTTGTCGACTGGTATCCCTTCCGTCACCCGCAGCTGGGAGAGATCGAGCTCGGCGGCTGGGACGCGCTCTACACCTGGAGCAATCCGCCGCACGCGCTGCTGGAAAAGGAGCTCGCGCTCTTTCCGAAGTGGCTGGTGTGGCACCTGCTCGTGTCGCCGCGGCTGGAGCTGCTCGAGGCGAGCGCCGCGCGCCTCGGACCCGACTCGTGGCGCGTGCGTCTCGTCGTGCACAACACCGGCTGGCTGCCGAGCTACGTGACCAAGCGCGCGCTCGAGAACAGGCGCGTGCGGGGTGTGGTCGCGGAGCTCGAGCTGCCCGCCGGCGCGTCGCTCGAAACAGGCAAGGCGCGCGAAGAGCTGGGCCAGCTCGAAGGCCGTGCGTATACACCCGCCGCGCCGAGCGGCTGGGGCGGGTGGAGCGGGGATGCGACCGACGACCGCGTGAAGGTCGAATGGGTGGTCCGCGCGGCGGCGGGTACTTCGGTGAAGCTCGTCGCAAGGCACGAGCGGGCCGGGGTGGTGCGGGCGGAAGTCGTGCTCCAATGATCGGGTGTGGTGAATCGTGCAGCGTCTGAGGATCAGCCATCTGACCGAATACCGGTATGCCAGCTGGGTCACCTTCGGGCCGCACCGCTTGCGGCTGCGCCCACGCGAAGGCCACGACGTGCGCATCCAGGCGTCGCGGCTCGACATCGCGCCGGCGTACGACATCAAGTGGCATCGCGACGTGTTCGACAACTCGGTGGCGCTCGTGAACTTCCGCGAGGGAGGCATGCGACTCGCCATCGCGAGCGAGGTCATCATCGAGCACTACGAGGAAGCGCCGCTCGA
>JAEUMX010000426.1 GCA_016791285.1 Burkholderiales bacterium
GACCGCGGATCCTTCCATGACCAGACTTCGCTCGACCGTGCTCGGCCTGCTGCTTGCCGTTCTGGCGCTGCCGGCCTGGTCCGCGTCGCGCGAGATCGTCCGCATCGGCTTCGCGGCACCGCTCACCGGTCCGCAGGCGCACTACGGCAGGGACGCCCGGCACGGCGCGGAGCTCGCGATCGAGGAGCTGAACGCGACGGACCCGCACATCGGCGGGCGCCCCGTCAGCTTCGAACTCGTCGTCGAGGACGATCAGGCGAGCCCCACCGTCGGCACGATCGTGGCGCAGCGGCTCGCGGACCGGAACATCCGCGCCATGGCCGGGCACTTCAACTCGGGGGTCACCATCCCGGCCTCGCGTATCTATCACGATGCCGGCATCCCGCAGCTCTCGGTGTCGACCAATGTGAATTACACCCGACAGGGGTACCGGACCGCGTTTCGCGTCATGGCGGCGGACGACAAGCAGGGTGCGGCGCTCGGGCAGTATGCGGTCGCGCGGCTCGGGCTCGAGCGCTTCGCGGTGGTGGACGATCGCACCGCCTACGGTCAGGGGCTCGCCGACGCGTTCGCCGCCGCGGTGACGGCGGCGGGCGGGCAGGTGGTGAAGCGGGAGTTCACCACCGACAAGGATATGGACTTCCGGGCACTCTTGACCACTCTTCGCGCTGCGAATCCGGACGCGATCTTCTTCGGCGGCTACGACGCGCAGGCGGGTCCGATGGCGCGCCAGATGCGCGAGCTCGGCATGCCGGCGATCCTGCTTGGGGGCGAGACGCTGCAAACGGCGAAGTTCATCGAGCTCGCCGGGCCGGCGGCGGAAGGCCACCTCGCCTCGCGGCCGGGCGCGGCGCTGGAGCGGCGTCCGGGCGGCAAGGTCTTCACCGAGAAATATCGGCAGCGCTACGGCCAGGAGACGGGGCTGTACGCCCCGTATCTGTACGACAGCGTGATGGCGATCGCCGCGGCCATGCAGAAGGCGGGTTCGGCGGAGCCTGCCAGGTTTCTGCCCGTGCTCCGCGCGAACCGCTACCCGGGAGTCACCGCCGACATCGCGTTCGACGGCGAAGGAAATCTCCTGGACGCACCGCTGTCCATATTTCGCGTGAGCGGCGGCAGGTGGGTGCTGCAGTGATGCGTGCATGGCCCCGCCAAGCCGAAGCCAAGACGCGCTGATGGCAATGCTTGCCTCGCGCCGACAACCCTGATCACGGGTTTGCCTTAGAATCGCCAGTGGTCCCCGGTGCCGGCAGGCGGGGAAAAGTCCGCGGTTAAGGAGCCCAGCGCGATGGCGGAGCTTACGAAGGCAGAGATCAAGCGGCTCAGCGTCGCACTCGACCAGCGCTATCGCCTGCTTGCGGAAGAAGTGCAGGCGGAGCTCGAACGCTCCGGCGAGAGCAACTACATCGACCTTGCGGGGGGTGTGCACGACATTGCCGACGAATCCATGGCGGATCTGCTCTCCGACCTGAGCGCGGAGAGCGTCCATCGGCAGATCAACGCAATGCGCGACATCGAGCAGGCGCTGCGGCGCGTCCGCGAAGGCGAATACGGCGAGTGCGCCGACTGCGGGGACGAGATCGGTTTCGAGCGCCTGCTTGCCTATCCGACGGCGTCGCGTTGCATCGCGTGCCAGACCCGCAAGGAGAAGGGGTTCGGCGGCAATAGCCGGTCTTCGCTGTGAGTCAGCGCCTCTTGTAGCGCGTCGGCACGAACGGCATCGCGGCGACCGATGCCGGTACCGGCTGACCGCGGACGATCGCGCTCAACGCCGCGCCCGTCGTCGCGAGCCCTGCCTCGACGTAGCCCATCGCGACCGGAGCGCCGACGCTGGGGCCGAAGCCGCCGCTCGTGACCATGCCGACGACGCGGCCGCCGGCATCGACCAGCTCGGCGCCTTCGCGCACCGGCATGCGCCCCTGCGGCCGCAGACCCACGCGCTTCCTCGTGACGCCTTGCTCGAGCTGGGTCAGGATCGTCGTGGCACCCGGATAGCCGCCGGGACGCGCGCCGCCCGCCCGGCGCGACTTGGAAAGCGCCCACGCGAGGTCGGCCTCGACCGGCGTGGTGGTCGCATCGATGTCGTGACCGTACAGACACAACCCGGCTTCGAGTCGCAGCGAATCGCGCGCGCCGAGACCGATCGGCGCGACTTCCGGCTCGGCGAGGAGCAATCGCGCCAGCGCCTCCGCGTGCTCGGCGGGCACCGAGATCTCGAAACCGTCTTCGCCCGTGTAGCCGGAGCGACTGACGGTGCATGCAATGCCCGCGAGCGTCGCCGGGCCGACGGTCATGAACGTCATCGGCCCGGTTTCGGGCGCGAACCTGGCGAGCACCGCTCCCGCCTGCGGACCCTGCAAGGCGAGCAGCGCGCGATCGGTGAGCTCCGTTACTTCGCAGCGGCCGCCGAGATGGGCGTGCAGGTGCGCGAAGTCCTGCGTCTTGCACGCGGCGTTGACGACGAGCAGCAGATGGTCGCCGAAGTTCGCGATCATGAGGTCGTCGCGGATGCCGCCGTCGTCGTTCGTGAAGAGCGCGTAGCGCTGGCGGCCGACACCGAGGTCGACCACGTCGACCGGCACCAGCGATTCGAGCGCCGCGGCCGCTGCGGCGCCGGCGAGGCGCACCTGCCCCATGTGCGAGACGTCGAAGAGCCCGGCCGCGGTGCGCGCGTGCAGGTGCTCCTTGAGGATGCCGTTCGGGTACTGCACCGGCATCTCGTAGCCCGCGAACGGGACCATGCGGGCACCCAGCTCGCGATGCAGCGCGTGGAGCGGTGTGCGCGCGAGGGGGGCGGACGTGGCTTCGCTCATGTGTTCAGTTTTCGTTGGAAGCGGCTTCATCGAGACTGACGTCGACCATCAGCTCGTTCGCGAGCGCCTCCAGCAGGGTCCGAAGTTCGGCGGTTGCCATCTTCCGCGGCACCCGCAGTCGCGCCTGTGCCTTGAAGAGCGCTTCGCCGGAGAACGAGCCGCTGACACACGCCGTATCGAGCTCCTCGATATTGATGCCGTGCTCGGCCAGCAGGTGCGAAATGTCGCGCACGATCCCCGGCCGATCCTGGCCGATCAGGTCCAGCACGAGGAGGCGGCCCCCGGCGGGCGCCGCGCCGTTGCTGCGCTGGATCACCAGATGCAGCGACTGCGCCTCGAGCCCGCGCAGCGCGCCGATCAGGGCATCGGCCTTCGCCTGCGGGACGGTGACGAGCAGGATGCCCGCGAACTTGCCGCCGAGGCTCGCCATCCGCGTCTCGGTCCAGTTGCCGTCCCAGGCGGCGATGGTGTCGGACAGCGCGCTCACGAGCCCCGGGCGGTCGTCGCCGATGACGGTGAGCACGAGGGACGTTCTCATGGATGCACTCCGTGTCCGTTAGGCTCTCGCGGGCTCCACCACATCGTATTCCGACACGGGCGGGCAGGCGCAGACGAGATTGCGGTCGCCGTAGACGTTGTCCACGCGTCCCACCGGCGGCCAGTACTTGTTCGCGCGCAGCGCGGGCACCGGAAACACCGCCGCCTCGCGCGAATAGGGATGATCCCACGGACCGGCGAGCGCTTGTGCAGTATGCGGCGCGTGCTTGAGCGGATTGTCCTTCGCATCCGCCGCGCCGTTCTCGACTGCGCGAATCTCCTCGCGGATGCGGATCATGGCATCGCAGAAGCGGTCGAGCTCGGCCTTCGACTCGCTTTCCGTCGGCTCGATCATGAGCGTGCCCGCCACCGGAAAGGACATCGTCGGTGCGTGGAAGCCGAAGTCGATCAGTCGCTTCGCCACGTCCTCCACGGTGATCCCGGTCTGGTCCGTGATCTGGCGCAGATCGATGATGCACTCGTGCGCCACACGCCCGCGATCGCCGGTGTAGAGGATCGGATAGTGGGGCGCCAGGCGCTGCGCGACGTAGTTCGCGTTCAGGATCGCGATCGCGCTCGCATGCCTGAGACCCGCGGCGCCCATGAGCGAGATATACACCCAGCTGATCGGCAGGATGCTCGCGCTGCCCCAGGGCGCGGCCGACACGGCGCCGATGCCGGACAA
>JAEUMX010000449.1 GCA_016791285.1 Burkholderiales bacterium
TGATCACGCTCGCCCTCCGCGCACTGTGCCTGCGCGAGATCATGGACGAGCCGGTAGTAAGGGTCGCTGCCCCAACCCCTACCCTCAACCTGGGGAAAATTCAAACGACGATTCTGCGGAGTATCAATCCGACGGTGACACGCGCAGGGCCGCAACGTTCTCGTCCTTTTCCGCGTGCTCCTCGCGCCAGACGGCCCAGTACTTGGCCGCCGTGCCAACGGTGGCGTACTTGCACTGGTTCTTGTTGGTGCCGATGACCAGCTGCACATAGGTGAACAACGCCGGGATGTACTCGTCGCGCTGGTTTCGGATCATCTGCGAAACCGCCTGAGCCACTTCGGTCTTGGGCGACTTGCACTCGATCACCGCGAAGGGGATGCCGTTCACGAACAGCACGACGTCCGGCCGCGCCGTCTCGTGGCTGCGGGTGCGGTCGACGGAGAACTCGGCGCTGACGTGGTAGACGTTGTTCTCCGGGTTGCGCCAGTCGATGTAGTTGAGCGTGAAGCTGCGCAGGTCGCCCTCCATCGACTGCTCCTGCGCCACACCCAGGGTCAGCAGGTCGTAGACCGCCTCGTTGGTTTTCAGCAGGCCGTCGTACTTCACGTTCTTGAGCCGCTGAATGGCGCTCTGGATGTTCTCCTCGCTGAAGAGGTAGGAACCGCCCTTGTGCTGGATGCGGTTGATGCGCTTGAGGCTCTCCCGCAGCACCTCCTCCAGCAGCACGTTCGACAGCCGCCCGCCGCGCATCGCGAGCGCCTGCTCCGACGTGAGATAGCGGAAGCCGAGATTGACCAGCAGTTGCAGCGCCGGGATCTGCGAGAGGTGTTTCTCGTCGAAGAAGAAGCTGCTCATGCCAGCCACCTACCTCACCCGCGATCCGGCTTCGACTTTGTCGATGATGGCCTTTACGGCCAGATCGATGGCGCCGCTCTCCTGATAGTCAGCGGCGGCGACCAGCGTTGCCCGACCATCCTTGATCAGCTGTTCCGCATGCTTCTTCGCGCCACGCTTCCCTGGGTTGTACACCGCTATGGAATGACCACCTTGATCCTTCACCAGACGCATGCAGGGGATGTCGGTCTCACCATCGCCAATGAAGATCATGTGCTCAAAGCGTACGGCACGCTGTTCCTTGGGGACAAACTTGTTGATGATGGAGTTGTTGTGAACGTCCAGACTGCCCTTGTTAATGCGAAAGAGGTATTGCGTCTTGGTGGTGTAGTTCACGGCCAGCGCCGGCCAGCAGGCGACGCCGTGGTGGTCGAACATGAAGCCCGAGGCGTAAACCTTCTTGAATTCCTTGTAGATCGGCGTGCCCTCCACCATCTCCCGGATGCCCGAGGAAATGATGAAGTGCTCCAGCCTGACACCCTTCTTCTTGGCATAGGCGTTGATCCGCGGGAACCAATCCTCGACACCGGGGAACAATTCAATGTTCGCGCCAAAGCTCTTGAAATCTCTCTTGCTCACGGCGACCTTCGCCTTGCGGGCTTCTTCCAGCATGGCGTGCATATAGGCGAGAATAGAGTCCATCTCATGTTTCTGCGCGAGGTCATTCACTGACGACCAGAAATGCTTGGATAGCATGTTCAGCGCGGGAATGAAGTCATACTCCTGCATGTTTCCCGGGGCGAGAGTGCCGTCGAAGTCGTAGGAAATCGCCATCTGGATGAGCTTCTTAGGCATCAGATACTCCCTTGATTACGTTCGCTCGCCATTGGCCAGTGAGGAGCTTTTGCATCAGGCCGCGCTTCTGCGCCTTGAAGGCTGCGAGAAGGTTTTCCGTAATTTCGATGTCTTGCTTCATTGTCCGGAGCGCCGCTGCAATCTCGCGCTGTACGTCAAGTGGCGGCAACCGCAGGGGTGAGGCAAGAAAATCCGATGGATGAATCCGCCGTGCTTTGCGTTGTCCACGGGCTAGTCCGATCTGCCGCGTGTAGTAAACCGGGCGCGTCAGATATCCCAGCAGCCAGTCGGGGTCGATCGCGGGATCGTCGATGTCGAAAGCCGGCAGGTCCAGGGTAGATTCGTAGCCATCGAGTTCGGCAGGGACGATGCCGAAGGCACCGTTCAGGAAATCCAGCTTGCTATAAACCAGTTGGCCTGAGTGGCGAACAAAGTATTGGGTCTGCTCGCTGCCGCCCGTTTGTCATCCTTCGGTACGACGCCCTTGCCATAGAGCTTGATTGACAGCTTCCTGGCGTCTCGCCCGGTGGTACCGATCACGGACGACTCTTTGAGGAAGGTTCCGAAGTGCGAATGCGCGCCCTTGAGGTTGCTCAATGTGCATCTTGTTCTGCACCGTGGCGAAGAAGCGTTGCGAAGTTTCCGTGTTCGGGTCGTAGTCGATGCTTATGGAGTAGATATCCAGCACCTTGCGCCAGAAAACCTTCTCGCTCGACCGGATGTCGCGGATGCGGGCCAGCAGCTCATCGAAGTAGTTGCCGCGGCTCTCACGCTTGAGGCGCTCGTCGTCCAGGGTGAAACCCTTGATCAGGTACTCGCGCAGCCGCTGGGTGGCCCAGATCCGGAACTGCGTACCGCGATGGGACTTGACCCTGTAGCCGACGGAGATGATGACGTCGAGGTTGTAGTGGGCGACATCCCGCTCGACCTGCCGGCGCCCCTCCGGCCGAACTATCCGGAAATTCCGGATAGTTGAATCCGGCGCCAACTCGCCTTCCTCGAAGATATTGCGGATGTGTTCATTGACGGTGCGCACGTCCTTCTGAAACAACTCGGCCATCTGCTTCTGACTCAGCCAAACCGTGTCACTGACCAAGCGCACTTCCAGCTTGGCGACGCCATCCTCGGTGGTGTAGAGCAGGAACTCACCGGCGTTCATACCCCCAGCTCCTTGAGGTACTGCTTCATCTTCACCCGCACTTCGGCGAGCTCGGCCTCCAGGCGCTCGATTTCCCGCTCTACGGTAGCCACGTCGATTTCCTCCTCTTCCTCGAAGGTATCCACGTAGCGCGGGATGTTGAGGTTGAAGTCGTTCTCGCTGATTTCTGAGAGCGGCGCGACGTAGGCGTACTTGTCCACGGCCTGCCGCGCCTCGAAGGTGGCAACGATATTGTCCAGATGCGCATCGAGGAGCGCGTTCTGGGTCTTGGCGGCCTGGAACTCGCGGCTCGCGTCGATGAACAGCACGTCCCGGCAGGACTCGCGCTCGCCGCCCTTCTCCCGCGCGCGGTCGAAGACCAGGGTGGCCACTGGAATCGAGGTCGTGGGAAAGAGATTGGTCGGCAGTCCGATCACGGCATCGAGCAGGTTGTCCTCGATCAGCTTCTGCCGGATGCGTCCTTCGGCGCCGCCACGGAAGAGCACGCCGTGGGGCACCACCACGGCCACCCGCCCCACCTGGGGCAGGGCGGTTTCGATCATGTGGGTGATGAAGGCGTAGTCGCCCTTGGACTTGGGAGGCACGCCGCGCCAGAAGCGGTTGAAGCGGTCCGACTCGGCGTGCTCGGCACCCCATTTGTCGAGGCTGAAGGGCGGATTGGCCACCACCACGTCGAAGCGCATCAGGCGATCGGACTCGACCAGAGCCGGGCTGTTGAGGGTGTCACCCCACTCGATGCGGGCGGCATCCTTGCCGTGCAGGAACATGTTCATGCGCGCCAGGGCCCATGTGCTGCCGTTCACCTCCTGGCCATAGAGGGCGTAGTCGCTGCTGCCCTGGGTGCGAATCAGCTCACCCGCTTCGATCAGCAGGCCGCCGGAGCCGCAGGCCGGATCGCAGATGCGGTTGCCGGGCCTGGGATGGGCGAGGCGCGCGAGGAGCCGGGAGACCTGCTTGGGCGTGTAGAACTCGCCCGCCTTTTTGCCGGCATCGGCGGCGAAACGCTCGATCAGGTAGATGTAGGTGTTGCCGATCACATCCTCGGAGACGCGGGAGGGGCGCAGGTCGAGCTTGGCGAAGTCTTCCAGCAGGTTCTTGAGGCGCCGGTTGCGGTCCTTGGTCTGGCCCAGATTGGCCTCTGAGTTGAAGTCGATGTTCCGGAAAACGCGGTCGAGCTTGGCCTTGTTGGCATCCTCCACGCCGTCGAGCACGATGTTGATCAGCTCGCCGATGTTGGCTTTGTTGCGCCGGTCATACAAGCTGTAGAAGTCTGCGGGGAAGCGGTCGATCACCTCGCCGGTCTTCTCGTCCTTGAACTCGACGAAGGGAAGGGTGAAACGCTCGCGGTCGAGCTTGCGGCGGATGCGCTCGTCGTCGTCGCCGTACTGCTTGCGGTAGGCCTCGTAATGATCCTTCCACAGGTCGCTGATGTATTTCAGGAACAGCATCACGAGGATGTAGTCCTTGTACTGGGCGGGATCGACGACGCCGCGGAAGGTGTCGCAGGCAGCCCAGGCGGTGGCGTTGACGTCTTGCTGCGTGAGTTGACCGTCCATTTCATTTTCCTCAGTTGCTGCTCGCGTACCGGAGAAGAACTCCATCCGCGAGACGCTTTCGTTCCTGTCGGATCCGATCCAGCAGTTGCTGCTCGATCATCGCCAAGTCGGCCGCTTCAACAATGAGTTGCTGCTTCCGGCGGCTTGGCACGGACAATTCCAGTGCTTCCAGAGTCGCCTTGCTGATCATGCGCACCGATGTGCCCTCGGCCTGAGCAGTCAGCACAGCCTGGGTTGCCGGCAGGTTGATGTACCAGAACAGGTAGGTCGGCAGCACATCAATGGGGCGAATCAAGAGCATGGGCGCGGCCAGCACCGCCGTCCCGACGTCGGCCGATACCAGGGCGACCGAGTTGGTCCGCCCACGGGAACGGAACACCAGATCACCTTCCCGGATCAGGTGGTGCTGCTTGAGGTCCCCCAAATCCACCCGGACTGCGTGCGGAACACGCAGCAGATTGGCGTCGTCGATGTCCTTCATCTGAACAACGGCGACGGAGCCCGCCGCTTGGTGCTCGAGGCGCGACCGAAACGGAAACCCCATTCGGATGCTCGCCACCTGCCCTAATCGCTTCACTTGAGTAGAAATGTCTTTTCTGCAGAGACTTGGGTCGTAAGCTTCCTAGCTATCTTTGTAAATTGTCGTAACCGCTTTTCTGCATTCTATTGTGGTGGCTTGAACAGTAGCGCCAAGGGCAGAAGCCGCCGCGCGGATAGAAGCGTGATCGGGGCGTGACGTTGGCGTGATGCGTTCCCGCCAAACTGGCGGGAGGTGATCTACCGCTACGGAAGCAAAGGCGTGCGTAACTCGGTGATTCGACATTGGCCGGAATACCTGATGGAGGCCGCGGGACTGGGTCTCTTCATGCTCTCGGCCTGCCTCTTCACGGTGCTGCTCGAGCATCCGGGATCGCTGGTGCGCGCGGCAGTGCCCGACCCGCTGTTGCGCCGGGCGCTGATCGGCATCGCGATGGGGCTCACCGCGATCGCGATCATCTACTCGCCCTTCGGCAAGCGCTCGGGCGCGCACTTGAATCCGTCGGTGACCTTCGCGTTCTGGCGCTTGGGCAAGATCGAGGACTGGGACGCCGTCTTCTACGTGACGGCGCAATTCATTGGCGGCGCGCTCGGTGTCGTCATTGCCGCCGTGCTCTGTGGCCCGATGCTGCTCGCTCACGACGCCGTCAACTATGCCGTCACGCAACCCGGCGAGCCGGGGCCGTGGGCGGCCTTCGCCGCGGAGCTCGCGATCTCGTTCGGCCTGATGCTGACCGTGCTCGGGGTCTCGAACCAGCGCGGCCTCAACCGCTACACCGGACTCTTCGCCGGCGCACTGGTCGCGCTCTACATCACCGTCGAGGCGCCGCTGTCCGGCATGAGCATGAACCCCGCGCGCACCGTCGCCTCCGCGCTGCCCGCGGCGTCGTGGCGGCACGCATGGATCTATTTCGTGGCACCGCCACTCGGCATGCTGCTCGCGGCCGAGACCTACGTGCGCTGGAAAGGAGGTCGCTTGGTGCTCTGCTGCAAGCTGCATCACGAGAACGCGAGCCGCTGCATCTTCCGCTGCAACTACGGTAAACACGAAGGGGAGGCCGCATGACCGCCACGCTGCCCCGCGAGCTGCGGCCGACGCGGCTCGGCGCCGCCATCGTGGGCGCTACCGAAACGATGCGGCGCGCGACGAACGCCATCTGGCCGCCGTTCGATCTGTTCCTTAGACTCTGGCTCGCGCAGACGTTCTTCGTGTCCGGCCTGCTCAAGCTCGCGAACTGGGACACGGCCCTGTATCTCGCGCAGTTCGAGTATCCGGTGTCGTGGCTCGCGCCCGCCACGGCCGCGATCACCGGCGTCATGCTGGAGTTGGTCGGCGCGGTGCTGCTCGCGCTGGGTCTCGCCACGCGCGCGGGTGCCGCGGCTCTGCTCGCGCTCGCGCTGATCATCCAATTCGAATACCGCGCGCTCGACGTGCACCTCATGTGGGCCGCCCTGCTCGGCTGGTATGTCTGTTTTGGCGCGGGACCGATATCGCTCGACCGGGCGATGTCGCGCGGGCTCTCGGACAGCGCGCTGCCGCTCAGTGCCGCCATGGTGAAGGGCGCTTCGCTCTTGACGCGCGGGGCGGGACCGCTGTTTCGGCTCGCGCTGAGACTGTGGGTCGCGGCATCGGTCGTGGCGTGGGCGGACGCGCATCACGCATTCGCGGCACAGACCTTCGCGGTGCCGATGCCGATCCTCGCCGGGGTCGTCGCAGTCCTGCTCGGGCTCGGGCTGGGCACGCGCCTCGCGGCGCTCGTGCTTGCCGCGCTGCTGAGCGCGCACATGGGTGAGCCGGGCGATGTGGCGCCGTTTGCGGCCGCGCTGGTCGCGGGGTTGCTCGCGCTGCGGGGCGGTGGGCGGATCTCGCTCGATGCGCTGATCGAGCGCCGGCTGGAACGTCGATACCCGCAGCTCGCGGGCAGGCCGGCGTTCGCCCTCGATGCCGTGCCGCGGGTCGTGATCGTCGGCGCGGGTTTCGGCGGGCTCGCGTGCGCGGCACGTCTCGCACGGCTGCCGGTGCAGGTCACGATCGTCGATCGCCAGAACTATCACCTGTTCCAGCCGCTGCTCTATCAGGTCGCCACCACGGCTCTATCGCCCGGCGACATCGCAGCGCCAGTCCGCGGCCTCTTTCGCGAGCACTTCAACGTGACGGTCCTGCTCGGCACTGTCACCGGTGTGGACACGCGGAACCGGCAGGTGCTCGTGGGCGAGCAGCGCCTGCCCTACGACTATCTCGTGCTCGCGACCGGCGCCGCGCACAGCTACTTCGGCCGCGACGAATGGGCGAATCACGCGCCGGGGCTGAAGCGCGTGGAA
>JAEUMX010000453.1 GCA_016791285.1 Burkholderiales bacterium
GATCTGGCCGTTTGCCGCGTCGACCACGTTGGTGCTCGCTGCGAAGCCTTGCTGCACCGTGGCCGAGCCGACCGGGAATCCGACCGAAGTACCCACACCGCCGAAGCTGCCGCCGCGCCCCCACCCACCGCCGAAGCTGCCGCCGCCAACGCCGATGCCGATGGTCGGTCCCGGGTTCACCACGGTGGAGTCCGGCTGCAGGGTCATGCTCAAGACCGCCACCGCGCCGGCGGCTTTCGCCGCGTCCGCATAGACGGCGGGCGGTGTCGGTCCGGTCGCCAAGGCATCTGCAGGCGCCCCGCTCGGGCGGCGTACGGCGGTCGCACCGCGCGAGTTGAGCCCGTTCGCGAGTTCGTCCTCGCACAGGCGTTGTACCGTCGGGTCCGGCGCCTGGCAGACGACGAGCACCTTCTGGCCCCGCAGCGACTGGCCGGCGTAGTCCTTGTTCATCCATTCCGCAGCCATCTGGGTGGTGGCGCAGCCGGCTGCGAGCGCGAGAACGAGGGGCGAAAGGACGCGAGCGAGCGATGGTTGAAGTGGCATGAGTTCGTTTTCGATAGGTCGAGCGCGCATGATCGCGCCGGCGCAACCGATCTTCAAGCATCACGCGCGACCGCTGTCGCCTCCGTGCGCTTGCGGTTACCATCTCGCGCGTCATGTCCTCGCGCCTCGCCCCACTGCTCGGGCTGCTGGCCGCGCTCTCCCCGGTGCAGGCTTGCGGCGGCGAGTACGCGGGCACCCGCGCGCAGGCCGATGCGAGCGCAACGCCCTGGTCGTACTCGCTCAGCGGTTACTACTTCGCCCTGCCGAGCGCATCGGACTACATGGTCGGCATCGCCGCCGCGAACCGCGGTCCGCTCCACCTGGAGACGCGCTACAACTACGAGAACATCGACGCGGGTTCGGTATTCGCCGGGTGGACCTTCACGGCCGGCGAGCGGCTGCGGGTGTCGGTCACGCCCATGGTCGGGGTGGTCTTCGGCACGACGCGGGGGATCGCGCCGGGCGTGGAGATGAGCGCGCAGGCCGCGCCGTTCGACTTCTACTTCGAGGGCGAGTACGTGTTCGACCGGCGCGGCGGCAGCGAGAGTTTTTTCTACGCGTGGAGCGAGCTCGCGGCCACCCCGATCAAGTGGCTGCGCACCGGATTCGTTGCCCAGCGGACCGTGATCGATCAAGGCGGTCGCGACCTCCAGTTGGGGGGTTTCCTGCAGCTGCTGTCGAGCCGCGTCAGCCTGGCTGCATATCTGTTCAACCCCGGCAGCAGCGACTGGTTCCTGGCGACGGGACTCGAGCTTCGCTTTTGACGACTCCAGTGGTTGACCAAAATTCGGTTTACCATTACCAGGACTCTGATTCGGAGTAACCCCCCTTGGGAGATTGACAACATGCTGATCGAACGCGGCAAAGGCAAAGTCGGGCTTATCGGTACCGGGATGGTGGGTGCCTCGTTCGCATATTCCCTCATGCAGTCGGGCCTCGCGAACGACCTCGTCCTGATCGACAAGGACGAAGCGCGCGCCCAGGGCGAGGCGATGGACCTGCAGCACGGCGTACCCTTCGTGCGGCCGATGCGCATCCGCGCCGGCGGCTACGAGCTGCTGGCGGGCAGCACCGTCGTCGTGATCTGCGCCGGCGCGAATCAGCGGCCGGGCGAGACGCGCCTCGACCTGCTGCAGAAGAATGCGGGGGTCTTCCGCGACATCATTCCGCGAGTGGTCGAGGTCTGCCCCGAGGCGATCATCGTCATCGCCACCAACCCGGTCGATATCCTCACCTACATTTCGGCGGAGATCGCCGGCCTGCCCTTCGGCCACGTGATCGGCTCGGGCACGACGCTCGACACCGCGCGGTTCCGCTTCAACATCGGCGATCACTTCGACGTCGATCCGCGCAGCGTCCACGCCTGG
>JAEUMX010000030.1 GCA_016791285.1 Burkholderiales bacterium
CCTATAGCTCGCACACAAGTAAAACCCTCCAGGCACCTTCCAGCACCCAGATCGGTTCCTTACCGTGCAAGCACTTCAATGCCTAAAGCCCTGCAAGCAGACAAAGCACCCCAGCCCCCCATCCAGTCTCACCCAGATCAGAAAACCAAAACGCCTCACCCGCCAGCACCCCTTCAGTGCACCAAGCACCCACACCTATCGGCTACAAATTGTTAAAGAACGTCGCCGCCCGAGCGGCGAAAGGGCGCAATTATACGGTCCGCGATTTCGAGGTCAATATGCCGTGAAAGAAATATTTCCATCTCTTTCAGGACGGCATCGCGGTTGAACCGCAGTGCAAAGTCCGGAACCTCACAGTTATCGCAGCAGAGCGTTCCTCGCGGGCGGTACACTCCTGGCGGATAATCCCGTTTCTTTTCCAGGAAAACCGAAATGATCGCAAAGAAGAACTCGAACGGGCCGCGTCTCCTGGCGCATGCCTTCCTGAGCGCAGTTGTCCTCGCCGGCTGCGCATCCACGGAGTCGACGCTCATGGGCAGCGGCACCGGCGTCACCGCCAGCGACCCGAGCCGCATGACCCGCACCGGCTTCCTGACTGACTATGCCGCGCTGCGGCCGGTGCCCGACGGCGGCGGTGCCATGTGCTGGCGCCGCCCGGATGTCGACTTGAAGCGTTACGACAAGATTCTGATCGAGCGCATCCAGGTCATGCTCAAGCCGGGCAGCGAGAGCAACGGCATCGATCCGACCGACCTCAAGATGCTGGTCGACTACTTCCACAACGCGCTGGTGAAGGCCTTGCAGCCCCAGATGCAGATCGTCGACCAGCCCGGACCCGGCGTGATCCGCATGCGCATAGCGCTCACCGAGCTGGTACCGACAAGCGTTGGCGAGAGCGTCCTCGGCACAGCGGTACCATACGGCTTCGTGGCCGAGGCGGCTTCGGGCGTGGCTACCGGGCGCCCCGCAGGCTCGACCCCGTACCTGGGTGTGGCCGGAATCGAGATGCAGTTTCGCGATGGCGCGACCAGCCAGATTCTGGGCGAATGCCGTGACGCGCAGATCGGCCGCAAGTATGCCGCCGATCTGGACTCGAACGCCGCGGGCGCGGCGCAGACCTGGGCCAGCGGCTACCTGAACTCTTTCACGAGCTGGTCGTACGCGAAGGATGCGTTCGACAAGTGGGCTGCCGTCGTCGCGAGGCGCTTCGCGCAGTTGCGCGGCGTCACGCCGCAGTAAGGACGGACGCCCGCGGTCCCGGAGTGGTTACGACTGCGCTGGAATACGCAGCTTCTGCCCGGGATAGATCTTGTCCGGGTGCGTGAGCATCGGCTTGTTTGCCTCGAAGATGGCGTTGTACTTGTTCGGGTCGCCATAGTACTGCTTCGAGATCTTCGACAGCGTCTCGCCCTTCTGCACCTCGTGATACTGCGCTTCGGGCTGCAGGTTGAGCACGTTCATCTGGTCTTCGACCTTCTCCACGCCGGCAACGTTGCCGGCGGCGAGCAGGATCTTCTCCTTGGTCGCCTGATCCTCGCAGGTGCCCGAGACCGTGCACGTGGCCGCGGTACTGTCGAACGAAACGTTGAGGCCTGTGGCGCTGAGGCCGACCGTCTCGATGTAGTGCTTGATTGCGTCGCCGGCGGCGCGGTCGAGGTTCTGCCGATTCTCCGGGGTCGGCGCGGCGGCCGCTGCATCCTGCGCAGCCTTGGCTTCGCCGTGACCGAACAGCTTCTCGCCCGCATCCTTCAGAAAACTCATGAGTCCCATGGCAATCTCCTTGTACTTGCGTGACATCTGCCCTTGCGGGCAGGTAGTGGTGGGGAACCAAAACGGCGAGCGGTTAGGCCGGAATCCGCTTCGGACCCGGGATTGTATGCGAACAAGGTGACACGCTCCAGCCGCAGGGGTGCGCCAGTCCCGCCCGCGACGCCGTCGAACTCGACCCGCATACTCGCATCAAAGCCGTGTCCCAACTCACCCACGCGCCTGGCCCTGACCCATGTCGAAGATTCTGGTTGTGGTGTCGATCGCTGTTGCAGGGCTTGCCGCCACGGCCGCAGCTGCGCCGTCTGCCTCCTGCCTGAGTCCGGGCCAGTGGTACACGCCGGCCGGTGAGCGCACCGTCGCCATCGCGCTGCCGACGCTGTTGAAGAACCTCGCGGCTACGCGCGTGGTGCTGCTGGGAGAACGTCACGATGACGCGGATCACCACCGCTGGCAACTGCAGGTGATTGCGGCGCTGCACGCGCAGCAGCCAAACCTCGTCATCGGGATAGAGATGCTGCCACGGCGCGCGCAGCCGGTTCTCGATCAGTGGGTAGCTGGACAACTGACCGAGTCGGACTTGCTGACGCGCACCGAGTGGGCGCGCGTGTGGGGCTTCGACGCCAGCATGTATCTGCCGATCCTGCATTTCGCCCGGCTCAACCGCATCCCCGTGGCGGCCGTCAACGTGGACCGCGCGATCGTGAGCGAGGTCGGCGCCAAGGGGCTTGCCGCGGTGCCGGAGGAACAGCGCGAAGGTGTGGGTGCTCCTGCCGCTGCGCGCCGGGCGTACCGCGACCGCCTCGAACAGGTGTTCAGGGAGCACGGATCGAGTTCCGATGGCGCCGCCGCTTTCGATCGCTTCGTCCAGGCGCAGCTCTTCTGGGATCGGGGTTTCGCCGAAGGGCTCGCAGCCGCGGCGAAGCGTCCGGGCGATCCGCTGGTGGTCGGCATCATGGGGTCGGGTCACCTCGCGCACGGCGATGGCGTGCCGCACCAGCTCGCCGACTTGGGCTTTCCCGGCAGCGCGGTGCTGCTGCCGGTCGAATCGGACACGCCCTGCCATGATCTGCCTGCGGGCTTGGCGCAGGCGGTTTTCGCGCTGGCACCCGCACCCGCATCGAAGACGACCGCGAAACCGCTCCTCGGCGTGCAGTTGGAGCCGGGGGCGGACGGCGTACGCATCGCAGACGTGACGGCCGGCAGCGTGGCCGACAAGGCCGGGCTGAGAGCGGGTGATGTCCTGCGGCAGGTCGCGAGCCGGCCGGTCAAGGAAAGTCGCGATGTCGTCGCAGCGGTGGCCCGCCAGGCGCCTGGTACCTGGCTGCCAGTGACCGTCGCCCGGGACGGCGGACAGATCGAGCTCGTCGCCAAGTTTCCGCCCGAACCGTGAGCCGCCGCAGCCTCGCTTTGCGCGAACTCACCCTCGCGTCGATGCTCGCGGCGGTGGCGGCCCTGCCCACGGCAAGGGCGGCAGAACTCGATCTCGACATCGCTCTCGACCCGGTGGCACGCACCCTTTCGGGCACTGCGACGCTGCGGTTCGCGGAGGCAGAGCCACCGGTCTTCTCGCTCGCTTCGGACGCGGTGATCGAGCGCGTGACCGCGAGGGGACGACCCGCCCAGTTGGAACGCACCGAGCGCAACGGCCACGCCGTGTTCCGCTTGCCCGCCGCGGCCAAGGCTCGCGACCTCACGATCGCCTACCGACTCGAGCTCGCGCCGCTCGACATTGCGCGCGATCACCGTGGCGTGTTGGGCGGAATGCCGGCGATGGCGGACGCCCGTGGCAGCTTTCTGCCGGCCGGCACCGCCTGGCATCCGGCGCCCGAGGGCGATTTCACCTACACCGTCACGGTTTCAGTGCCGGGAGCACAGCGTGCCGTTGCGCCCGGACGCCTTGCGAGCGAGTCCGAGGCGGGCGGCGTGTACCGCGCGCGCTTCGAGTTCTCCCATCCCAGCAGCGGAATCGACCTGATGGCAGGGCCTTACGTCGTGCGCGAGCGCCAGGTGTCCATCGGCGGACGCGAGCTCACGCTTCGCACTTACTTCGGCCCCGATCTCGATGCGGCGCTCTCCGACGATTACCTCGCGGCGGTCGAACGCTACCTGCGCCTGTATTCGGACTGGATCGGCGAGTATCCCTTTGCCGGCTTCAGCGTCGTCGCAAGCCCGCTGCCGACCGGGTTCGGCATGCCGACGCTCACCTACCTGGGCGCGCAGGTGATCCGCCTGCCCTTCATCCGTGACACCTCGCTCGGCCATGAGGTGCTGCACAACTGGTGGGGCAACGGCGTCTACCCGGATTATGCGCGGGGCAACTGGGCCGAGGGACTCACGACGTTCATGGCCGACTACGCGTACAAGGAACGGGAGGGTGCAGCGGCGGCGCGGGAGATGCGCCACGGCTGGCTGCGGGACCATGCGGCACTGCCCGCCGGGGCCGATCAGCCACTGGCCGAGTTTACCTCCCGCACCCACAGCGCGTCGGCGGCAGTCGGCTACGGCAAGGCGGCGATGATCTTCTACATGGTGCGCGAGAAGATCGGAGCCGACGCGTTCGATCGCGGGATTCGCGCCTTCTACCGGGACTACCGGTTCCGGCAGGCGAGCTGGGCCGACCTCGAGGCCGCGTTCTCGAAGGCGTCCGGCAAGCCGCTCGAACCGATGTTCGATCCCTTGCTGACCCGCACCGGGGCACCCCGTATCACCATTCCCAGCGCCATCGCGGAGCCCGCCGGCTCGGACTGGGATCTGTACCTCCTGCTCGCCCAGGATGCATCACCGTACCTGCTCGACGTCCCGGTCGCCATCCGCAGCGGGAACGCCGCGAAGACGGTGCGAATACCGCTCACAATATCCCGCGACGCGGCGACGCTCACCCTCCAGAGCAGGCCGGACGCCGTCGCGGTCGACCCCGATTTTCAGCTCTGGCGCGCGCTCGCACCCGCCGAGTCGCCGCCGATCCTGCGCGAGGTGATCGCCGCGCGCGATCCGGTGCTCGTCGCGATCGGGGGTAGCCGGGATTTCGTGAACGCGGCCGAGACCTTGAGCCAGGCACTGCTCGAGCGACCGGCGCGTCGAGCCGAGACGCTCCCGGGCGATGCCCCCGTCGCGATCCTGGTCGGGACCCACGGACACATCGCGACGGCACTTGCCAAGTACCGCCTCGGCGCGCCGCCCGAGGAGGCTAGGGGTCGCGGCAGCGCACAGGCGTGGACGGTACGGCGGGAGAACCAGACCGTGCTCGTGATCTCGGCCCGGGATGCCGATTCGCTCGCGGCGCTTGCACGGGCGCTGCCCCACCTGGGAGGGCAGAGCTGGGCCGTGTTCGAGGGGCCGCGTCCGGTGGCCCGCGGCGTGTGGCAGGCCGAAGCCGTGAGCGTGCCGGTGCGCCTTACGGGCGGGATGTGATCACAGCCGGCAATGAACTACCGCGGTCGCTTCGCACCGTCCCCCACCGGCCCCCTGCACTTCGGCTCGCTCGTCGCAGCGGTCGGCAGCTATCTCGAAGCACGCTCGCGCGGTGGCGCTTGGCTCATTCGCATGGACGACCTCGACCCGCCACGGGTGACGCCTGGCGCGGCCCGTCACATCGTGCACACGCTGCGCGCTTTCGGCTTCGAGTGGGATGCCCCGATCGTGTATCAACGCACGCGCGCCGAGGCCTATCACGCAGCGCTTCATCGGCTGCGCGCCGGCGGACTGCTCTACCCCTGTGCCTGCTCGCGCCGGGAAATCGCCGACTCCGCCGGGTCCGGCATCGACGGGCCGGTGTACCCCGGGACCTGCCGCGACGGCCTGCGCGATGCACGCTGTGCGCGAGCCCTGCGGGTACGCACGCACGGCGAGGCGGTCGCGTTCACGGATGCCGTGCAGGGGCTGATCGCTCAGTGCCTGGAACGTGAGATCGGGGACTTCGTCGTCTACCGCGCCGATCGGGTCTTCGCGTACCAGCTCGCAGTCGTCGTGGACGATGCGGAACAGGGCGTCACCGACGTGGTGCGCGGCGCCGATCTCCTGCTCTCGACGCCCCGCCAGATCCATCTGCAGCGACTGCTGGGCATACCGACGCCGCGTTACGCCCACCTGCCGGTGGCGGTCAATGCCGCCGGACAAAAGTTGAGCAAGCAGACGCTCGCGCTCGCCGTGGCGCCGGACACGGCCGTCGCGGTGCTCGCGGCGGCACTCGATTTCCTCGGCCAGTCACCCAGCGCAGCGATGCGCCGGTTGGGACTGGCGGCGTTCTGGCGCGCTGCGGTCAGCGCGTGGGACCCCGCGCGCATCCCGCGGGTGCGCGAGCGCCTGGCGCCTGCCGGTTCATGAGCGGGAAGTGACCGGTGCGCCATCACGAAACAGCAACAGCTCACCCGGGTGCATCGTGGTCCACGCCTCGTTGTCGGTGAGCGGCACGGTGGCGATCACGGCCACCCGGTCCGCCGGCGTTGTGAGCTGGCTGAAGTCCACCGAGTAATCCTCGTCCACGAGGTGCGCCCTGGTGAACGGCGCCTGGCGCACAATGTAGGCAAGCCGTTTCGCGCAGCGAGCGAAGAGCAGTTCCCCGTTCGACAGCAGATAGTTGAATTCGCCGAAGGCGGACAGCTCCGCCGTGATTTCCGCGAGCGCTTCGGACAGCTTGGGGGGCTCCGGTTGACCGCCGGGAAAGAGTCGCCGCAGGGTATCGAGGATGTAGCAGAACGCGAGCTCACTATCGGTGCGACCGACCGGGTGATAGCGGCGATAGCGACCGTTGAAGCGAGGCGAGAATCCCTTCAGGGTGCCGTTGTGCGCCATCGTCCAGTAACGACCCCACATCTCGCGCATGAACGGGTGCGTGTTCTCGAGGGCGACGTTGCCCACCGTCGCCTTGCGGATGTGGGCAATGACGTTGAGCGAGTGGATCGGGTAGCTCTTCACGAGCGCTGCCACGGGTGATTCGGCGGCAGGCTTGGTGTCGATGAAGAGGCGGCAGCCCGCTCCCTCGTAGAACGCGATGCCCCAACCGTCGGCGTGCTCGTCGGTGCGCCCCCCGCGATGGTGGAAACCGGAAAACGAGAAACAGATGTCCGTCGGGACGTTGCAGTTCATTCCAAGAAGCTGGCACATCTCATCTGGTCCGAATTACGATGATCGCTGGTCTTGCGGCCGCATTCCGCGGCCCGACCCACCCCTCTGACTGCAACGCCCATGTCCAGCCGCACGTTTACCCTCCCGGATACCCTCTACGAGTATCTCCTGTCCGTGTCGCTGCGTGAAACCGACGTCCTGCGCCGGTTGCGGCAGGAAACCGCCACGCTGCCGCGCGCCCACATGCAGATCGCGCCCGAGCAAGGGCAGCTGATGGCGCTTCTCGTCCGCCTCACGGGCGCGCGGCGTTGCCTCGAGGTCGGCGTCTTCACTGGCTACAGCACGCTGTGCGTGGCCGCCGCACTGCCGCCGGAAGGTCGCGTGATCGCCTGCGACGTGAACGAGGAGTGGACCGCGATCGCCCGGCGCTACTGGCGCGAAGCCGGTGTCGCCGAGCGTATCGAGCTCAACCTCGCGCCTGCCCTGGAAACGCTCGATCGCCTGCTCGCCGAGGGACAGACCGGCACTTTCGACTTCGTCTTCATCGACGCCGACAAATCCAATTACTGGAACTACTTCGAACGCGCGCTCGAGCTCCTGCGGCCGGGCGGTCTGGCGGCCATCGACAACACACTCTGGTATGGCCGCGTGGCCGATCCGGCAAACCAGGACGATGAGACCGGGGCGATCCGCGCCTTCAACCGGTGCCTGCACGCGGACGCGAGAGTCGATCTCAGCCTGATCCCGATCGGCGACGGCATGACCCTCGCCAGGAAGCAGTGATAGCCCCCCACTGATCGGCTCTTCCGGGCTAACCCATTGTTTTTTGTGCATCGCAATAATTGTTCAGGAAGAAAGCAAAAAGTAACTTGACATTAGTGATTTAACGTCTACAATGGTGATTGTGCAGTGCAGCAAAAGATTCTCGGGCAGCACTGAAAAGCTTTCCGACAAACAGTATAGGAGTGGCATCATGAACACCGTCACCGTCGTATCTGAGCAGGTCGCCGCCGCGAAAAAGGTTGGCGTGGATGTCGCGCTGCGTGCTGCCGGCATCGCCTTCGAAGGGGCCGAGCGCCTGATCGAATTGAACCTGAAGGCAGCGAAATCCGTGTTTGCCGACAGCGCAAAGGTCGCGAAGTCCCTCAGCAATGTCAAGGACGTGAAGGAGCTGCTGGCCGTGAATCCGGCCGACGTCCAGCCCCTGGTCGAAAAGAACAGCGCGTATCTGCGTAGCGTCTGGGAGATTGCTTCCGACACGCAAAGTGAGTTCGCGAAGCTTGTGGAAGAGCGCGCCACGCACTTCAACAAGACCATCGTGGCGGGCCTGGACAAGGTCGCGAAGGCCGGTCCCGCGGGTTCGGACGTAGCGGTAGCCGCGGTCAAGTCCGCGATCGCCGCCGCCAATTCCGCGTACGACTCTGCAGTCAAGGCCGCGAAGCAGGTGGCCGACCTGACCGAGGCGAACGTCGCGGCGGCGAGCCAGGTCGTGTCGATGCCGAAGAAGAAGGCCGCTGCGTAAGCTCTTGGCGAGCGTCCTCATGCAGTCGAGCCCCGGGCATGTCCGGGGCTTTTCGTTTGGGGTTTCGCCCAGAGGCCGGCATTCACTTACCGACCTGTGCGGGCAGCGGAACATCTGCCGGCAGCGGGTAATCCGGATAGCGCCGCCGAAACGCTCGCAGGCTCTCGTCCGCCTGCGCGACCTCGCCCTTGTTCCTGAGCTCTCGGATACGCTGCAGCCACACCTCCGGTGACAGCGGCTCGTTCTCCTCGGTCGAGCGCACTTCGGGCGCTGTTTTCCGCATCGATCTCGCCGCTTCCGGTGCCGCCGCAGACGCTGGCGCCGGGGGTCTGCCGGCGTACTGTTCGCGCCTCGGAACGGCTTGGTCACGCGTCGTCCGTTCCCGCGTCGGACGGGCCTCGCGCGCCGCTGCGGCAACCGGCGCCTGCCCCCCGGTTTCCCCCTCCTGCGCTGGAATCTGACGCGCTGCATCAGCGGCAGGCACCTCGGCGCTCGCCGGCGCTGCGCTCGGCGCCGGCAGCGACCGCTGGGACTCATTCAACTGGGATACCGAGTCCGGTCGATCGGAGGCGAGAAAGGCAACGCTGACACCGATCACGATCGTCGCCGCGACCGCCATCGGCACGCCCCACCACGCCCCGCGCCGCCGGCCGGGGAACCGTGACGGCGAGCCGGCCGCGCGCACTGCGGCGGCGTGAACGACCGCATCGACCTCGGGCCCGGGCTCCTCGCGCGCGGCCAGCCGATAGGCACGCGACACGTCTTCGGTGTAGAGGTCGGCGCCGTCGTCGGTCTGCCCGCGCAGATCACTCATCCCGGTCCCCGAGCGCCTGCCGCAGCTTTTGCAGCGCATAGCGCAATCGGCTCTTCGCGGTTTCCGGACCGACCTTCGTCACGTCGGCGATCTCGCCCACCGAGAGCCCGCCCTCCTCGTGCAGCAGGAACGCTTCGCGCTGCTCGGGCGGCAGTTCGGCAAGCGCCGCCAGGACCCGGGCGGCTTCCTGCCTTGCCGCCGTCTGCCGCAGCGGATCGTACGCCGCACCCGCGACAGCGAAGCTCTCGGGGCAGTCGGGGTCGTCGAGGGAGGGCACCGGCGCGTTCGACTTGCGCCGCGACCGGTCGATCAGTCGATTGACCGCGATGTGGTACAGGTAGGTGGAGAATCGCGCCTCGACCCGGTAACGCGAGCGGGCTTCGATGAGTCTCATCCATACCTCCTGGAATATTTCCTCTGCTTCACCCCGGCTCGGGCACTGACGCAGGATGAAGCGGAAAAGACCGGCGCGATGGCGGCTGTAGAGCGCGTCGAACGCACTCGCGTCCCCGTCGCGGTAACGCAGCATCAGCTCCTCGTCGCGCAGCGGCTCCATGGCGCCCCGTAGTCTATCAGGCCGTGTATCGCCGTCGGGCGCGTCGAGCGCCACGCCCGGGCAGGGCGCCAACAAGGGTCAAACGCAGGCGCAGCCGAAACGGGGTCCTGTCATCGTCAGCGGATCGGTGCCCGGTCGTCCCATGCGAAGCCGAGCGCGCGCACGCCGGTTCTGAGGTCGTCCATCGCCACCGTCACCCGCGAGGGCTCGCCCCGGAATCCCAGCTCGATGCGCCGGCCTTCCGGCGTGAAACGCGGCAGGCTGAAGAGCTTCAAGTCCGGAAATCGCTCGACGCAGGCGCTCATGAGCGGCAGCAGTGCGCTCTCTGCCGCGCCGTGCACCACGATCGCCTCGTCGACCGAGCGGTGCGCGTGATGCAGGTGGGTATACAGATGATCGAGCACCCATTCCATCATCGGCCCCGCCATCTCGGGAAACCCCGGCAGGAAGTGATGATGACCGACGCTGAAACCAGGCACGCGGTTGAACGGATTGGGGACGAGCCCGCACCCCGCGGGCAGATCCGCCATCAGGTAACGCGGATGGTCGGCCGGCATGGCGCCAAACTGCGCTTCCATCTCGGCGACCGCCCCCGCGTGCCGCACCAGGCTAACCCCGGCCGCCGCCGCCGCGCACTGCCGCGTGTGATCATCCGGTGTCGCGCCGATTCCGCCGAAACAGAAGACCGCCGTGTCGGGGTAGGCGTAGGTGCGCCGCAGGCTGTCGGTGATCCGGTTTGGGACGTCGCCGATGTACTCGCAGAACACGAGCTCCAGGCCGCGCGCGGCGAGCAGGCCGATCAGCCGCGGCATGTGCCGGTCCTCCCGCTTGCCGGTGAGAATTTCGTCCCCGATGATGATCGCCCCGAACTCCATCATGCCTCTCCCCGAGCTGCGCACGCCGTACGGTCTTGATACCACATTCGGGCGATGCCTTGCGAGTGCGGCCTGCGCCCCGAAAAGCAACGACCCCGCGCGAGGCGGGGCCGTAACCGGGGAGCGCGAGGCGTTACTGGGTGATGTAGGTTTCCAGCTGCTGGATCAGAAACTCCTGCTCGGAGATGATCTCCTTCACCAAGTCGCCGATGGACACGACGCCGATCACCCGGCCGTGCTCGATGACCGGCAGGTGCCGGCAGCGGACCTCGGTCATCATCGTCATCGCCTCTTCCACCGTCTGGTTGGGGTGTACGGACACGATGCGCTCGGTCATCACCTCGCGCACCGGAGTCTCGCGCGAGCTCTTGCCCTGCAGGACCACGCGGCGCGCGTAATCGCGCTCGGAGAAGATGCCGGCCATGCGGTCGCCATCCATCACGAGCAGGGCGCCCACGTCGCGCTCGGCCAGCAGCCTGAGCGCCTCCAACACGGTGGTGCTCGGTGCCACCGAGAAGATTTCGCGGGACTTGCCGTCGAGCAGCTGCTTGATTGGTCTCATGTCTTCCCCCCGGAAGTGAATGCCGCCACGTGCCATCAGCTGGCCTGGTGAGACTAGTTTAGTCAAAGTTCCCCGAGCGTCCAAGAAAAAAGCTCGCTTCGCGAGAGGCGATCAGGGGAACTCCGGGGTCGCGTCCCAGATGGTTTTCACCTGCTCGTGCAGGGACATGGGATCGAAGGGTTTGGTCAGGACATCCAACGCGCCGAGCCCCCGCAGGCGCTGGATCTCGGCCGAAGCGGCCTTGGCAGTCAGGAACAGGACCGGCAGCGCAGCGGTTTCGGGGCGCTCGCGCAGCCGTGCGAGGACGCCAGGGCCGTCCAGATCCGGCATCATCACGTCGAGCAGCAGCAGGTGCGGGGCGAAGTCGGCAATTACGGCGAGTGCCTCGGCACCCGACTCGCAGGCCCGCACCTCGAGCCCGCCCACCATCTCGAGCGCCGCTTTCACGATGGTCCGGATGTCGGCGTTGTCCTCCACCACCATGACCTTGCGCAGCGTGGGTCGCATCGCACTCACGCGCCGGCCACGCTGCGCTGGATTGCATCGATCAGTCGGGCCAGCTCGGTGACGCTTCCGGCATCGGGCGGGGTACCGCGTTCGCAGCAGGCATCGAGCAGCGATTCGGCCGCTCTCGCCAGCTCGCCCACGTCGGCGACGCCGAAGGTCCGGGCCGAACCGGCCAGCGTGTGCAACTCGCGCTTGAGTTCCGTCAGACCTTCCGGCGCCCCCACCCCGCTCATCGAATGGCGCCACAGGCTGCGGATTGCGGCCACCTTTGCGGGAAGACACGCCCGATAGTCCGCGCCCAGTGCGTCCAGGTGACGCCGGAAATCCTCCGCCCTCACCCCACGCACCCTTTGGTCGAACCCGCATCGGCGCCGAGCACCGCGCGGATTGCCTTCTTCAGCGTGTCG
This sequence comes from Burkholderiales bacterium, assembly GCA_016791285.1. The sequence continues at coordinate 12,078 of JAEUMX010000030.1, forward strand.
GGCTCGACGGGCTTCGTGAGATATCCGTCGGCGCCGCGCGCCAGGCCCGTCAACACCGCCTCTCGCGTTGCCTTGCTGGTGACCATGATGACGGGCACGGTCTTCAGAGCCGCGTGCTGGCGCATCTTGAGCAGGACGTCGAAGCCGTCGATGTCGGGCAGCATCACGTCAAGGAGCACGAGGTCCGGCAACTGGGGCTCGCGCAGTGCCTCGATGATCTGGTCGCGATTGGCCACGAGACGCACGTCGAATCCGTCGAAAGCGAGATAGGTCTTGAGAAACTCGCCCAGATGGGGATCGTCCTCGACCACGATCGCTGCCGGTGTCCGCCCATCCTCCCGCGGCCAGGGTTTGCTCGAGCATCGGGCAATGCGTACGTAAAAGCCCTCCGCCTGCAACGAGGACACACCGGTGGCGGCTTCCGCCCGGACGCGCGCGAGCTCCTGCTCCGATGGTGCGGGACGCGGCTTGTCGCTGAAGAAGTCGGTGAAATCGAGCGAATCGTCGCGCAAGTTGGACGCAAGATCGACCAGACCGGCGCGCGCGAGCCGGGCATAGGCCTCGCGTACGGCCGGTGCCGGGACAGACTGCATGCCCGCGGCGACCTGGGCGACGGTCGAGCCGCCGTCGGTGCGTACCAGGAGCTCGATGTCGGCGGGCGCGAGGAACGTTTCCCCACCACGCAACTCGCGCTCGCCCGTGCTCGTGAGCGCATAGATGTCGTGCTCGAAAACGATGAATGGATTCTTGAGGGCCATGGCGGGGACCTGGTGCGAGAAGGGGGCGCTCTGATGAAAGCATCAACTTTGCCCGACGATCGTCCCGCTGCGGCGCGCCGGTGCGGTGGCTGCTGGGACGGCGATTGCTTTGGCAGGCACTGGGAAAACCAACACTGGGACGCGTACTTGCCATCGTGATGAAGCTGCCCGAGCGGACCGCGCGAATCGCCGCCGAGTTTGCCGTGTTCGAGCCCCATTACCGGGTGCTCGCGCTGTCCGTGGCGCTCGTCCTCGCCGCTGCCTACGTCTATTCCTCCTGGAACTATGCGGCGCGCACGGCCTGGAGCGAGGCGCGCCTGCGGTTCGACTTCCGCGCGAGCCAGATCGAGACGGCACTCCAGGGCAGGCTGCTGGATTACGAGCAGCTGTTGAGCGGGACCTTCGTGCTGCTGGCCGCGTCGCACTCGTTCGACCCCCGGGAGTGGCGTACCTACCTGCGCCAGCTTGCGATCGAAGAGCGCTACCCGGGAATCCTGGGCGTCGGCTTCATCGCGCGAGAGCAGTCCGGCAGGCTGCCAGGCCGGCGTGGCGAATCGACCGCACAGGCGTGGCGAACGGGAACCTACCTTCCGGTCAGATACGGCTGGCCGCTCGACGCGGTCGAGCGCGAGGCGCCGCAGTGGGACCTGCTCGCGGAGCAGACCACCCGCGATGCGCTGGAGCAGGCTCGTGACACCGGCCTGCCGGCGCTTTCCGGCAAGGTGATGCTGGACCAGGACCCGGAGCACGAGCCGCAAGGAACTGTTGTCCTGTTCCTTCCCGTCTTCGGCCCAGGCGCGGATGTCACGACGGTCGCCAGGCGCCAGGCCGCAGTCACTGGCTATGTGTACGCGCTGTTTCGCATCGAAGGTCTGATGCACGGCATCGTAGGCGAAGTATCGGACATCCGCGTCCGCTTGCTCGACGGAGCGCCCGGCCACACCGCCGCTCTGCTCTTCGACAGCGCACCGCACAGCACGGTCTTGGCCGGCACACCGGAGTTCCATACGAAGGTGGGCCTGCCCCTGCCGGGCCGTGAATGGACGCTCGAGGTGGAATCCCTGCCGATGCTGGACGCGACCGTGGACCGGCGCACGCCGCTGATCGTCGCCGTCGAAAGCGGCATCATCAGCGCGCTCGCGCTTGCGATCATCTGGTCGCTCGCGACCCTGCGCGCCCGCGCGGCCAACCTTGCACGCGGGATGACACGCGACTTGAGCGAGAGCCGCGAGCGGTTGGCGCTGGCCATCGAAGGTTCGAACCAGGCGCTCTTCGACTGGGACGTGCGCACCGGCAGGGTGGCGCTGAACGAGCAATGGTCGCGCATCACGGACACCCCGACCGAGGTCACGACGGTCCGGGAGCTGGCGGCGCTCGTGCACCCCGAGGACCTCAAGCGCGTGCTGCAACGGACCCGTGATCTGCTGCGCGGCCGTCAGCCCTTTTATCAGGTCGAGCACCGGGTGCGCAGCGCCGGCGGCGACTGGCGCTGGATCTCGAGCCGCGCCAAGGTCGTCGAGCGCGATCGCGAGGGCCGCGCTACGCGCGTTGCCGGCACCAACCTCGATATCACCGAAAGCAAGGAAATGGAACGCATGAAGAACGAGTTCATCGCCACCGTGAGTCACGAGCTGCGCACGCCGCTCACGGCCGTGGTGGGCGCGATCGGACTGCTGAAGCAGGAAGCCGGCGACCAGCTCTCGGCTGGCGCGGTGATGTTCCTCAACATGGCGAAACAGAACAGCGAGCGTCTCGCCGCACTCATCAACGACGTCCTGGACATCGAAAAGATGGAGTCCGGATCGCACAAGCTCCGCCTGGTGCCGGTGGCCGTCGCGCCGCTGCTCACCCGCGCGGTCACACTCAACGCGCCGTATGCGCGGCAGTTCGACGTGCGCTTCGAGCTGCAGCGACCGCTGCCAGAGGTCACGGTGTGCGGCGACGACGAGCGCCTGCTGCAGGTGATGGCGAACCTCCTGTCGAATGCCGCGAAGTTCTCGCCGGCGGGCTCCGCCGTCGCGGTCACGTGTGCCGTGCGCGGGCCAGCCGTGCGCGTTGCGGTCACTGATCAGGGGCCGGGCGTGCCCGAGGAATTTCGCCGCCGCATCTTCCAGAAGTTCGCCCAGGCCAACGGCGGCGACACGCGACAGAAAGGCGGGACGGGGCTCGGGCTGTCCATCTGCAAGGTGATCATCGAAAAGCTGGGCGGCACCATCGGCTACGCGTCCGCGCCGGGACAAGGCGCAACCTTCTACTTCGACCTGCCGCTCCGGTCGTAACCGCGCAAAGTGCGCGACCCGTGGCGTACGGCGTCGGGAAATGCGGATAATGGCGGCCCGCCACGACAGAGCCGAACATCATGCTGAACGCGATCCGCGATTTCTTCGACAAGCACCTGGGAGCGCCCGCCACGCCGGACGACGAGGCGCACCGCATCCGGGTCGCCACCGCTGCGCTGCTCACGGAGATGGTACGCATGGACGGCGAGGTCGAAGCGGCCGAGAGAGAAGCCGCCCTCGACGCCGTGCGGAGCAAGTTCGACCTCACGCAAGACGAAGCCGTGGCGCTGATCGCACTGGCGGAAGAAGAAGCGCGCCAGGCCCCCGACTACTTTCAGTTCACTTCGCTCATCAACAAGCACTTCACGCCGGAGCAGAAGGCGCGCGTGATCGAGCAGATGTGGACGATCGCCTACGCCGACCGGGAGCTCAACCGCTACGAGGAGCACCTCGTGCGCAAGATCGCCGATCTGCTGTACGTGCCGCACGCGACGGTCGTCGCCGCGAAAATTCGCGCCCGTGACCGGGCGGCGGGATAACCCTCACCGATCCGGATCGCGCCCGAGCCAGAAACGCGTCGCCGCGAGCGGCAGGTTCATCATCACGCCCGCCAGGTCCGCGTTCGACAGCCGGGTCGCAAACGCGCGGCTGTCCGCCCACGTCAGCCAGCGGTACGGCCATTCGGCCGCGATCTGGGTGAAGAATCGCCCCAGCAGAACGGCATCGATGCAGGTGCGATCGGCGCCGATATCGACGATCACGCCCTCGATAGCGAGCAACATCTTCCGCATCAGCAGCATCTCCGGGCCGAAGCGCACCCCCGCCTGCACCGCGTTGTCGAGCAGCCCGGTCAGCCAGAGCAGCCCCGGCAGCTTGCCGTCGCGCACCTGGTCGAGCGCGGCATCGATGACCGCCATCACGGCTGGCACATCGACTACCCGCCGCTCGGATAGCACATCGAGCGCACGCGCGATGCGCTGCGCATCCATCGTCACGGCACCGAGAACGATCTGCACGAACGCGACGCGACGCGCCTCGGAGAGCGTCGTGGCGAGACTCCAGTCGAGAATCGCGAGCCGCCCTTCCCGCGTGCGCAGCAGGTTGCCCGCGTGCGGGTCGCCGTGGAAAAGGACGTCGTCTCCGGTCCCGAGAATCGGCTGCGCGATCAGGGCGATGACCACCAGTTCCGCACACGCGCGCGCGGCGCCCGCATCGTCGAAGGGGTGGTCCGTAACCTTGTCGCCGTGCACGCGCTCCATCGCGGTCACCCGCTGCGTGGACAAGTCGAAGAGCGCGGGAATCTGGATGCGCGGTTCGCCTGCGTACGCAGCATGCGCGACCGCGAGGTGGCGCTGTTCGAGGTCGAGGCGGATCTCGTGCCGCAGCCGGTCCGCCAGACCCTCGAACGCCTCGCGGTAGTCGAGACGGGGAATACCGAGCGCCTCGCACTGGTCGTCGAGATAGGTCCCCACGCGTTCCAGCAGCGCGAGCTCCTGCTCGAGCCTCTCCTCGATACCGGGCTTCAGGAGCTTGAACACACCCTCCCGGCCGCCATGCCGAAAGGGCACGACGACCGCGACACTCGCCTCGGCGAGCGCCGGGGGCTCCAGCACGACGCCGAGCCGATCCAGCCGCCCGAGCTCGCGCGTCAGGGCCCTGCGGATGTCCTTGAGCGCAATCGATGGCGGCAGCGATTCGAGCCGCTGCAGCTGCAATCGCAGATCGGGCAGCAGGCGCCGGTCGCGCGCCAGCGTCTGTCCGAGCTTGTGCAGCGCCGGGCAGCTGCGCGCAAGGCGTGCGAACCGCTCCGAAACGGTCGCCGTCGGCGGCAGCGTCGCCTGATCGAGCAGGACGCCGTCCTGATGCGCCTGCGGCAGTCCTTCCAGAAAAACGGTCAGCGCGCCCGCGATTGGCCGCCGGTAGTGCGCATACGCCTCCGGCAGCACGGAGGCGACGTCGGCTTCGTTGATGAGCAGGTTCCAGTCGATCATCGTATCGATACGGCGACTTCGCGAGCCCGCAGTGTATTGCTTTGGTCCCGCCGGCCGCTAGTGATACGTCCGTCCGAATCTCGCCAGCACAGCGAAGCGCCGTCAGCGGGCCCCAGAACTACACCGTAACACCGGATGTCTCAGCACTTGACCGGAGGAGGGCAAGCAGGTGTGGGTGCGGTTCGAGCCAGGACGACGCACCGGCCTGCCGATACGAAAATGGCCACAATCAAGCAAGTGCTGAACGGCAAGCCACGGGAGATTTTCTCCGTGGCGCCGCTCGCGACCGTCTTCGATGCGCTCAAGCTCATGGCGGCGACGAACGTCGGCGCCCTGCTCGTGATGGACGGCGACCGGCTGGTCGGGCTCTTCAGCGAGCGGGACTATGCCCGAAAGATCGTCCTGCACGGCAAGACGTCGCGCGAGACCCCGGTGCGCGAAGTCATGGTCGAGCGGGTGCCGTGTGTGCGGCCCGATCAAAGCGTCGAGGAGGCGATGGCGATCGTGACCGAGTTGCGCACTCGCCATCTGCCGGTGGTAGAGGACGGCAAGGTGGTGGGAATAGTCTCCATCGGCGACCTGGTGAAGGAGCACATCTCCGAGCAGGGCTTCGTGATCGATCAGCTGGAGAGGTACATCAACCGCTGACCGTCATTGCTGCCCGCGAACGGCGCGTCATTTCCGCCACGCGCCGAGCACGAGGTGCAGGAATTTCTGGTGATTCCAGCCGCAAGGGTAGTGCGTGAGCCCGAGCCGGACCAGCACGAGCTTGCGCGACGGAACGACCGTGACGAACTGTCCTGCGTAGCCGACCGCGTGAAAGGCATCCGCAGGCAGCTCGGGCGGGTCATCGCCGCAGCGGAATTCCTCCGGGATCCGCAGCCAGAAGTGCGCTCCGAACTTCCCATCCGGCGCGTTCGGCGCTGGCGACCGCGAGAACTCCACCCAGCCTTCAGGCAGGATGCGCTCGCCCGACCACACGCCGTCCTGGAGAAACAGGAGACCGAAGCGCGCCCAGTCGCGCGCAGTGGCGTACATGAAGGACGAACCCACGAACGTCCCCGTGCCATCGGTCTCCAGCACGGCGCTCGTCATCCCGATGCGATCGAAGAGCGCCTGGCGCGGAAAGGCGTGGTAGTCGGCTTCCCCGACCGTGCGCCGGATGGCGTGCGTCAGGATGTTCGACGTCCCGCTCGAATACTGCCAGCGCGTCCCAGGCTGCGCCCGCAGCGGCTTCGCGACGGCGAACTCCGCGGCGTTCGGCACGCCGAACAGCATATGGGTCACGTCGGCGAGCGGGTTGGCGTAGTCCTCCTCGAACTCGAGACCGCTCGTCATGTGCAGGAGTTGCGCGAGCGTGATTGCGCGGCGCGGATCATCGGCCCCCGCCCATTCGGGGATCGGCGCCGGCGCGTCGAGCGAGAGCTTCCCTTCCTTCACGAGTATGCCGATGAGCGCATTCACGACGCTCTTGGTCATCGACCAGCCGATCAGCGCCGTGTCCTGATCGAATCCTCCGGCATAACGCTCCGCGATGATTCGCCCGTCGTGGACCACCAGCACCGCGCGTGTATTTCGCGGCAGCTTCGGGTGGGGCTCGGCGAACGCCCAGTCCACGGCCGCGCGCAACGCCGCGGCGTCGATTTCCGGTGCAGGCTCGCCTGCGGCGCGCAGGTCATCGGTCGCGGAAGATGGTCCCGCGCGCTTTGGCGTCTCATCGATCAGGCTCGCCGCAGCGGGAATAACACCGCCATTCGGGTCGACGACCACACAGCCGAACCCGTCACGATAGATGGCCTTGCGCTGCGCAAGCCCGAACAGGCTCGCCGTGACTTGGCGAGCGTCCCGGTCCGTGCTCGCATCGACCAGGCGCAAGATCGGATGGACATCCGGCGATAGATCCGTGCCGAGCACGGAGGCAGGATCGCGGTGCGAGACGAAGACGCCCGAGCAGAGTGTCTTGGCCGTGTAAGCCGTGCCGATCGCTACCAGTTTCGAGCCGTAGTGGGCGACAGCGATCACCGCGCCGAGGGCGGCGAGGGCGATGCCGATCAGGGCTCGCGGGTATCGTGTCTTCGAGTGCATGTCTGCTCCCGCGCGTCTCGCCGCGACCGTCTCGCTTCACACGCTCGAACAGCGCCGTCGCTACGCCCGCGACCCTCCGTTCCACGCAAGCAGGTTCCGGAACTCGCGCCGTGTCTTCGGTCCGTAGGTGAGGTAGTGCGGTTCGGCATGCTCGCGGTACGCAAGCCGCTCCTGGGCGACACGATCGTGTTGCGTGTACTTCCGCACTTCGTCGGGACTGATGCCGTAAACCGCGGCTGCGTTGAGCCCGAATACCTTCGCACGCAGTTGCGGCGTGATGCGCGGATACCCGTGTCGCTCCCGCAACGCCGGTGCAATCTGGAACGTGCGAAACGCCTGTATCTGGTCCTGCGGCGACCCGTACCAGATAGAGTCCGTGCCCCACAGGACGTTGTCCTCGCCACAGTGCTGCAAGAGCTTGCCCAGCGCATGCGCGGCGCTGTCAGGGTCGCGCATGAGGAAGCGCCAGGTGCTGCCGAGCTCGGCGTAGACGTTGCTGTTCGGCGCCACGCCGTTCTCGCCGAGCGAGCGGATCAACGTATCGATGCCATCGCGCTCGAGAGCCGGATCGTATGCATGCTCCGCATTGCCGGCGACGAAGCCCGAGTGATAGACGAGAAACTTCACGTCCGGAAAGCGCCTGGCCACGACGCCGATGTCGCTGCACTGGCTGTGCTCGTAGGACTGGCGCCCGAACGGCAGCCCCTTGTGAATGCAGATGACCTTGACGCCGAGGGTGCGTGCTTTCTCGATGAAATGCATACCGGCGTCGTCGGAGAGAAAGTAGCCGTTGCCGTCCGGTCCCCATTGCGTATAGGTCTTCCACGCGCACACGTGCCAGCGGCCCGCCAGCTCGTCCATCGCTTCGACGTCACCCGGCTGGTTGGGATTGACACGCCCGTGCAGCAACAGCCGATGCGTGCCTTCCAGGCGGTCGACAATGCGCCGCGTGGCATCCGCTGCGGCAATGGTCAGGGGTTCGGCGTCCCGACGCGAAGGCACGAAGGAGAGCACCATCATGTCCGTGTCGCTGTCGAGAAACACGTCCTTCACGAATTCGTCGGGCCCGAGGCACTGCAGATAACTGCGCGGGTCGGTCGCGCTGGCGAGCGCACAGCCTGATTTCGGCGACCACTTGAACGCATCCGGTGGCGCCGCGCGCACCCAAGTCCCGGTCGGGTCGACGAAGTGTCCCTGTACATCGAAGATGAACTCGCTGCCGTCGAGCCTGGCAGCGGCCAGTTGTGGCTCGAGCGCGGCCTCGGCTTCCAGTTCGAACCAGGCGCCGCGCTTGCCTTCCACCGCGTTCGCGACGTTGAACGAGAGCAGCGTGCTCGCAGCGCCACAGGCGGAGAGCAGGAAGCGCCTGCGGGAGAGTCCCAGCCGCTTCGCGTTGCGCGTCGCCGTTTCATGGGCGAGCCGGTTTGCCGCGCGATTGACGTCCGACAACGGGACCGGAGCAAACTCGCCGTTCGAAGTCGAGTCGAGCTTGATGGGAAGGCGCGTGCCTTCGGGGTCGACAAGATGTTTCATCCGAATCTCCTGCAGAGCCGCTCGCCGATCGCGAATGCGGGTCGCCCCAGACCCGACTGCTTATTCGTAACGCCCATGTTTCACTCTCCTGCCATGCATACCATTGATGTGGGCGTTGCGATCGGGGCCCAACGCTACGCTTCGGGCGCGGAGTCAGCGGGAGCGACGCAGGAGCAGACGCTGGAGGCCGTCGCCTGCAAGTGATTGATACTGATGCGAGGCTCCCGTTTCCGGCAGGCTTGGTAGCTTTCGCTTACCATCATAAGGATGTCGCATCCGACACGAGTCAGAAAAAGGAGCCTCTCATGCGATTCTATACCCAGCAGCACAAGCATTACTGCGGCATCGATCTGCACGTCCGGATGAACTGTGCTTCCTGGACGCCGCCGGAACGGTGCTCCTGTCACGTAACGTCGACCCCACGCCTGAGGCGTTTTTGTCAGCAGTGAGAGCCCTCTGCGAGGGATCTCGTGGTGGTGACTTGACCCAAGAGATTGCCGCATTTAGCGAGTCGTACGGAACCATAATCGCTGCTGAGCCCAAATGGATTTGTGTTACTCTTGAGGCTAGGCTACATATTGCTCGTAGGTGGAGGTTTCTATTCCCGTTCGCCGTACCAGCCAGTCCGTTCGCGGTGCGACCTCGCGCGCGACGAACCGCGAGAGGATGTTGCACATTCGCGTCGGTCCTGAACTGCACCGAGCCCTGCGCGTTATTGTGGCTGAGCAGGACACCACGCTGCAGGAATGGGTGGTGCGAACACTGGCCGACGCGGTCCGCAAAGCCGGCGCACCCCAATATCCCAGCGGTTCGGGCGGCGGCTGATGGCATCCAGGAGGTCAACGGCGCGCATTGAGCAGGACACCATGGTCCCGGTGTCCGAGCTGCGCTTCGATCGCGAGAACCCACGGATGCCCAACGTTCTGCTGCGAGACGACGATGAGGTGGTGCGCCATCTCATCGACGACTTCGATGTCGAGGAACTCGTCCAGTCTATTCTCTCCTCGGGCTGGATCGACTACGAGCCTCTCATTGCTGAGGATCGGACCAACGTCATTTTCGAGGGGAACCGAAGGCTTGCGGCGCTTCGCCTCATCCGCGACGCGGCGCTGCGCGAGCGTGTCGGATATCGCTTACCGGTCGTGGACGACCCAAAGACCACGCCTGATCAAGTGAGAGTGCGCTACGTTTCGAACCGGAGGGACGCACGGCGCTTTATCGCCTTCAAGCATATTAACGGCCCCTACAAGTGGGATGCTTTCGCCAAGGCGAAGTACGCTGCGGAGTGGCTTGCGGAAGGAGAAAAGACCGACGTCGTTAGTCGAATGCTCGGCGATAACCACAACACCATCCGGCGCCTTGTCATGGGGTACAACGTGCTCGAGCAAGCGCAGCACGCCGGCTTCGACCTTGAGGACAGGACGAAGAAGCGCTTCGCTTTCTCTCACCTCTACACCGCGGTCTCGCGGCCCGCGGTTCGGAGTTTTCTGGGGGTCGCTGACGATGAAGACGATGTGCCAGCGGAGCCAGTGCCGTCGGAGAGGCAGGAGCAGCTGCTGCAGCTGATGTCATGGCTCTATGGACAGGAGAAGAAGAAGGAGCCGACCGTCGTCGTCAGCCAGAACCCGGATCTCAACCAGCTGGTCCGTGTGATCGAGAATAAGGCCGCTTTGGCAAGCCTCATTAAGTACCGCCGGCTCGATCAGGCGTTTGAAGCGGTGGAGCCGCCCGCTAGTCGGTTCAAAGATGCGCTGATCGCTGCGAACCAACAGTGCGAGAACGCGCTGGCACTCTCGTCTTACTTTGATGGCGATGAGACCCAACTCGCGATGGTGAAGAATCTTGCAACCACCGTGCGCAGCCTCCGTGACGTTATGATGAAGAAGAGCTTTGCCTCGGACGACGACCTCTGACCGGCTGCGCCTCGTGGCGCCCGACCTTAACGCGCGGAGGGCCACACTCGCAGATTGGCTGGAACTCCAGGCACTCACGAGCGCAAGGCAGCTAACGTCGATTTCCAGCATCCGATCCCAGGTACGTCGCATGAGCGACGGCAGGGCCTCGGCGACGGAGATCGATGCCGACGCTGAGGATGGCGGTGAACCCGAGATCACCGATCGGCTGTCCGATGATCTCGAGGAGAAGGTGGCCGAGGAGCTCGCCTTCCGCGTCGAGTCGGTCGGCGATGCCTACCCGTTCGAGTTGCTTACGGAGCCAGGAGGCCGGTCGCAGCACCTTAAACTGCGCCAGACCTGGATGACCCCGGAAACCGGCGAACTCATCTACGTCTTCTGCCTCCTTGACTCGGCTATCCGCGATCGCCTCATCGCGTACCCGCCGTCGCTGCGACCGCTCATTGCCGCGATCGGTAACATTTTTCAGATCTGCTCGTGCATTGCCGTCGGCGGCTATATGAACGCTGAGGTCGTGTCGTTCGGCTTCCCGCGCGCGACGGGAGAGAGCTTCCTGCCGGCACTGCGGGCCGCGTGGAATCAATATGGCTCCTACAGCATTCGCAAGAAGATTGATCATGGCTGGGACGACAAGCTGAAGGACGGTGGCGTTGACATCATCGCATGGCGTCACTTCGCGGACCGGTATGCCGCGACGCTGGTGATGTTCGTGCAGGTGGCTTCGGGACTTGGCTGGAAGGACAAGGAAGTTTCCGGCGACGTGCGTGCGCTGAAGAAGTGGTTTGACGGCCCGACCTTCGAACACTTTCTTCCAGCAATCTGCATCCCGTTTCCGCTGTGGTTCGACCTTGACGAGCCGCCGAGGGACCAGAGCGGGAGGAAGCTCGCTTTTAGCCAAGGGGTGCAGAACCGCTTTATCTTCCGCGAGGGTAAGTTCGGGATCATCTTCGACCGGGGCCGGATCGCACGATCCGCGGCGGACGCGCTCAAGGCAGCGGCGGAAAAAGCAATGCGTCACCCCATCGATGGTATCGACCGCGTTGAAGAAGTCGCTGCTTGGGTCTCGAACGCCATGGCCAAGCTGGCGGAGGTAAGGGTGGCCACATGAGGCACCCCCTTCATTCCATCTGCCCCTACTTCGCTATGTTTCCGGAAGGATTTGTACTCGAGCAGTTGTACGCTTACACGCGACCCGGCGACGTCGTCCTCGACCCGTTTTGCGGGCGTGGCACCACTGTGCTCGAAAGCCTGCTGAACAACCGTCTCGCCTTGGGTGCTGACATCAACCCAGTTGCGGCATGCGTCGCGGGAGCGAAGGCAAATGTGCCCGCGATGACGTCGGTACTACAGCGTGTGGACGACCTGTACGGGATGTTCGTGGGTCGTACAAGCAGAGAGGAGCCTCCGACGGAGTTCTTCGCCCACTGCTTCCATCGAGAAACCTACGCGGGAGTCGCCTTTCTCCGTGAGGCTCTCGCTTGGCGCCGGAGCCCCATTGATCGCTTCATCGCGGCGGTAATGCTCGGCATCCTGCACGGTGAGTCCCACCGATCAGGTATGTACCTTAGCAATCGCATGCCTCGCACCATCAGCACGAAGCCTGACTACTCCGTGCGGTGGTGGCGCGAGCGTAACTTGCGCCCGCCGCACCGCGAAGTCTTTGAGGTGCTGCGGCAGGCCGTACGCTTCCGCTTCTCTCAACCACCGCCTAAGCGGAGAGGAACCGTCGTGCTGAGCGATGCGAGACGGTGCGGGCAAGTCTTGAAGAAGCACACCGGCAGCGTGGCGCTAGTTGTTACCTCGCCGCCTTACATCGACACAACTGACTATGCGGAGGACCAGTGGCTCCGGCTCTGGTTCCTCGGCGGCGATCCGAAGCCAACGCTTCGGTTGCACAAGGATGATCGACATACTCTCTCCGAGACCTATTGGGATTTTCTAGAGGAGGTGTGGCGCGGCTGCGCTCCGCTGCTACGCGATGCAGCGAGAATTGTCGTTCGAATCGGAGGCACTAAGCTGAGCAAGCCAGAGCTGTTGCATGGGCTGCGCGGGAGTCTCGTGCGTGGTTTGAGCGGGCGCAGCGTCAGGCAACTGAATCAAGGCAACTCATCCCCAATCACCAAGCGCCAAACGAACTCCTTCCGCCCAGGGACGTCTCCGGATCGACTGGAACACGACTTCAAGTTCTCCGTCTCATGACTTCCACCACAAGGCATGCCTTGATCGGGAGACTGGCGTGCAGATCTCGGATCCAAAGGAAGACTGGGGGCGGCGGGGATTCAGCTGTGACATCTGGACCGACGCGCCGGGACAGGTGTGGCGGGACTTCGTGCATGCCATGGACGAACTGGTGATGCCGCTCGAAGGCGAAATCGAACTGGAGGTCGGCGGAAGGACATGCCGCCCGCGCATCGGCGAGGAGGTGTTGATCCCGGCCGGCGTGCGGCATACGGTGCGCAATGTGGGTGACCGCGTGAGCCGCTGGTACTACGGGTACAAGCGCGGGTAGGAGTTTCGACCGAGTGAACAAGGACCTCCAACCCGGGACCCTGTGGAATGCCGTCCTGGCTCGAACCCGGCATGCGCTCGGCCGTGGCGCCTTGCATCCGATCGTGACCGAGACGCGGGTCATCGAACAGCAGGGAATCCCGTTTCTCGTCCGCGTGGCGACCAACCTGCGCAGGAAGGACGCCGCGCGAGCGCAACAGACGGCGTCGAGCCGAGCGACCGGGAAGCCGATCAACCCGTTCCAGCCCTACGATGAGGATCTGTTCGTTGCGGACATTTCCGCGACGCACTTCTGCCTCCTCAACAAATATAACGTCATCGATCACCACCTGCTGATCATCACGCGTGAATACGCCGACCAGGAGCAGCTGATCGGCCTGGAGGACTTTGCGGCGCTGTGGACCTGCCTGGCCGAGATCGACGGCCTCGGGCTCTACAACGCGGGCGGGACGGCCGGAGCCAGCCAGCCGCACAAGCATCTGCAGATCGTGCCGGTGCCGCTTGCCGCGAGCGGCGCGCCGATCCCGATCGAACGCGCCTTCGATCACCTGCCGCTCGGCAGGGAAATCACGCAAAGCGCCAGGCTGCCGTTTCGTCATGCCTTCGCCTGGCTCGATCCTTTACGTGCCTCCAGTCCGTCAGCCGCGGCGGAGGAGACGCTCCGTCTTTACGGCAGGATGCTCGCCGCGCTCGGCATCGAAGGTGTCGCCGACGATTCAGGGGTTCGGCAGTCCGCCGCCTATAACCTGCTGATCACGCGCCGCTGGCTCCTTCTGGTGCCGCGATCGACGGAGTGCTTCGAAGGCATCTCGATCAGTGCCCTGAACTTCGCGGGCTCGCTGTTCGTGCGCGACGAGAATCAGCTGAAAATTGTCGAGGAGAGAAGACCGCTTACGGTTCTGACCGAAGTCGGTATTCGAGCATAGGCCCAAATGGCGACGTCGTCGGACGAACCCAAGCCCACCAAGTGAACGTGCGATGAGTCAGGATACTCATCCCGCAGAACGTCGATCAGTCGTGGCGAGAGGTTCTCGTCGAAGAGGAGCTTCACGACGAGACCGTCAGCTTGGCCTGCTCCCGATCTGCGGCGTATGCGAGACAGGCCAGGATGTCTTCGCGCGTGAGATACGGAAAGTCCTTGAGAATTTCGTCTTCCGACATTCCGGAGGCCAAGTAGCTCAGGACGTCGTATACGGTGATCCGCATCCCCCGGATGCACGGTTTGCCGCCGCGCTTCCCGGGTTTGATAGTAATGATCTTACGGTAGTCCATCCAACGACCTCCTATTGCCGACCAGTACGTTACGTCCTAGCGTCCACAAATCTAGACGCACTTTCCTTATCGGTCCTTTCTCGTTGCTGGGTACGCCTTAGTAACGCCAGCTTGCGACGATGCCCCTTGTCTCGCCCCTCGCGCCGCCCTGCCAACCGCCCTGACCCGCGGCTTGGCGGGCACCAAGTACAGCGCCACTTCCTCGCGAATCACCCGCCGCACAGTGTCCGCAAGCAGGTCGTCCCGGCGCGTGATATGGTTCCGTAGCACGTCGAAGGGCCGAACGCCCAGCTCCTCCACAGTCGCGGTCGACCATGGCGTCGATGTCGACCGAATTTCCGTCTCGTTTTGGGAGATCGCCAAGGAGCGCGACACCGCGAGTCACTCACCGTACATTTCGGTGATCAATCTCCGTAGCGTCGAGGCGGTCGACGCGTCGAGCGCATCAATGCGTCGTCCCAGCCGGAGCTTGCTGATCGTCCGTATCTGATCGACCGCGATCTCCGCTCTCCGGCCGGCGCACGGCACTTCGATGCGGCTGCGCCAGCGCGGGTGCAGCTTCGTCGTGAGGGGACACACGACCACGGTGTCGAGATGACGATTCATCTCGTCTTGACTCACGACAACGACCGGTCGCGTTCTCGAGATCTCCCGGCCCCGCGTTGGATCCAGTTCAGCGAGGTGGATCGCGTAACGCGAGACCGCACTCCTTACCATTTCTCAGCGGGATCGAGACCGTCCGCGATCGTGACATCAAAGTCGCTCCAGTCTTCTCGCTCGCACGCCATCTCTTTGAACGTCTCGCCCCACGAAAGACGCTCGTCCGGCTTGCCGCGGAGGAGCAGTCCCTCATCCCGCGGTTCGAGAATGAGTGTCTCCTTTATCGCATAACGTTCGAGAAGCTCCTTCGGCAGCCGTACTCCGCGCGAATTGCCGATGGGCACGATCTTCAGCTCTATGGGTTTTGTGGACTTCTGCATGGACGTCGCTCTCGTGCGAGTAATTACTGTATCTACGCGCTGCAAAGGGGTCAAGCGCTGGAATGGCGGGTGCAGTGTCTCAGAGAGACTACCTGCATCCGCAACCTGCTACACCGCCACCGTCCCCCAAAGCTTCTCCAGCCGCTTCACCGATACCGGGACCGGGGTCTTCAGCTCCTGTGCGAAGAGCGACACGCGCAGTTCTTCAAGTTGCCAACGGAATTCCGCGAGGTGCGGATCATCGACACCGGCTTTGCGATGCTTTGTGAGCCGGTCTTCGTACTGCTTCCAGAGCCGCCCAATCTCGGCCGTCCACTTCGCGTCCCGCTCCGGCGCATTCGCGATCTTCTCCAGCCGCCGCGTCATCGCCTTCAGATAGCGTGGATACTGCTGCAAACGCGTGTACGGCACGAGAAGGATGAAGCCGGGAAAGACCAGATGCGCGAGCTGACGCCGCATGTCCGCGCATGCCTCGCGCCACTTCGCCGCGAGCG
Organism: Burkholderiales bacterium; assembly: GCA_016791285.1. Next base: position 27,891 of record JAEUMX010000030.1, read on the forward strand.
AACCGTCCAGCGTCTTGCGAACTGTCTGACCTTCGCTCAGCACTTCGGCCGCGAGCCGCGCGTATTCCTGCGCCACGACGAGGAGGCGGCTCTTCACCTGCTTCACCCGCGCCTCGAAGGCATGATGGTCGCGCACCGGCGCATCTTCGGCCCACACCGCACGGTCGACGACCGCGGCGATCAGATCGTTCCGCAGCTGCTCCGCGCTGCCGAGATGCGCATACAGCAGTGCAAGCTGCGAGAAACCCGGGAGGCTGCGCTCGAGAAACTTCATCTGCTCCTTGAGCTCGATGCGCACGAGCCGATTCACACCCAGCCGCGTGGCGGTGCGTGCCTTCTCCGGCGTGTCCATCAAGGTGAGCGTCACCGATTCGTCCGCGTCGACCAAAGCCGGATAGCCGGTGAGCTTCTGCCCCTCGCGGTCGAACGTCACGGATTCCGGCAGCTCGAAGCCCTCCCACGTGGTGAGCCCTTCGCGCTCCCACGCGTTCTCCGGCGCGAAGCGCTTCTGCGCCTGCACGCCGAGTTCGTCGCGCAGCGCCTGCAGGTCGCGACCCGACGCGATCTCGGTGTCTTCCTCATCCACGACGCATATGTTCATCGACAGATGCCAGGGCAGATCCGTGCGGTCCCACTCGTCCGGCGCGACGTCGATGCCCCTCGCCCGCGTGAGCGCCCATGCGAGCGCGTCGGTCAGCAGCTGCGGCTCCGTGTCCGCGGGTCGCTGGTCGAGCTCGACGAGGCAGGCGGTCACCGTCTCCGGCACCGGCACGAGCAGCTTGCGCGTGTGCTTGGGCAGCGCGCGCAGCAACGCATTGACCTTTTCGCGCAGCATCCCCGGCACCAGCCAGTCGAGCCGTCGCGGGTCGAGCTGGTTCAGGAGGTGCAGCGGCACCGTGAGCGTCACACCGTCGAGCGCGTGGCCGGGTTCGAAGCGGTACGAGAGCGGCAACGTCACCTCACCCAACTTGAAGCGCTCGGGATAGAGCTCGGACGTGATGCCTTCCGCGCCATGGCGCATCAGGTCCTCGCGCGCCATGAAGAGGAGCCGCGGCGTTGTCCGCTCGGCGTCGCGCCGCCACCTCTCGAATCCGGCGCCGTTCACGATCCCTTCCGGAATGCGAGCGTCGTAGAACGCGAACACCTTCTCTTCGTCCACCAGCACGTCGAGCCGTCGCGACTTGTGCTCGAGCGCCTCGACCGCCTCGCGCAGCTTCCGGTTGTGGGCGAGGAAGGGCGCGCGCGTGTCGAACTCGTCCGCGACCAGCGCCCCGCGGATGAAGATCTCGCGCGCCGCCTTCGGGTCGATCGGCCCGTAGTGCACGCGCCGCCGCGGATTCACCGCGAGCCCATACAGCGATACGCGCTCGAACGCCACGACCTGCGCCGGCTTGCGCTCCCAGTGCGGGTCGAAATGTTCACGCTTCAGGAGGTGCGCCCCGATCTGCTCGATCCACTCGGGTTCGACGCGGGCCACGTGCCGCGCATAAAGGCGCGTAGTCTCCACCAGTTCCGCCGCCATCAGCCACTTCGGCTGTTGCTTCTTCATGCCGGAGCCGGGATGCACGCGGAACTTGATGCCGCGCGCGCCGACATACTCGCCCGGCTCGTCGCTCTTGGTGCCAATGTTCCCGAGCAACCCGGTCAGCAACGCGCGGTGGATCTGCTCGTACGTGGCCGGCTGTTCGTTCGGCCGCAGACCCATCTCGGTCACGAGCGCGTGAAGCTGGCCGTGGATGTCGCGCCATTCGCGCAGGCGCAGATACGAGAGGAAATGCTCGCGGCAGACTTCGACCAGCTTGCGGTTCGACTTCTTGTGCTTCAACGCCTCGTCGAAGAACGCCCACATCTTGAGAAACGACAGGAAGTCCGACCGCTCCTCCTGGAACTGCGCATGCGCAAAGTCGGCCGAGCCCTGTTTCTCGAGCGGACGCTCGCGCGGGTCCTGCACCGACAGCGCGGCAGCGATGATCAGCACCTCCGCGAGACAGTTCTCCTGCTTCGCCGCGAGGACCATGCGCCCGATGCGCGGGTCGATCGGCAGCTTCGCGAGCCGTGTGCCGATCGCGGTAAGGCGATGCTGTGCGTCGATCGCGCCGAGCTCGTTCAGGAGCTGATAGCCGTCGGCGATCATCCGCGGCTGCGGCATGTCGAGAAACGGGAACTGCTCGACGTGACCGAGGTTGAGGGCGGCCATGCGCAGGATCACCGACGCGAGCGACGAGCGCAGAATCTCGGGCTCGGTAAACTCGGGACGCTTGGCGAAATCCTCTTCGTCGTAGAGGCGCACGCACACGCCGCTCATCACCCGGCCGCAGCGCCCCGCGCGCTGGTTGGCGGAGGCGCGCGAGATCTTCTCGGTGAGCAGCTGCTCGACCTTGTTGCGGTACGAGTAGCGGTTGACGCGAGCATAGCCGGGGTCGATCACGTAGCGGATGCGCGGCACCGTGAGCGAGGTCTCGGCGACGTTGGTGGCAAGCACGATCCGCCGCGCCCCGCCGGGCTCGAACACGCGGTCCTGCTCCTGCGCCGAGAGCCGTGAGTAGAGCGGCAGGATCTCCGCACCGGGCGGATGGTGCTTGCGCAGCGCCTCGGCGGTGTCGCGGATCTCGCGCTCGCCCGGCAGGAAGACGAGGATGTCGCCCTGTTCGCCGGGACGGCTCACGCCATCCACCGCGTCGAGGATGGCGTCGGCGAGGTCCGGCTCGTCCCCCTTCTCGGGGTCCGCCGCGAGCGGCCGATAGCGCACCTCGACCGGATAGAGCCGCCCCGAGACCTCGACCACCGGCGCGCCGCCGAAGTGCTTCGAGAAGCGCTCCGCGTCGATGGTGGCGGAGGTGATGACGAGCTTGAGATCGGGCCGCCGCGGCAGAAGCTGCCGCGTGTAGCCGAGCAGGAAATCGATGTTGAGGCTGCGCTCGTGCGCTTCGTCGAGGATCAGCGTGTCGTACGCCGACAACATGCGATCGGTCTGCGTCTCGGCGAGCAGGATGCCGTCGGTCATCACCTTGACGCAGGCCTCGCCGCTCACGTGGTCCTGGAAGCGGATCTTGTAGCCGACCACCTTGCCGAGCGGGGTCGCGAGCTCGTGCGCGATGCGGTTCGCGACCGTGCGCGCGGCGATGCGTCGCGGCTGCGTGTGACCGATGAGACCGGCAGCGCCGCGGCCGAGCGCGAGGCAGATCTTGGGCAGCTGCGTCGTCTTGCCGGACCCGGTTTCGCCGCAGACGACGACGACCTGGTGGCCGGCGATGGCGGCGGCGATCTCGTCGCGCCTTGCCGACACCGGCAGCGCTTCCGGAAAGGTCGGCTGCGGCAGCGCCGCCGCGCGCGCCTCGCACTTCGCGCGCGAGGCCGCGATCTCCTGCGCCAGAGCGTCCAACTGCTCGGCCGATGCGTCGCGTGCGCGGTCGAGCTCGCGCAGTCGCCGCAGAAACTTTCCGCGCTCGCGCGTGATCACGCCGTCGAGAGCGGCGCGTAGAGACTCGATTGCGGGTCGATCGCGCGGCTGCACGAGAGCGCTCTGGTTCCATCAGCAGTCAGGATCGACAGTTTATTCGAGACCTGCCGACAGGGGCTCGCTTTTGGCGCACGGCGCGCTTCTTTTGCCGCGCACGCACGATGGTTTCATCTTGCGTGTCCGGCCGCGGGTAGAATCGCTGCAGAGTGCGCGGATACGCCGCACAGGGAGAAGCCAATGAAAGAATCCTCCGCCAGCCTCACGCCAGCCGAAGAAGCGCTGCGCCAGGCCGCGTTCGATTACCACCGCCTGCCGCAACGCGGCAAGATCAGCGTCATGCCGACCAAGCCGCTCGCGAACCAGCACGATCTGTCGCTTGCCTATTCGCCCGGCGTTGCCTACGCGTGTCTGGCGATCGAGCGCGAGCCCGGGCTCGCGGCCGAGTTCACCTCTCGCGCCAACCTGGTCGGCGTGGTCACCAACGGCACCGCGGTGCTGGGCCTGGGAAACATCGGTCCGCTCGCGGGCAAGCCGGTCATGGAAGGCAAGGCCTGCCTCTTCAAGAAGTTCGCCGGCATCGACGTCTTCGACATCGAGCTCGCGGAGCGCGATCCTGACAAGCTCGTGGACATCATCGCCGCGCTCGAGCCGACCCTCGGCGGCATCAATCTCGAGGACATCAAGGCGCCCGAGTGCTTCTATGTCGAGCGCAAGCTGCGGGAGCGCCTGTCCATTCCCGTATTTCACGACGACCAGCATGGCACCGCGATCATATCGAGCGCCGCCCTGCTGAACAGCCTCGAGCTCGCCGGCCGGCAGATCGGCAACGTGAAGCTCGCGTGTTCCGGTGCCGGTGCCGCCGCGCTCGCCTGCCTCGATCTCATGGTGGCGCTCGGCGTCAAGACCGAGAATATCTTCGTCGTCGACTCGAAGGGGGTGCTTCATACCGGGCGAACCGGCCTCGACGCCTCCAAGCAGCGCTACGCGCAGACCACTGACGCGCGCACGCTGGCGGACATCGTCAAGGACGCCGACGTGTTCCTGGGCTGCTCGACCGCGGGCGTTCTGACGCCCGAGATGGTGAGGACGATGGCCCCGCAGCCGATCATCCTCGCGCTCGCCAACCCGGAGCCCGAGATCCGACCCGAGCTCGCGAAGCAGGTCCGACCCGATTGCATCGTCGCGACCGGGCGCTCCGACTACCCCAACCAGGTGAACAACGTCCTCTGCTTTCCGTACATTTTTCGCGGGGCGCTCGATGCGGGCGCGACCTCGATCACCGATGAAATGAAGCTCGCGTGCGTGCGCGAGATCGCCGCACTGGCCAAAGCCGAGATCGGCGACGACGTGGCCAAAGCCTATGCGGACCAGGAGCTCGGCTTCGGTCCGGACTACATCATCCCCAAGCCGTTCGACCGGCGCCTCATCATGCGCATCGCGCCGGCAGTCGCCGCGGCAGCTCAGGCATCGGGTGTCGCCACGCGTCCGATCGCCGACCTCGATGCCTACAGCCGCGAGCTCGCGCGCTTCGTGACGTACACGTCGATGTTCATGCGCCCGGTATTCGATGCGGCAAGAGCGCGGCCGAAACGCGTGGCCTACGCCGAGGGCGAGGACGAGCGCGTGCTGCGCGCGGTGCAGATCGTGCTCGACGAGCATCTGGCGAACCCGATCCTCATCGGGCGGCCGGGCGTGATCGCGTCTCGCGCGGCGCGCGCCGGGCTGCGCTTCCTGCCCGGGGTGGACGTCCCGGTGGTCGATCCGGAAAACGATCCGCGCTTTCGAGAGTACTGGACCGAGTATCAGGCGATCATGGGCCGTCGCGGCGTCACGCCCGAGATGGCGAAGGCGGCAGTCCGCCGGTCCACGACCATTATCGGCGCAATGGCGGTGCGCCGCGGCGACGCGGACGCGCTGATCTGCGGCCCGGTCGGCCGCTTCGACGCTCATCTCGGCATGGTGAGCGACGTGATCGGCTTGCAGCACGGCGCGAGTTGTTTCGCGGCCCTGAATGCAATGATGCTGCCTGGGCGAACGCTCTTCATCACCGACACGTACGTCAACGACGACCCGGACCCGGCACAGCTCGCGGAGATCGCTGCCATGGCGGCGAAGACCGTGCGCGGCTTCGGCCTGCCGCCCAAGGTCGCCTTCGTCTCCCATTCGGTTTACGGCTCCAGCGACCGGCCCTCGGCGCGGAAGATGCGCGCTGCGTACGCGCTGTTCACCGCACAGACGCCGGATGTGGAATGCGACGGCGAACTTCACGGCGACACGGCGCTCTCCGAGGAAATCCGCAAGTCGTTCCTGCCGCAGACCTCCTTGAAGGGCGCGGCAAACATTCTGGTGATGCCCAATCTCGATGCCGCGAACATCCTCTACAGCGTGCTCAAGGCGACCGGCGGAAATGGAGTGACCATCGGCCCGATCCTGCTCGGGGGGGCGCGGCCCGTGCACATCCTCACTTCGGCCGCCACGGTGCGGCGCGTGGTCAACATGACCGCGATCGCGGTGGTCGGCGCGACGAAGGAGGCATAGCGGCTGCGATCCGCTAAGAAAGCGACTGTTAAGGTTTACTTAAGCCAAGGGGTCCAGCATGCGAGGCGTGCGGAGGCAGTCGTCCTCCGCCCCCTTGCCCTTGAGAGGTATGCCATGACCGAGCAACGATTCCTTGCCGCCGCGCTTCTGGCGGGCGCCCTTGCAGCAGGCGGTCCCGTCCTGGCGGCGGAAGGCGCCGGCGCCGCGACCGCACCGACCGTCACGATCACGCAGGCCATCGAGACGGCAGAGCAGCACGGCAACGGACGCGCCGTCGAAGCCGAGCTCGAGCGCAGCGCACGCGGCGCCTACTACGAAGTGAAGGTGGTCGGGGGCGATGGCGTGCGCGAGATCCACATCGATGCTGCCGATGGCAAGGTCCTCGCGACCAAAGAGAAGAAAAAGTTCACCAGCTGGCTCGACGACGATGATGACGATGACGACGACTGAGGAATAGTCGCATCCCGCCCCGGTCCACCTCGCCGGGGCGGCAGCGCCCGGTCGCGGCTACAATGTCCCGGCCGGGCGTTTTCTAGTTCTCCTATCATGAAGATCCTACTCGTCGAAGACGACGCCATGATCGGCGCGGCCGTGCAGGAAGGCCTGCGCCGCACCGGCTTCACGGTCGACTGGGTGCGCGACGGGCGGGCCGCGGAACTCGCGCTCGCGGCGGAGCGCTACGGCATGATGCTGCTCGACCTCGGTCTGCCGAAGAAGTCCGGACTCGATCTGCTCGCCGAGACGCGCCGCAGGGGCGACGCCATACCGGTGCTCGTCCTCACCGCGCGCGACGCCGTATCGGACCGCGTCAAGGGACTCGACGCCGGCGCCGACGATTACCTGGTGAAACCCTTCGACCTGGACGAGCTCTCGGCCCGCATCCGTGCGCTCGCGCGACGCGCAGCCGGTCGCGCCGAGGCGGTGATCGAGCACGGCGCGCTCGCGCTCGATCCGGCGCGGCACGAGGCGCGGCTCGACGGCGAGCCGATCGCGCTGTCCGCGCGCGAGTTCGCGGTGCTCGAAGCGCTGCTGGAACGCCCCGGCGCGGTGCTCTCGCGCGCCGCGCTGGAAGAGCGGCTGTACGGATGGGGCGAAGAAGTCGAGAGCAATGCGGTCGAGGTCCACATCCACAACCTGCGCCGCAAGCTGGGCGCCGAGTCGATCCGCAACATCCGGGGCGTCGGCTACATGATCGGCGACAAGCCGTGACCTCGATCCGCCGGCGGCTCCTGGTCTGGCTCATCGCCGCGCTCACGTTCGCGACCGTGGCAGCGCTCGCCGCGAGCTTTCTCGAAGCCCGCGAGGGCGTGAACGATCTGTTCGACTACCAGCTTCAGCAGCTCGCGTTTTCGCTGCGCAAGCAGCCCTTCGCCGGAGTCGCGCCCGGACCCCGGTTCGATCCGCGCGACGACGATGACGATGATGACGCTGCGGACTTCATCAGTCAGGTATGGGACCGCGGCGGCACGCTCCTCTATTACTCGCGGCCGGGCACCGACCTGCCGCGCGCCGTGCGCACCGGCTTCAGCCACGTGCAGTGGAAGGGGGAGGACTGGCGCGTGTACACCACGCTCGAAGACCGCCGCGTAATCCAGGTCGCGCATCCGATGGCGCTGCGCCGCGAGATGATCGGCGCCATCACGGGACGCATGCTGCTGCCGCTGCTCGCGCTGATTCCGGTCTTTGCGCTGATCGTCTGGTTCGGGGTGGGCAGCGGTCTCGCGCCGCTCAAGCGCATTGCCGGGGCGGTCTCACGCCGCAGCCCGACCTCGCTCGAGCCGCTTCCGACCACCGGTCTTCCCGCCGAGACACGACCCCTCGTGACAGCGCTGAACGACCTGCTCGGGCGGCTGTCGCTGGCGCTCGCGGCGCAGCGCGAGTTCACGGCCGATGCCGCGCACGAGCTGCGCACGCCGCTCACCGCGGTCAAGCTGCAGATCCAGCTACTCGAGACCGCACGCACGCAGGAGGAGCGCGCGACAGCCCTGGCGCAGCTCAAGTTGGGCGTCGAACGCTCGGCGCATCTCACCGAGCAGCTGCTCACAATGGCGCGGCTCGAGCCGGAAGCGGTCGAGCGGCCGTTCAGCGCAGTGCGCCTCGACGAGCTCGCCCGCAGCGTGGCCGGAGAGCGGGCCGCCATCGCGCATACCAAGGGCATCGACCTCGGGGTGACCGAGGCGGCGCCGGTCACGGTGCAAGGCGACGCCGACGGCTTGCGCGTGCTGCTCGGCAATCTTCTGGACAATGCGATCCGTCATACGCCGCCGGGCGGACGAGTGGATCTCGGCGTGACGACGGCTGCTGGCGGCGCCGTGCTCGAGATCGTCGACACCGGCACCGGCATCCCGCCGGCGGAGCGCGAGCGGGTGTTCGACCGCTTCTATCGCCGTGCCGGAAGCGAAGGCACCGGCAGCGGTCTCGGGCTCGCGATCGTGCGGCGCGTCGCCGAACGCCACCGCGCGGCCATCGAACTTCGCGAAGGCCCCGACGGGCGCGGTCTGCGGGTCACCATCCGTTTTCCCTCGGCGCGTTAAGTCTGGCTTAAGCATCGCTCACTAGGATGCGACGGAAGGCCGTCCGTGGCCTTCGTCGACACCTTAAAGGAGAGATGCACCCATGACTCGCAATACCACCCGCGTTGCCCGCAGCGCCATTGCGGCCGCCGTCATCGCGGCGTTCGCAGCCGGCTGCTCCAACGATTCCCTGCCGAAGGTGGCCGAGGCGCACGCCGCGCCGGCGCCCGCCGCGGTCCAGCCCGGCCCGCGCGGCCTGCCCGATTTCAGCGCACTCGTGGAAGCAGCGGGACCATCGGTGGTCAACATCTCGGTGACCCGCAGCGACACCCCGACCGGCAACATGCCAGACCTGGGCATTCCGGAAGACAGCCCCATGTTCGAGTTCTTCAAGCGCTTCGGGATGCCGATGCCGATGCCTGGGCCGGAGGGGCGTGGAGGCCGCGAATCGCCCGAGCGCGGCGTGGGCTCCGGCTTCATCGTGAGCGAGGACGGCTACGTTCTGACCAATGCTCACGTCGTGGACGGCGCGGAGAGCGTCACGGTCAAGCTCACGGACCGGCGCGAGTTCACGGCGAAGGTGATCGGCGCCGACAAGCGCACCGACGTGGCGCTGGTCAAGATCGACGCCAAGAACCTGCCCGCGCTCAAAATGGGCGATCCGAGTCAGGTCAAGGTCGGTGAATGGGTGGCGGCGATCGGCTCGCCGTTCGGTTTCGAGAACAGCGTCACGTCGGGCATCGTGAGCGCGAAGGGCCGCTCGCTGCCGGACGAGAGCTACGTGCCGTTCATCCAGACCGACGTGGCGGTGAACCCGGGCAATTCCGGCGGTCCGCTCTTCAACCTGAACGGTGAAGTGATCGGCATCAATTCGCAGATCTACAGCCGCACCGGCGGCTATATGGGTGTCTCGTTCGCGATCCCGATCGACCTCGCGATGAACGTCGCGGACCAGCTCAAGAGCCACGGCAAGGTGACGCGCGGCCAGCTCGGCGTGCGCATCCAGCCGATCTCGAGCGAGCTCGCCAAGTCGTTCGGCTTGAAGGACGCGAAAGGCGCGCTGATCGCCGCCGTCGATGCCGACAGCGCCGCGGCGAAGGCCGGGCTCAAGGCCGGTGACGTGATCGTCGAATACGACGGCAGGAAGGTCGAGGAATTCTCCGCGCTACCGCCGCTCGTCGCGGCGACCAAGCCGGGTGCGAAGGCGAACGTCGTGTATCTGCGCGACGGCAAGGAGCAGAAGACCACGGTGGCGGTGGGCGAGGCGCCGTCCGACAAGCTCGCGCAGGCGAGCACGGGGGGCGCCAAGGGCGAGGCACGGAAGATGTCGAGTCTGGGGCTCTCCGTGTCCGAGCTCGACGCGCGCGAGCGCAAGGCGCTCGGTCTGGAGGGCGGCGTGAAAGTCGAGCGCGCCCAGGGTCCGGCCGCGAAGTCCGGCATCCGTCAGGGTGACGTGATCGTGGGCGTGAACGGGGCCCGCATCAGCGACACCGACGACCTCGGCAAGACGCTCGAGCAGGCACCGAAGGGCGCGCCGCTCGCGCTGCTCGTCAAGCGCGGTGATGCCACCATCTTCATCCCCGTCGCGCCCAATCAGGGCTGACGCACGACCCGGGCGGCGGGACTCCCGCCGCCCGCCAATCCCGGCCAGAGGTCTGGACGCGCGCCTTCGGTGCGAGGCTTCTAAGAAATCAGAATCGATAGGTCAGCCCGGTGGCCGCCGATCGACCACCGGTGCTTCCTGCGGCTCGGGTTTGCCGCTGAACAGCGCTTTACCGGCGCCCGGCCCGCCGACCAGTTCGAGTTGCAGGCGCTGCTCGTCCCGCGCGCGAAGACGGACGCTGATCTGCTCGACCTCGGTCGACTCGACGCCCAGTTTCGCCAGCGCTGCCTCGCCCAGGACGACCGCGGATTCGAAGGTCTCGCGGACCTGAAGATCGGCGCCGGCCCGGATCAGGTTCAGGCTATGCCGGCGATCCACGGCGCGGACGAGCACCGGCACGCCCGGAAACTGCGCCTTCAGCAACTCCGTCATGCGCGTGGCGTCCTCCGCTTTGTCGACGCACACCAACACGACACGCGCCTGTCCCGCGCCGGCAGCGTGCAGGATGTCCAGGCGCGTACCGTCGCCGTAGTGAACCTTGAAGCCATACTCGCGCGCCACATCGATCATCTCGACATCCGTATCGATGATCGAGATCTCGCAGCCGCGAGCGAGCAGGAACTGACTCGCGATCTGACCGACGCGGCCGAAGCCGATGATGAGTGCAGCGGCTTTCAGCCCCTCCGGACGCTCGTAGCCTTCCGCTGAAGGCTGCACGCCGCGGCGCAAGAAATCGAGAGCCGCGATGGCAACCGGCGTGAGCACCATCGAGAGGATGATGATCGCAGTGAGGGTCGCGTTCTCCTCGGCGGTGAGGATGCCGACGCTCGCCGCCGCCGCGTACAGCACGAAGGCGAACTCTCCGCCCTGTGCCATGAGGATGGCGCGATCGACCGCCTCGCGGTTCGACGAGCGCAGCAGGCGCGCCACGAGGTAGATGCCGGCCCCTTTCACCAGCATGTACGCGGCGACATAGAAGAGAACGAGCCGCCAGTTCGCCGCCACGACCCCGAGGTCGAGCGACATGCCGACGGCAAGGAAGAACAAGCCGAGCAGGATGCCGCGGAACGGCTCGACGTCGACTTCGAGCTGATGTCGATACGTCGATTCCGACAGCAGCACTCCGGCGAGAAAGGCCCCCATGGCCATCGACAGCCCGCCGAGTTCCATCGCGTACGCGGAGCCGAGCACGACCAACAGCGCCGCCGCGGTCATCACTTCGCGCGCGCGTGCATTCGCCAGCAGGCCGAACAGCGGATTGAGCAGGTAGCGGCCGGCGATCAGCAATCCAGCGATCGCTCCCACGCCGATGGCGATCGCCTGCCAATCGATGCCGCCGCGCTGCGGATTGCCGGGCGCGATCGGCGCGAGAAAAGCGACGAGCGCAAGCAAGGGAACGATCATCAGGTCTTCGAGCAGCAGAATCGAAACGATGCGCTGGCCGCCGCTCGAGTCGAGCTCGCGTCGCTCTTCCAACAGCTGCATGACGATTGCCGTCGAGGTCAGAACGAACCCGGCGCCTGACACGAACGAGGCAACGACGGGATATCCAGTCGCCACTCCCACGCCGCCCAGCAACAGCGCGCACGCGACGACCTGGAGCAGGCCGAGCCCGAAGATCTCACGGCGCATCCCCCACAGCCGCGTCGGCCGCATCTCGAGGCCGATGATGAACAGGAACATGACGACGCCGAGCTCGGCGACCTGCAGGATCGACCCGGGGTGCGTGAACACACCCAGCCCGAACGGACCGATGGCGAGCCCTCCGGCGAGATA
>JAEUMX010000048.1 GCA_016791285.1 Burkholderiales bacterium
GTCCCGCGCCGACGCGCTATCCTGGCTTCGCGAGGCGCCTGGCGGCCTCCAGGGCCAACGGCGTCAGCCCGTCGCCGCCCGCGGTCGCGTGCGCGGCCAGACGATCGCGCATACGCGGATCCCAGAAGCGCTCGAGGTGCCCGGTCACACCCTTGACCGCTTCCTCATGGTCGGGTTCCGCCTGGAAAAAGCAGGCGATGCTGTTGGCCATCTTGACGAGACGTTCGTAATCCATCGAATTGCCTCAGGTTCGAAGTCGTGCGGCATGCGTGTAGGCCGTCTGCCGCCCTTCCCGCGCGAAGCCGACCAGAGTGAGTTCGGCCGCCTGCGCCTGCCGGATGGCAAAGGCCGTGGGACCGGAGATGGCGGCCAGCAACGGGATGCGCGCCGTCGCCGTCTTGTGCACTATCTCGTAGCTCGCACGGCTGGTGACGACGATGAATCCCGATGGCGCATCGGCCCTGTCGCGGGCGAGCGCACCGATCACCTTGTCGAGCGCATTGTGTCTGCCGACATCCTCGCGCAGGCAACGCAGATTGCCATCCGCGTCCGCCCACGCCGCCGCGTGCACCGCGCCGGTGATGCGGCCGAGTTCCTGAACCTGCTCAAGTGCGGCGATGGCCCGAGCGACCGCGTCGGCGCCGAACTGCACCTCGCCACGGACGGCGCTGACAGGACGCAGCGCATTCTCCAGCATCTGTTCACCGCACAGTCCGCACCCCGTCCCGCCCGCGAGATTCTTCCGCCGGGCAGACAGCGCCTTCGAGCGGGATTTCGGCACGCTCACGTACACGGAGTAACCCTGCGCCTCCGGCACTACTTCGACGCCGCCGATCTCGTCCGCCGACGCGACCACCGCCTCGCTCAGACTGAAGCCGAAGGCGAAGTCCTCGAGGTCGAGCGGGGAAGCCAGCATCACGGCAAACGGGTGGCCGTTGTAGACGAACGCAACCGGAACTTCCTCCGCCACCTCGTCGCGCACGCACCTGCGGGTGTCCGCACCCAGCCGTTCCGCCTCGACTGTCAGGTGAGCGGATCCCAGACCCATCAAGTCGCAGCCGCTCATGGCTCAGGACGCAACTTGCGCGCTTTCGAGCAGCTCGCGCTGGTGCTCACTGAAGCTGCGGAAGCGCTTCTGCCATTCGGAAGGCTGGGTCACCGCCTCCACCTGTACGGCCGTCACCTTGTATTCCGGGCAGTTCGTCGCCCAGTCCGAATTGTCGGTGGTGATCACATTGGCACCGGACTCGGGGAAGTGGAAGGTCGTGTACACCACGCCCGGCTGCACGCGCTCGGTCACGCGCGCCCGCAGGACCGTCTCACCGGCGCGGCTGCGGATGCCGACCCAGTCACCTTCGCGCACACCGCGCAGCTCTGCGTCGCTGGGGTGAATCTCCAGGCGGTCTTCGTCGTGCCAGGTCGAATTGGGCGTGCGCCGCGTCTGCGCACCAACGTTGTACTGGCTGAGAATCCGCCCCGTGGTGAGGATCAGCGGGTACTTGCGACTGGTACGCTCCTCGGTCGGGACATATTCCGTGACGAGGAAGCGCCCCTTGCCACGGACGAACTCACCCACGTGCATGGTCTGCGTGCCCACCGGATGCTCGTCGGTGCACGGCCACTGGATGCTGCCGAGCGCGTCGAGCTTGGCATAGCTCACGCCGGCGAAGGTGGGTGTCAGGCGGGCGATCTCGTCCATGATCTCGGACGGATGCCGGTACGGCATCGGATAGCCCAGCGCCTGCGCCAGCATGGCGGTGACTTCCCAGTCCTCCTTGCCCCCAAGCGGCGCGATCACCTTGCGCACCGGCGAGATCCGGCGCTCGGCATTGGTGTACGTTCCGTTCTTCTCGAGGAACGACGAGCCGGGCAGGAAAACGTGGGCGAACTTGGCCGTCTCGTTGAGGAAGAGGTCCTGCACGACGACGCATTCCATCGCCTCGAGCGCGGCCGTGACGTGCTGCGTGTCCGGATCCGACTGGGCGATGTCTTCCCCTTCGATGTAGATGCCGCGGAAGCTGCCGTCGATGGCCGCGTCCAGCATGTTCGGGATGCGCAGCCCGGGCTCGGGATCGATGGGCACGCCCCACGAGGTTTCGAAGAGCTCGCGCACGGCGCTGTCGGACACATGCCGATAGCCCGGCAGTTCGTGCGGGAACGAGCCCATGTCGCATGCGCCTTGGACATTGTTCTGCCCGCGCAGCGGATTCACGCCGACGCCTTCGCGGCCGATGTTCCCCGTCAGCATCGCGAGGTTGGCGATACCGATCACGGTGGTCGAGCCCTGGCTGTGCTCAGTGACACCGAGGCCGTAATAGATCGCAGCGTCGCCGCCCGTGGCGTACAAACGCGCCGCCGCACGGATGTCCGCCGCGGCCACGCCGGTTTCGGCTTCCAGCGCTTCCGGCGAATTGCGCTCTGCCGCGATGAAGGCTTTCCACTTGGCGTAGGCCTCAAGCTCGCACCGCTCCGCGACGAAGCGCTCGTTGGCCAGCCCCTCGGTCACGATCGTATGCGCGAGCGCATTGATCACGGCGACGTTGGTCCCCGGACGCAGCTTGAGATGGTGAGCCGCGGCCACGTGCGGCGAGCGCACGAGGTCGATGGTGCGCGGGTCGACGACGATGAGCTTCGCGCCCGCGCGAAGACGGCTCTTCATACGCGATGCGAACACCGGATGGCCGTCCGTGGGATTGGCGCCGATGACGAGCATCACGTCCGCCTGCATGACCGAGTCGAAATCCTGCGTGCCGGCGGATTCGCCGAGCGTGGCTTTCAGGCCGTAGCCGGTCGGGGAATGGCAGACGCGGGCGCACGTGTCGACGTTGTTGTTGCCGAACGCCGCGCGCACCAGCTTCTGCACGAGATAGGTCTCCTCGTTCGTGCAGCGCGACGAGGTGATGCCGCCCACCGCGCCGCGCCCGTGCTTCGCCTGAATGCGCTTGAACTCGCCGGCAGCGTGAGCAACCGCCTCTTCCCAGGACACCTTGCGCCACGGATCGCTGATCTTCTCGCGGATCATTGGCGTCGTGATGCGATCCGGATGCGTCGCATAGCCGAAGGCAAAGCGCCCCTTGACGCAGGAGTGGCCGTGATTCGCGTGCCCGTCCTTGTTCGGCACCATGCGGATCAGCTCCGAGCCCCGCATCTCGGCGCGGAACGAACAGCCGACGCCGCAGTAGGCGCAGGTCGTGACCACGCTGCGCGCCGGCTGTCCGAGTTCGATGACGGACTTCTCCATGAGGGTCGCGGTCGGGCACGCCTGCACGCACGCGCCGCAACTCACGCACTCCGAGCCCATGAAAGTCTCGTCCATCCCGGCGGCGACCTTCGAGTCGAAGCCGCGGCCCTGGATCGTCAGCGCAAAGGTCCCCTGCGTTTCCTCGCACGCGCGCACGCAGCGCGAGCAGACGATGCACTTCGACGGATCGAAACTGAAGTACGGGTTCGAGCCATCGACCGGCGCATCGAGGTGATTCTCGCCGTCGTAGCCGTAACGCACCTCGCGCAGTCCCACGGCACCCGCCGTGTCCTGCAGTTCGCAGTTGCCGTTGGCCGAGCAGGTGAGGCAATCGAGCGGATGATCGGAGATGTAGAGCTCCATGACGCCGCGCCGGATCTGCGCGAGCTTCTCCGTCTGTGTCCGCACCACCATGCCGTCGCTGACCGTCGTCGTGCATGACGCCGGATAACCCTTGCGGCCGTCGATCTCGACCAGGCACAGGCGGCAGGAACCGAAGGGCTCCAGGCTGTCGGTCGCGCAGAGCTTCGGTATCGCCACGCCCGCCTCGCCAGCGGCGCGGATCACCGACGTGCCCTCCGGCACGCTCACCGGGATGCCGTCCACTTCCAGGTTCACCATGCGCTCTGACTCGCGCGCTGGCGTGCCGAAGTCCTCGGTCCGGATGCTTGCAGTCGTCATCTGTGTGTCCTTTGCGGTGAGGGATCAGGCGGCGGCCGCGGCTGCGAGCGGCTCGCGCGCCAGGCCGAAGTCTTCGGGAAAGTGCTTGAGCGCGCTCAACACGGGAAACGGCGCCATCCCGCCGAGCGCGCACAGCGAACCATGCAGCATCGTGTCGCACAGGCTTTCGAGCAGGGTCACGGCTGCGCCGCGGTTACGCCCGGCAATGATCTTGTCTATGGTCTCGGCACCGCGCGTGGAGCCGATCCGGCACGGCGTGCACTTGCCGCACGACTCGATCGCGCAGAACTCCATCGCGTACCGGGCCATCTTCGCCATGTCGACCGTGTCGTCGAACACGACGATGCCGCCGTGGCCGAGCATCGCACCGATGCCCGAGAAGGCTTCGTAGTCGACCGGCACATCGAACTGGGATTCGGGCAGATACGCCCCGAGCGGTCCGCCCACCTGCACCGCCCGAATCGGCCGGCCCGACGCCGAGCCGCCGCCGAAGTCGTAGAGCAGTTCGCGCAACGTGACGCCGAAGGCCTTCTCGATCAGCCCGCCGTGCTTGATGTTGCCGGCGAGCTGGATGGGCAGCGTGCCGCGCGAGTGGCCCTGGCCGAAGTCGCGATAGAACTTCGCGCCGCGCTCGAAGATGATCGGCAGCGACGTGAAGGTGATCACGTTGTTGACGAGGGTCGGCTTGCCGAAGAGACCGGATATCGCCGGGATCGGCGGCTTGAAGCGAACGACGCCGCGCTTGCCTTCGAGACTCTCGAGCAGTGATGTCTCTTCGCCGCAGATATAGGCGCCGGCACCGCGCCGCACTTCCAGATCGAAGCGGCGACCCGAGCCCAGCACATCCGGCCCGAGCGCGCCCAGTTCATACGCGAGGGCGATGGCGGCGTTCATCGCGCGCTCCGCATGCGGGTATTCGGAGCGCAGATAGACGTAGCCCTGCGTGGCGCCGATGGCGAGGCCGGCGATCGCCATGCCCTCGATCAGAAGGAACGGGTCGCCTTCCATGGTCATGCGATCGGAGAAGGTGCCCGAGTCGCCTTCGTCGGCGTTGCAGACCACGTATTTCTGGTCGGCCGGCGTCTCGAGTACCGTCTTCCACTTGATGCCGGTCGGAAACGCGGCACCTCCGCGCCCGCGAAGGCCGGACTCGATGACGGTGGCGACCGTATCGCCCGGCGCCATGGCCACGGCGTTGCGCAGTCCGCGCCAGCCGCCGCCCGCCTCGTAGTCGGCCGTAGAAAGGGGATCGATGACGCCGATGCGGGCAAAGCAGAAGCGCTCCTGCCGCGCCAGGAACGGGTGCGCCTCGACCTTGCCGATGGCGCGCGGATGGGGCTTGCCCGCGAGGAAACCGCTGTCGAACAGGGAAGCAACGTCGGCGGGTACGACCGGTCCATAGCCCATGCGCCCGGCCGGGGTTTCCACCTCGACCAGCGGCTCGAGCCACATCATGCCGCGCGACCCATTGCGGATCACGACCACCTCTTCGCCGCGCCGCTGCGCTTCGGTGGCGATGGCCTGTGCAACCGCATCCGCACCCACGCTGAGCGCGCTGGAGTCGCAGGGAACGAACACTTTCACGCTCATTGCGCTTCCTCCAGCGATGCGAGCAGCGCTTCGAGCCGTTCGGCCGTCATGCGCCCGTGCGGTACGCCATCGACCATGACCGCGGGTGAACAGGCGCACTGGCCGAGACAGTAAACCGGCTCGAGGGTGAGGTTTCCGTCCGCGGTGGTTTCGTGGAAGTCGATGCCCAGGCGTTCGCGCGTGTGCGCCGCGAGCGCGTCACCGCCCATGCTCTGGCAGGCTTCCGCGCGGCACATCTGCAGCACGTGACGCCCCGCCGGCCGCACGCGAAAGTGGTGGTAGAAAGAGACTACGCCGTGGACCTCCGCGCGGGAGAGGTTGAGCGCGCTGGCGATCGTTGGAATGGCCGCTGGCGGCACGTGACCGACATCGTCCTGGATCGCATGGAGAATCGGCAGAAGCCCGCCCGGCACGTCCTTGAACCGCGCCACCGCCTCGTCGACGCTGCGCGACACCGCTGAATCCATACACCCTCCTCCGGCGACCCTTCAGGGTCGTGCTGTCCCACCTTGGACCGAAACATCCATATGCTCGTTTCTGCATATAATGCGGCTATTCCCTGCCGAGCGAGCACGTTAGCAACTCGGCAGACAGGTTTCAATATGTGAAAAAGTGCCTATGAAGCGTCTCAGCATCAAGTCGACATGGGTCGTCGAAAGCGAAGACGGGCAGCGCCTCGGGCCGGAGTTGTTCGCCCTGTTGCACGCGATCCACGAGGCGGGAAAACTGTCCGGCGCGATCGAGCGGGTCGGGCTTTCGTACCGCCATGCATGGAACCTGGTCGAAGGCTGGCATGCCTTCTTCGGCGCGCCGCTGGTGCGTTTCGAGCGCGGCAAGGGCGCCCTGCTCACACCCCTGGGAAAGAGACTGTTGTGGGCGGAACAGCGTGTCAGCGCACGGCTCGGCCCGCAGCTCGATTCGGTGGCGTCCGAGCTCAATCTCGAGATCAACCGGCTGCTCGACACCGCGGCGTCCACCATCCGCATCCATGCGGCGCACGGCTTCGCCGTGGCGCGCATCCCTGAACTCCTCAAGGAGCAAGACCGCCTTCAGGTCGACTTGCGCTACGTCGGGAGCGTCGAAGCGCTGCTCTCCCTGGAGAAAGGCACTTGCGATCTCGCCGGCCTGCACGTGCCGGAGGGCGAATTCGCCCGCCCTGCGCTCGCCAAGTACGCCCGCTGGCTGCGGCCGCGCAAGCAGCGCGTCATCCACCTCGTCACGCGGACGCTGGGGTTGTTCGTGGCGAGCGGCAACCCGAAGGGCATAGAGGACGTGCAGGACCTGACGCGCGCCGATGTCGTCTTCATCAACCGCCAGAAGAACTCCGGCACGCGACTGCTCTTCGACCAGGTGTTGGCCGCCGCGAACATCGACGCCCGCACCATCCGCGGATACCGCACGGAGGAGTTCACGCACTCGGCCGTCGCCGCCTACGTCGCGAGCGGCGCCGCGGATGCCGGATTCGGCGTGGAGCCGGCGGCCCGGCAGTTCCGCCTGGACTTCGTCCCGCTCTCGCGCGAGCGCTACGTCTTCATCTGCAATCAGGCGGCGACCGAGAGGCCCGATGTCGTCGCCTTCCTCGATCATCTCAAGAGCGAGCGCTTCGGTCGCATGGTGGCGGAGCTTCCCGGCTATTCCACACCGCGGATCGGCGAAGTCGTGCGCCTGGAAGAAGCCATACCGGAACTGCTCGACCGCCGCCGCAAGGTCGATCGCGCCGCGTGACGACATGAACCCGCGCTGCGGCGTTTCGATCAACCGCAAGACCCTGTTATAGTTTCGGGTTTTTCCTGATCCGGCAGCCTCCCATGTCCCGCGCCATACGCAACATCGCCATCATCGCCCACGTCGACCACGGCAAGACGACCCTCGTCGATCAACTGCTGCGTCAGTCCGGCACCTTCGCCGCGCATGAGCATGTCGCCGACCGCGTCATGGATTCGAACGATCTCGAGCGGGAACGCGGCATCACGATCCTCGCCAAGAACTGCGCCATCCAGTACCAGGGCACGCACATCAACATCGTCGACACGCCCGGTCACGCCGACTTCGGCGGCGAGGTGGAGCGCGTGCTGTCGATGGTCGACGGCGTGCTGCTGCTGGTCGACGCGGTCGAAGGTCCCATGCCGCAGACGCGCTTCGTGACGCGCAAGGCGCTCGCACTCGGACTGAAGCCAATCGTCGTCGTGAACAAGATCGACCGCCCGGGCGCGCGGCCGGACTGGGTGGTCAACCATACGTTCGACCTCTTCGACAAGCTCGGCGCGAGCGAGGATCAGCTCGACTTCCCGGTGGTCTATGCGTCCGCGTTGCAAGGCTACGCGATGCTCGACACGGCCCGCCCCGGGCAGGACATGCGCCCGCTCTTCGAGGCGATTCTCGCGCACGTACCCGAGCCCAAGGTCGACGTCTTTGCACCGCTGCAACTGCAGATCTGTTCCCTCGACTACTCCAGTTATCTGGGGCGCATCGGCATCGGCCGCATCGGCCGCGGACGTGTGGAGAGTGGACAGGAGATCGCCGTCATGTACGGCGAGGAGGCGCGTGGCAAGGCGAAGGTCGGCCAGCTCATGGTGTTCGAGGGGCTGGAGCGGGTGACGACCGACGAAGCCGAAGCCGGTGACATCGTGCTCGTGACCGGCATCGAACAGGTCGGCATCGGGGTGACGATCTGCGACCCGCTCGCGCCCCTGCCACTCCCGCCGATCGCCGTCGACGAACCCACGCTCACCATGAACTTCCAGGTGAACACGTCGCCCTTCGCGGGCCGGGAAGGCAAGTACGTCACCAGCCGCAACCTGCGCGAGCGCCTGCAGCGCGAGCTCATGAGCAACGTCGCGCTGCGGGTGCAGGACACCGCCGATGCCGATGTCTTCCTCGTCTCCGGGCGCGGGGAGCTGCACCTTACGATCCTGCTCGAGAACATGCGTCGCGAAGGGTACGAGCTGGCGGTGTCACGGCCGCGCGTGGTGATCCGGGAGATCGAGGGCGAGAAGCGCGAGCCTTACGAACTGCTCACGGTCGACGTCGAGGAAGCGCACCAGGGTGCGATCATGGAGGACCTCGGGCGCCGCCGCGGCGAACTGCAGGACATGCAATCCGATGGCAAGGGGCGCGTGCGCCTCGACTACCGCATCCCGGCGCGCGGCCTGATCGGATTCCAGGGCGAGTTCCTCACCCTTACGCGCGGCACCGGCATTGCGAGCCACGTCTTCGACGACTACGGCGCGCTGGCGGGTGAGATGGGCGAGCGCCGCAACGGCGCGCTGGTCTCCGCCGAACAGGGTGAAGCCGTCGCCTATGCGCTGTGGAAGCTGCAGGAGCGCGGACGCATGCTCGTGAGCCCGGGTGAGCCGCTGTACGAAGGCATGGTCATCGGCATCCACTCCCGCGACAACGATCTCGTCGTGAACCCGATCAAGGGCAAGCAGCTCACGAACTTCCGCGCCTCGGGTTCGGACGAGGCGGTGCGACTGACGCCGCCCATCCAGCTCACGCTGGAATCGGCGATCGAGTTCATCGCGGACGACGAGTTAGTGGAGATCACGCCGAAGTCGATCCGGGTCCGGAAGCGCTTTCTGCAGGAGCACGAGCGCAAGCGCGCGGCGCGTGCTGCGGAGAGCCTGAGCCCCGCTGCATGAGCCGGCCCCATCAACGCAGCTTGGGGTTGAGCGAGCCTCGGTTGTAATCCGGATCACCCGGACAGATACGGCGCCCGACGCCGAACAGCCCGCCCTGACAATAGCGGTCATCGGCACGCGCCGCCGCTGCGGCGGCGGGCTGAGCCTTGGCGGATCCGGCCTGAGCCGCGGACGGCGCGCTCGCCCCGTCCGCGGTACCGAACTCCCAGCGTCCGTCGGCATGCAGGATGACCTTGCGTCCGTCCTCGGTGGTCGCCTGCAGCGGTGGCTCCGCCGCCTGAACGGCGGCGATTGCGCACATCCCCAAACCCCACGCCAGCGCCTGCCGCCATGCCTTCGATTTCAGCATCGCCTCACGCCTGAATCTTGAGCATCCGTGACAGCTCGTTCAGAAACGTCTGCTCGGCTTCGCTCACTTTCACGCCACCGAATCCGAGAAATCCCCCCTCCTTGGCCGCATTCGCCGCACGCTCGGCCACCTGCATGAGCATCTGCTTGTAGGCGAGCACCTCGTCCGGCAACGCCTTCTGGTCGAGCAGGCTCATCGCCCGATCGATCTGGGCGGTGACCGCGGACTTGAAGTTTGCGATCTGCTGTTCCCGCGATCCCTCGCCCAGCAGCGCCTTCGGGTCAGGGACAGCGGGACGGCTTTGATCTTCGAACAACGACTTCATGAGCTCGATATTCGATTGCTGCAGGCTCTCGTACATTGCCCGCATGCCCGCTGTTGCCTCCTTGAAGGCACCGATGAGCCCCCCTGGGTCGGCGGCTGAGACACCTCCGCTCACGAGCGAAGGCACGATGCGCAACAAGGTCCACTCCTCGGGGGAAAAGGCGGTTTTCTGAGTCATTTGAGCATCTCCTCGCGATGGCGACGCAACGATACCACAGCGAGATCGGCGCGAACGACGCCCGGCGGTCACTCGCGCCCGGGGACGCCCAAAAAAAAACCGGCCCTGGACGCGGGCCGGTTGGAGAAGGACAAGGAGAATCGTGGTGGACCGGCGAGGCGCGAGATGTCGCACAAGCCAGCGCGAAGCATGATCTTCCCCAGCGGCATCCCGGATCATCCTCGCCGATCGCCCGCTCTTTATCGCAATCGATGGGCCACGGCGCAGGCGCTACCCGGCGGAACGTGCGCGCGGGTCAAGGTGCCAAACAAACAATGTGTTACAGGATCAATCTCGGACCACCGTCGGAACGAGATGTGGCTTCCGCCGGGTCCAGCGGTCGAGATCCCAGGCATATCGTCCAGCATTCGCCATCTCGCGGTGCATGCCGGCACAAGGGTCAGCCGGACCGTTTGCCGCGGCGCGGTCGGTAACGCTCCAGGCTCGCGGCGAGGCGCTCGCGCACGACCCGGCGCAGCGCCGAAGGACCGAGTACCTCGACGTCGGGACCGTGACGCAGGATGTCCATCACCAGTTCGCGGTCGTCGTTGTAGGGGACTTCGAGCACGTAGGATCCGTCGGCTTCGACGCGGCCGCGTTGGCGCGAATGCCACTCTTCGGCGGCGACCCATCGCGCGCGCTCGGGCGTAAAGCGCAGCCGCCCCCACCGCACGCGGTGCCCGGAGAAGATCCCGTAACCCGAGCCGAGCACCCGGTTGAGGGTGCTCTCCGGGATGTCGCGCGCTTTCTTGTCGAGGATCTCGGCGTCGCGTATCGCATCGATGGCGAAGCTCCTGAGGTCGTCCCGCCGATGGCACCACGCATCGAGGTACCAGTTGTCGCGGTAGTACACCAGGCGCTGCGGCGATACCTCGCGCTCGGTGAGTTCGTCGCGGGAGCGCACGTAGTAATGCAGATGCAGCCGCTTGCGCCGCAAGAGCGCGGAGCCCACCACCGCGAAGTCCGCGCGGTCGAAACGGCGTGCCGCCATGCCGAGGACGCGCACCCGCTTTTGCACCTCCTCGACGGAATGATCCCCGCTGCCCAGAAGTAAACGCAGCCGGTCCGCGATCGGCATGAGCTGCGGTGCGAGGACTCCCGGCTCGATCTGCGCGAGCAGATGCTGCATGGTCAGCAGCGCGTGGATCTCGGAGGCGTTGAACCAGAGACCCGGCAGCTCGTACTGCCCGCCGCCCGCGTCCGGCGCGGCAAAGCGATAGCCCCGCGCCTCCGGGTCCCACGCGATCGGTGCATTCATGCGGTTGCGCAGATATTCGAGGTCGCGCTTCACCGTGGCGCGGGACACTTCGAGCGTCTCGAGAAAAACGGTGAAGGGCACGACGCGACGGTCGTGCAGGAGCTGCTGAATGCGGTAGAAGCGTTCGGTGCGTTCCATGTTCCATGGCTCGCTCGGTATGCTCCGCGCAGTTTGGCGAAAGCAGGTGGTTGCAACGAAGACCCGTCGAAACGCCCCTACGTGTCGTCGCTCTTGTCGTGTTCGCTTTGCTACAAAACCTGACAAGGAATCCGGTCCGCGCTCACGCCTTCGCGAGAACGCACTTCCAATCATACGCTTACCGCCTTCATTGCCGATGGCATGGCGATTGCGGAAATGAGTCCCGTCCCGGCTCCGCGAGCGGAAGGGACACGATCAGGCCACGAGGACTCACCGATGCACACGCGCCCCATCTATCTCGACTACGCCGCCACGACACCGGTCGATCCGCGCGCAGCGGAAAAGATGATTCCGTATCTGACGCAGCAGTTCGGCAATCCGGCGAGCCGCTCCCATGCCTACGGCTGGCAAGCCGAAGCCGCGGTGACCGAGGCGCTCGAGCAGGTCGCAGCGCTCATCGGTGCCGACCTCAGGGAGATCGTCTGGACCTCCGGCGCCACGGAATCGAACAATCTCGCGATCAAGGGCGTAGCACACTTCTACTCGGGCAAGGGCAAGCATCTCATCACGGTGACCACCGAGCACAAGGCCGTGCTCGACACCATGCGCGAGCTCGAGCGCGAGGGTTTCGAGGTCACCTACCTCGACCCGGAGCCCGACGGACTGGTCGACCTGGAGAAATTCCAGAAGGCGCTGCGCGCAGATACCGTGCTGGCGTCGGTCATGTTCGTGAACAAGATCGGCGTCATTCAGGACATCGCGGCCCTGGGCGAGCTCTGCCGCAGCCGCGGGTTGATCTTCCACGTGGATGCTGCGCAGGCAACGGGCAAGGTGGCGATCGATCTCGCACCATTTATCCGCGCCCAGTTCGACAAGTGGTTCTCGTCCAAGGTGCGGGAGGCCGGTGCCCTGCTGATCTGCGAGACCACGGTCGATTCGCTGCTCTTATACGACCTCGGCAGGGTCGTGGGCGTGCGCTGCGACCGCGTGGGCGACGATGTCTTTGCGGATGTCGTCGTGCTCGCCGATGGCGTCAATTCCCTGCTCGCCAGAAAGGCCGGCTTTCACCCCGAGGCATGAAGAAGCACCCCTCGATCGCGCCGCTGCTCGAAGACGGCGAGTAAACCGATGAGCGCCGCCGTGCTCAAGGCATACAAGGACGAGGTCGACGCCAGCTTCGTGATGAAGGATCTGCACAAGTACCGCAACGTGCCGCAGGTCTTTCACCCTAAAAACCGCAGTTGGCGATCTCGCCATTGTGTAACCTTCTGAGTGAGTTGAGGGAAGGCTGCTTTGGGGGAAACACCAAATGGGTGAGGCGAGAAAGCGCGGTGCTGCTGCGGTGCAGGAGGCGCTGACGGCGCTGG
>JAEUMX010000052.1 GCA_016791285.1 Burkholderiales bacterium
GGGCCAGGAGGGACTCTGTCCGCTAGCGGATCGTCGGATAACGCGTAGGCCGATGGAGTCAAGATCGACCGCGTTAAGCAGGGCGCGGTAGCCCTTGCAGTTCTAAGACGTTCCTGCCCCCATGCGGCTCGGGACGCCAATTCGCAAATGCTATACTCGTGGCCAACCCGCTGGCGACGTCGCCAGCAACGAATTAGCCACAAGACTCTCTGCGGGAGTTTTGCGGAATTGGTTATGCTTCGTCCTGCATTGTTATGCGCAGTTTGCAGCGAGCGTCGTGCGCGTAATGGTTAATAAACAATTGGTTACTTGTTTCTAGTCTGCATGGGGTGCAGGTGGTCGGAGGTTCAAATCCTCTCGCCCCGACCAAGGTCCCTGATCGTCCGGTCTCATCTTTTCCTGAAGTACTCTTGCCAGAGCTGGCGCGGTCGATTCGCGTCGTCCACTGCGCGCGGCGAGCGTATCCCAATCCAACCAGGAGCCCCGCGACATGCCGCTCGTCCTTACCGAGAAACGCGACGATATCGGTCTTATCACTCTCGACCATCCGCAGAAGCGCAACGCGCTGAGCGAGTCGCTGGTGGAGGACTTCATGGCAGCACTCGCGACGCTGCGCGCACAGGCAGCACGCGTTGTCGTGCTGCGCGCTCAGCCGGGGGAGAAGGTGTGGTCGGCTGGCCACGACGTGAACGAGCTGCCCGAATCGCAGCGCGATCCGCTCGGTTGGGACGATCCGCTGCGCCAACTCGTGCGCGGCATCCAGACCTTGCCGGCGCCGGTCATCGCCATGATCGAAGGCACCGTCTGGGGAGGCGCCTGTGAGCTCGCGCTCGCATGTGATCTCATCGTCGCCACGCCGGCAACGACGTTTGCACTCACGCCCGCGAAGTTGGGCGTGCCCTACAATGTGTCGGGCATGGTCAACTTTCTGAACGCGGCGAACCTTCACGTCATGAAGGAGATGGCGTTCACGGCGCAGCCCATGGGTGCCGAGCGAGCCGAGCGCCTGGGCATGGTCAACCACGTGGTGCCAAGCGCCGAGCTCGAATCGTTCACGTTCGAACTCGCGCGTCAGATGGCACACAACGCGCCGCTCAGCGTGGCCGTGATGAAGGAGCAGTTGCGTATCCTGTCGAGCGCGCGCCCCATGTCGCCCGAGGGTTTCGAGCGCGTGCAGGGATTGCGCCGTGTGGTTTATGACAGCGAGGACTACCAGGAAGGCATCCGCGCCTTCAAGGAAAAACGCAAACCAGACTTCAGAGGTCGTTAACCCGGTCGTTGCTGCGGGTACCCGGGTGCCGTGATCGATCGGGATCATGGCCGCAGTCCGCCTCTACCCCGGACGCGATAGAATCATGGTTTGCGAATTGCAGTGCCGTCCCGCCCATGCGCATCCTCCTCTCCAACGACGACGGTTACTTCGCGCCCGGGCTTGCGGCGCTGGCGGAGGCCTTGTCGCCGTTCGGCGAGGTGGTCGTGGTGGCGCCGGAACGGGATCGTAGCGGTGCCAGCAATTCGCTCACCCTCGATCGACCGCTGACGGTGCGCAAGACCGCGAACGGGTTCAGCTACGTGAACGGCACGCCCACCGACTGCGTCCACCTTGCGGTCACCGGCCTGCTCGAACACCTGCCGGACATGGTCGTCTCCGGCATCAACGAGGGGGCGAACATGGGCGACGACACGATCTACTCGGGTACCGTCGCCGCGGCCACGGAAGGCTTCCTGCTCGGCATCCCGTCCTTTGCCGTGTCGCTCACGAGCAAATCCGGCCGCCATTACGCGACGGCGGCTCGCATCGCCGCGCAAATGGTGGAGCGCTTCCGCGTCGACCCGATCCCGCAGCCGGTGCTGCTGAACGTCAACGTGCCGGACGTCCCGTTCGAAGCGCTTGCCGGTCTCTCCATCACGCGTCTCGGCAAGCGGCACAAGGCGCAGCCAGCGGTTTTGTCGCGTGACCCGCGGGACAACGTCGTGTATTGGGTAGGCGCCGCCGGCAATGCGCAGGACGACGGGGAAGGCACCGACTTCCACGCCGTGGCGCAGAACCGCGTGTCCGTCACGCCGCTGCAGATGGATCTCACGCACTTCGCGCAGCTCGAAGCCGTGCGCGCATGGCTCGCATGAACGGACTCGACGCGGGCATCGGCATGACGTCGCAGCGCACGCGCCTGCGCATGGTGGAACGCCTGCGCGAGCGCGGCGTGAAAGACGAGATCGTGCTCACAGCGATGGCGGAGATTGCACGTCACAAGTTCGTCGATGAAGCGCTCGCGAGCCGGGCCTATGAGGACATCGCGCTGCCCATCGGCTTCGGCCAGACCATCTCGAGTCCGTATGTCGTCGCACGCATGATCGAGATCGCGCGCGCCGGCGCGGCACTCGCGCGCGTGCTCGACATCGGCACCGGCTGCGGTTATCAGGCGGCGGTGCTGTCGCGCATCGCGCGCGAAGTGTACTCCGTCGAGCGCCTCGCCCCGCTCGCCACGAAGGCGCGCGTGAGGCTGCGGGGGCTGCGCATCCACAACGTGAAGCTGCGCCACGGTGACGGGCACCGCGGGCTCGCCGAGGCCGCGCCCTTCGACGCCGTGGTCATGGCTGCGGCGGCCACCCACGTGCCCGAGGCGCTGCTCGCGCAGATCGCAACGGGTGGGCGTCTGGTGTTTCCGCTCGGCACCCGCGAACAGCGGCTGTGCTGTATCACCCGGACCTCGCGCGGGTACGACGAAGCGGTCCTGGATGAGGTGAAGTTCGTGCCGCTGCTGCCGGGGACTGCCTAGACATGCCGCTTTCGCTACATACGAGAACGCTTCGCCTGCTCGCTGTACTGTCGGCGATGGCCACCGTCCTGCTCGGTGCCGGTTGCGAGACATCGCCGCCGCGCAAGGCGCCCGTCATCGAGCGAGGCAGTGCCGCCAAGATTACGCCGCGCAAGCCGACCGCACCCGACACGCGGCCCGAGTACTACACGGTGAAAAAGGGCGACACGCTGCATTCGATCGCACTGGACCAGGGTCTCGACTACCGCGATCTCGCGGCGTGGAACGGTATCACCGATCCGAATCGGATTTCGGTCGATCAGCAGCTGCGGCTGCGTCCGCCCGGCGTGCCGTCCGCCGAAGCCGCCGGCGCGGCCGCGGCCCCGCTCGTGACCGCCCCGCCAGCCGAGGGCAAACCGCTGGCGCTGGAGCCCGCCGGGACAATCCCCGGGCCAGTCGAGCCGCGGCCGGCGGAGCCGGGCTTGTCCGCACCGCTCGTCAAGGCACCCAAGGCCCAGCGCCTGCCGTATTCGGAGGCGGCGCTGAACGACCTAAAGGGCGCCCCATCGCCGTTTGCCACCCCGGCAGCGATCGCGGCTGCGACCTCACCGTCGTTCAAGCCGGGCAGCCAGGACGCGGCGAAGCAGGAGGCTGCACGCGAGCCGTCGAAGACGGATCTGGCGAAGGTCGATCCCAAGCCGGAGCCCGCGCCTGAGCAGCAGACCGGTGACGACGAAGATCGGGTGAACTGGTCGTGGCCGGCGACGGGGAAGGTGGTCACTTCGTATTCCGAGGCGGCGAACCTGAAGGGCATCGGCATCGGCGGCAAAGCAGGTCAGCCGGTGCTCGCGAGCGCATCCGGCAAGGTCGTATACGCGGGCAGCGGGTTGCGAGGTTACGGCAAACTCGTCATCATCAAGCACAACAAGAGCTATCTGAGCGTCTACGCGCACAACAGTGAGATTCTCGTGAAGGAAGGCCAGAGCGTCGCGAAGGGGCAGAAGATCGCCGAGATGGGCAATACCGACGCCGATCAGGTCAAGCTCCACTTCGAGATCAGGCGACAGGGCAAGCCGGTCGATCCGCTCAAGTACCTGCCGGCCGCAAAGGGATGATGACGGCAGGCGCCTTCTTGCCGGGAGACGAGGAGTCGTTCGAGGAGGCACCCCTGCTCCTGGAAGAGGATGCGCCCGCCCTCGACGTCGAGAGCGCGGCCAGCGATCTGCTCTCGGACGTCATGCAGCTCTACCTGAACGAAATCGGCCATAACGCGCTGCTCTCCCCGGAAGAAGAGCTGCGGTATGCACGGCTTGCCAGGCAGAGCGACTTCCACGCGCGGCAGACCATGATCGAGCACAACCTGCGGCTCGTGGTGAACATCGCGAAGCACTACGTGAACCGCGGCGTGGCGCTGCCCGACCTGATCGAGGAGGGCAATCTCGGGCTCATCCACGCATTGGAGAAGTTCGATCCCGAGCGCGGCTTCCGTTTCTCCACGTATGCCACATGGTGGATCCGCCAGAGCATCGAGCGGGCGATCATGAACCAGTCCCGCACTATCCGCCTGCCAGTGCACGTCATCAAGGAGCTCAACGCGGTGCTGCGCGCGACGCGCTACCTCGAGACGCACGGCGATCGCGAGCCGACGGTGGAAGACGTGGCGCATCTTACCGGCCGCAAGCCGGGCGAAGTGCGCCGGGTGCTCGCGCTGAACGAGCGCATGACCTCGCTCGACGCGCCGCTCGACGTCGACCCGATGCTCTCCATCGGCGAGTCGGTGCCGGACGACATCACGTTGCACCCGGACCAGCGTCTGGAGTACGCGGAGACCGAGTGGCAGGTGCGGGAGTGGCTCGCGCAGCTCAACGACAAGCAGCGGCGGGTCATCGAGTGCCGCTACGGCGTGAACGGAGCCGAGATCCTGACCCTCGATCAACTGGCGGAGGACCTGAATCTCACCCGCGAGCGTGTGCGGCAGATCCAGATCGAAGCACTGCACAGCTTGCGCCGCATCATCAAGCGACAGGGCGTGTCGCGGGACGCGCTGCCGTAACGCGCGCGGCGACTAGACGCGAAACTGCGCGACCAACGCTTTCAGGCGCGCCAGATCGTCCAGCTGCGCCGTTCTGCCGTAGCGCAGCCGCACGTAGAGCTCACCGATCGCTCGCACTTCCGCCGCAACCTGAGGGAACTCGCGCTCGATGCGCTGGGCGTAGTCGCGGGGTCCTTCGGTCGGGCGGCGTGCCGCGCCGCGCCGCGCGAGCTTGCCACAGAAACGCTGCCATGCCCGTTGCACCGGATCGTCGCGTTGCGCGCGCAGGTTGAAGAACAGGAGGGCGGTGAGCGCGACGAGCACGAACCCGGACAGGCCGAGCAGCGCCATCGCCATCGTGCGCCAGGTGGCGTCGTCGAACCCGACCCGCGCCAGGAGACTGCGCTGGTGCTCCGGGTTGTACCCCAGCACCCACTGATTCCACGCGTTCGCGATGGCGTCCCAACGGTACAGCGCGTGCCGCAGCCAGGCGACATCGTCCCGCGCGAGCAACGGCACCGGGTCGTCGTCGGGAACCGCGGCGGCCAGACCTTCCATCAGCCGCTGCGGGGATACCGTGGCGGTGGGATCGACCCGCACCCATCCCTGACCGGTGAGCCAGACCTCCGCCCAGGCGTGGGCATCGGCTTGGCGCACGATGACGTAGTCGCCCACCGGATTGAGGCTGCCGCCGTGATAACCGGTCAGCACTCGGGCCGGCACCCCCGCCGCGCGCATGAGGAATACGAACGCCGAGGCGAAATGCTCGCAGAACCCGCGCTGGGTCTGGAACAGGAACTCGTCGACCGGATCGTTGCCGAGCAGCGGCGGGCTCAACGTGTAGAAGAACGAGCGGCGCGCGAAGAACTCCAGCGTGGCTTGCAGCACTTCCTCATCGCTGGCCGATTCCGCGCGGATACGCTCGGCCAGCGCGCGGGCGCGCGGTGCAACGGCCGGCGGCAGCTGTAGCGCACGCTCGCGGACTTCGGGTGCGAGCCTGTCCGGCGCGCTGCGGTACGACAGATAGGACATCATTTCGTAGCGCTTGCGCTCGCGCAGCGGCTTCGCCTGCAGGATCTGAAAATCGGGGGTGATGCGGCTCGCATCGGGTGCGAGTGCCGGGAGGTCGAGCGCAAAGAGCCAATTCTGTTGATGCGCTTCCACCGTCACCGCGTACCGGGTGGCATCGCCCGCGGCGACCAACTGCTGGACCGGCCCCGGGATCGGCGCTCCGGCACGCCATGCCTTGCCATCGAAATCCCACAGCACGGGTCCGCGCCAATACAGCAGAGCGCGATTCGGCGGCTCGCCTTCGAAGCGGGCGCGGAAGGCGACTGCGTCCGAGAGGCTCAGGTTGGAAAGGCTGCCGGGCGCCATCGTGTCCGACAACCCGGTGCTGCCTGCATAGCTGTCCTGCGGCAGCCCCCACAGCGGCGCTTGCATACGTGGAAAGAACAGGAACATCACGAGCATCAGCGGTACCGCCTGGGTGAGCAGCAGCCCGGAGGTGCGGATCGCGGATTTCCACGCCTGCTGCGGTGCGCGCTGCTGGAATCCAACCATGGTCATGGTGATGAGCCAGACCACGGTGATCATGTAGGCGGCGGTGGCGACCGTCTGCGAATAGAGCAAGTGCGTGATGAGCAGCAGATAGGAGAGGAAGACCACCATGATCGCGTCGCGGCGGCCATTCATCTCCAGCAGCTTGAGGGCGAGCATGAGGACGAGCAGGGTGACGCCCGCGTCGCGACCGAAGAGACTGCGGTAGTGAAAGAAGATGCCGACCGAGCCGGCAATGGTGAACAGGCTCAGCAGCCAGCGGTTGGGCAGCCTCAGGTCGCGATGCAACAGGTAGACGCGCCACAGCCAGAGCGAGGCGGCGAGCAGCAGCACCCACTTCGGCAGGTGGACGGCGTGCGGTGCTGCGGCGAGCAGCACCGCGAACAGCAGCGAGTAGACGCTGAACACCTGCAACGGGGTGCCCGCCGTCATGCTGCCTCCGGGTCGGCGTCGAATCTGGCGAGCGCCTCGAGGCAGCGCTGACTATGCTTTTCCCCGGCGCTCGGCGGAATACGGCGCGCGGGCAGCCGCAGTCCGTAGCAGACGCCGCCGCGATCGGCCTGCAGCACCCAGTTCGCGAGCCGCGAGAGCCGCGCCTCGACGCCCAGGTGCGCGGGGAGATCGTCCCAGTCGAGCCACATCTCGTCCTGGGCTTGCCCCGCGAACTGCTTGGTGAGAAGCGTCTCGCCCCGCATCGACGCCTTCCACGCGATGCGCCGCGGCGAGTCGCCGGGCTGATAGAGCTTCAGGCCAACGAAATCCTCGTCGCCCGAGCCGGCGGGCGCGAGCTCCCCCAATTGCGCGTAGCGTGCCGAAGGCGGCAGCGGGGCGTCGTCGGGTCGCGGATAGACGAGGCAGGTCGCCTCCAGTTCGATCGGCGACCAGGCGAAGAAGAGACCGATCGGGTAGCGCGTGAAAAGCGTGAAGCGACCGGCGCGGAGCACACCGCGCCGGGTGGTGGGAAGACGCAGCTCGAGGGTGGCCTGGCTGCCGGATGGGATATCGGCGAAACCCTGCTCCTCGCGTTGGCGCGCGAGCCCGACGGAGAAGCGCGACTGCCGCGACGGGTTGTCGAGGTGCACCGGGAAGCGCGCGGTGTCGCCGGCGAACACCGGCTCGGCGCGGGCGAGGCTGACACGCAGCTCGGCCAGATTCCGGTAGGCGTGCAGGATCGACACGATCGCCACCGAACCGAGCAGAAACGTGAGCACGAAACCGAGGGACAAGCCGTAGCTCACCGATCCCGCCAGCATGACCAGCAGCACCGGAGCGAAGGCGAAGCCGTACTTCGTTGGCAGGATGAAGATGCGACGCTGGGTCAGGGTCAGCGGTGCGGCTTGCGGACGCCTGGAACGGGCGAGCCAGTCCTCGATGAAGGGCTTGACGATCTCGATCAAGGGCTCGGCCCCGCGGTGACGGAGGGATCCGTCAGGGTATCGCGACTTCCGACACCAGCTTGCGCGAGAGTTCCGCGCCGTTCACCCGTGCGAGTTCGCTCGTCGTCTGCAGCCGATGCCCGATCACGCCGGGCAGCACCGTCTGCACGTCTTCGGGGAGCACCTGGTCGCGGCCTTCCATCAGCGCCCAGGCGCGTGCGCTGGCGAGCAACGCCAGGCCCGCGCGCGGGGACAGGCCGGCGATGAAATCGGGCGAGCGACGCGAATGCTCGATCAGCGCCTGCACATAGTCGAGCAGCGCCGGTGAGGCGTGGATGCCGGTCACCTGCCGCTGCAGCGACACGAGATTCTCGGGACGCAGTTTCGGTTGCAGGTTCGCGATGAGATCGCGGCGGTCCGCGCCCTCGAGCAGCGAGCGTTCCGCCGTACGGTCCGGATACCCGAGGGTGATGCGCATCAGGAAGCGGTCGAGCTGCGATTCGGGCAGCGGGAAAGTGCCGACCTGGTGCGAGGGATTCTGTGTGGCGATGACGAAGAACGGTTGCGGCAGGGGGCGCGTCTCGCCTTCGACGGTGACCTGACGCTCCGCCATCGCCTCGAGCAGGGCGCTTTGCGTTTTCGGCGTGGCGCGGTTCACCTCGTCGGCCAGGATCACCTGCGCGAAGATGGGTCCGGCGTGAAAGCGAAACTCGCTGCTCTCGCGGTCGAGGATCGAAACGCCGAGGATGTCGGTCGGCAGAAGATCGGCCGTGAACTGGATGCGCTGGAAGTCGAGGCCGAGCGAGATTGCGAGCGCGTGGGCGAGCGTGGTCTTGCCGACGCCGGGCAGATCCTCGATCAGAAGATGGCCGCGGGCGAGCAGACAGGCCACCGCGAGGCGGATTTGTTTTTCCTTGCCGAGGATAACGGCGGAGACCTGCTGAACGACGCTGTCTACGGGCAGGGGCATCGGCGGGGGTCGACTTCGAGGCGGGGAAACGGCAGCCGCCGGGTGCAAGTTTGGTGCCACGGATTTATCGCCCCTGCCAAAGACCCACCTCCACGCTGCCGTTCGCCGCGGAGAGACTACAGCGCGCGCACGCAGCGTTTGAGGTCGGGATCGTCCTCGTTCGGGAGAACCTCGAAGCCGAGCTTCTGCATGAAGCGCAGCATCCTCGTGTTGGAAGTGAGAACGTCGCCATCGATCCGGCGCAACCCCTTTTCGCGGGCCGCATCCATCAGGCTCACCATGAGGCGCCCGCCGATGCCGTGGCTATGCCAGTTGTCCGCGACCGCGATCGCGAACTCGCACGTATCGCCGCTCGAATTGATGACGTAGCGGGCCACGCCGATCTCCATGTCGCGCCCCTGCTGCTGGGTCACCGCGACGAGCGCCATCTCGCGGTCGTAGTCGATCTGTGTGAATCGGACCAGCATGCGCTGCGAAAGCTCCCGCACCGTGCTGATGAAGCGATTGTACCGGGACTCCTCCGACAGATTGCGCACGAACTCCTGCTCGAGCTCCGCGTCTTCGGGCCGGATCGGGCGGATGACGATCTCGGTGCCGTCGGCGAGCACCAGCGTCTCCGTCAGGTGCTCGGGATACGGGCAGATCGCCATATGGGCGTAGCGCCCGAAGAGATCCGGCGAGGGATGGTCGACGACGATGCGCGCGTCGACGGCGATGATGCCTTCCTCGTCGAGGATCAGCGGATTGATGTCCATCTCGACGATCCAGGGCAGCTCCGACACCATCTCCGAGACCCGTTCGATCACTTCGACCAGGCCGTCGATGTTGGCAGGCGGCATGTTGCGATAGGCGCCGAGCGTCTTCGCTATGCGCGTGCGCTGGATGAGGTCGCGCGCCAGGAAGGCGTTCAAGGGAGGCAGTGCGACCGCCTGGTCCGCCAGGACCTCGACCAGCGAGCCGCCGGCGCCGAAGCTGATTACCGGCCCGAACTGCGGGTCGGTCACCACCCCGACCATGAGCTCGCGTCCGTTCTGCTTGACGCCCATCGGCTGAATCGCGATGCCTTCGATGCGGGCGTTCGGCGAGAGGCGCTTCACGCTCGCGATGATGTCCGTGTAGGCGGCCCGCAGCTCCTGCGCGTTCTGCACGTCGAGCCGCACCCCGCGCGCCTCGGACTTGTGCACGATGTCCGGGGAGCTGATCTTCATCGCCACCGGGAAACCGAGCTGCTCGGCGTTGACGATCGCCTCGGCGAGCGAGCGGGCCACCACGGTTTTCGCGACCGGAATTCTGAAGGCGGCGAGCAGGGCCTTCGATTCGGTCTCCGTCAGAATCTTCCGCCGCTCGGCCAGCACCGCTTCGACCAGAATCCGCGCACCCTCGACGTCGGCCGGTTGCTCGTGCGCGATCGGCCCCGGCACCTGCATGAGCAACTGCTGGTTGCGATAGTAGTTGACGATGTTGCGGAAGGCCTCGACGGCGGGTTCCGGCGTGCGGAACACCGGCATCCCGGCGTCCTGCAGGACCTGGCGCGCGGCTGCGACATGATCGTCCCCCATCCAGCAAGCGATGAGCGGCTTGCTGCTTTCCTGCCTGAGCGCGATTACCGAGTTCGAAATTGCGATCGGGTCGGACATCACCTGTGGCGTATGGATGACCAGCAACCCGTCCATCTGCGGGTCCTGGATGCATGCCCGGACCGCCGCGGTGTAGCGCTCGGGGCCGGCGTCCTCATGGATGTCGACCGGGTTGTGCACCGGGTGGCCTTCCGGCAGGGCCGTCTGGATGGTTTCCACGGTGGCGGGGGCGAGCTCGGTGACGTGAATGCCCTGATCGATCGCCCAATCCGCGGCGAGCACGCCCGGACCACCGCCGTTGGACACGATCGCCAGCCGGTCGCCGCAGGGTTTGTAGCGCGACGAGAGGCACTTGGCGGCGGAGAAGAGCTGCGAATAGGTCAATACGCGCACCGCGCCAGCCCGGCGCAGCGCCGCATCGAAGATGTCGTCGCGCCCGACCAGCGAGCCGGAATGGGTGATGGCCGCCCGCAGCCCTGCCGCCCGGCGCCCGGCCTTCACCACGATCACCGGCTTCATGCGTGCGGCGCCGCGCAAGGCAGACAGAAAGCGCCGGGGACGATTGAAGCCTTCGACGTAGAGCAGAATGCTTTCGGTCTGGGGATCGCTCGTCAGGAAGTCGAGCACGTCGGAAAAGCTCACGTCGCATCGATTGCCGAGGGAGACGATGGTCGAGAATCCGATGTCGTCGGTGCGCGCCCAGTCGAGCATCGAAGTGAGCAGCGCCCCCGACTGGGAAACGAGGGCGACGCTGCCGGACTTGATGGGTCCCCGAGCCAGAGCGGCATTGAAACCCAGGGCGGGGCGCGCAAGGCCGATCGAATTCGGGCCGAGAAGGCGGATGCCGCCCTTGCGGGCCACCCCGAGCGTTGCTTCGAGCAAGGCCTGTCCTTGTGGCGTAGAGCGCTGCAGGCCGGGGGTGAGGATCACGGCCGCGGACACGCGGGCGCGGCGGCAGGACTCCATGACTTCCGGCACCGCTTCCGCTGGCGTGGCGATGACGGCGAGGTCGATCGGCTTGCCGATCTCGTCCACGGACGCATGGCTCGGCGTGCCCAGCACCGTCTCGCGGTTCGGGTTGACGGCGTAGCACTCGCCCTTGAAGTCGCCGCGCAGCAGGTTCTCCGCCAGTGCGCGACTGGCGCTGCCCTCACGCTCGCCGGCGCCGATCAGTGCGACCGACGTGGGACAGAAAAGCTGAGCCAGGTAACGACGCTCGGTGCTATAGAGAGAAGTCATGGATGCGGTAAGTGGTTAGAATCACGGCCTGCGGGACACCCCTCGTGCTGCATTGCAATATTCGTGCGGGGATCATAATGGACTTTGCTGCTGGCTGGCTATAACATTTCGAAAATACAACAAATTTGCCAAGAAAGGGGGCACATCGACCCCGCGCCGGAAGGAGGCGCCGTTGATTACTGCGTTTATTTCCCACATCGATTGTCTGGCTCACGATATGGGTTCGTATCATCCCGAGAGTCCCTTGCGGCTGCGCGCTGTCGAAGATCAGCTGATCGCTTCGGGGCTCATCAACTACCTCGACCATCGTGACGCTCCGGCGGCAGAGCGGGTCCACCTGGAGCGGGTGCACACCAGGGAGCACGTCGACCGCATCTTCGCGGCGGTGCCAAAAGCCGGCCTCTGTCACCTGGATCCGGACACCGCGATGAATCCGTTCTCGCTGCGCGCTGCCCTGCGCGCGGCGGGGGCGGTGGTGTACGCCGTCGATCTCGTGCTCGGCGGGACCACGAAGACCGCCTTCTGCTCCGTTCGCCCCCCGGGGCACCATGCGGAGCGCGAGCGGGCCATGGGGTTTTGCTTCTTCAACAACATCGCCGTCGGCGCGGCCCACGCCCTCGAGCATCATGGGCTCAAGCGCGTGTGCATTGCCGACTTCGACGTGCATCACGGCAACGGCACCGAGGATATCTTCCGGGATGATCCGCGGGTGCTCATGGTCTCGACTTTCCAGCATCCGTTCTACCCCTACAGCGGGGCGGAGGGCGGTTCCCCGAACATGGTGAACATCCCGCTGCCGGCCTACACCGGCGGCGAGCGGTTCCGCAACGCGGTGTCCGAGCACTGGGTGCCGGCGATCGACGCATTCCGGCCCGAGCTCCTGCTGATCTCGGCCGGCTTCGACGCTCATCGGGACGACGACATGGCATCGATGAGTCTGATCGAGTCCGATTACGCCTGGGTGACGAACACCCTGCTCGATCTTGCGACGAAGTACTGCGGCGGGCGCGTCGTGTCGGTGCTGGAAGGTGGCTACGAGCTGCATGCGCTCGGGCGCAGCGTCATGACCCATCTCAAGGTGCTGTCGGGCTTGTAGCCAACCGCTGCTCGCCGCGCATCAGCGGAGCAGGATTGCCGCGGCTACTTTCCTGCCCTCGGTGGCCAGGATGTTGTAGGTGCGGCACGCCGCCATCGCGTCCATGGTTTCGAGCCCGGTGCCGGTCTGCAGAACGATCCGCTGCAGCGACAGCGGCGGAAAACGCAGGCGCGCACCGGTGCCCAGCAGGACCACCTGCACGCCCAGGGTGGCGAGAAACTCGAAGTGCGCGCTCGCGAGCGCATCGAACGTCGGCGCGTCCCACGGATCGACGATGCGCTCCGGCAGGACCACGAGGCTCGACTCGTGGCGCACGCCGTTGACGGCAACATAGCCATCGCCGTAGCCCGAGAAGAGATTCAGGCCGGGGGCGGTGGCGAGGTGAAATTTCATCGGAGCGGGCGAGATTTGCGGCACATCGCGGCACGCCCTAGAATCATAGCTTTTTTCGCTTCACCCAGCCCGTCGCAAACCTCCCCATGGAAGAGTTCAGTCGCATCCGGCGTCTGCCGCCCTACGTTTTCAACATCACCGGTGAGCTCAAGGCAGCGGCCCGCAAACGCGGCGAGGACATCATCGACTTCGGCATGGGCAACCCGGACGGTGCGACGCCGAAGCACATCGTCGACAAGCTGATCGAGACCGTGCAACGGCCGGACACGCACCGCTATTCGGTCTCGAAGGGCATCCCCCGGCTGCGCCGGGCAATCTGCAACTGGTACCGGCAGCGTTACGAAGTCGATCTCGACCCCGACAGCGAGGCGATCGTCACCATCGGCTCGAAGGAAGGGATCGCCCACCTCACGCTCGCGACGCTGGACACCGGCGACATCGTGCTGGTTCCGAATCCGAGCTACCCGATCCACATCTACGGGCCGGTGATCTCCGGCGCCGACATCCGCCACGTGCCGATGGCGCGCGGCGTCGACTTCTTCGAGGAACTGCAGCGGGCGATCCGGGACAGCTATCCGCGGCCCAAGATGCTGATCCTGAATTTCCCCAGCAATCCCACCACCCAGTGCGTCGAGCTCTCGTTTTTCGAGCGCGTGGTGGAGCTCGCGCGCGAGCATCACATCTACGTCGTGCACGACCTCGCCTACGCGGACATCGTGTTCGACGGCTACCGCGCGCCTTCGATCCTGCAGGTGCCGGGTGCGCGCGAAGTCGCGGTCGAGTTTTTCACGCTCTCGAAGAGCTACAACATGCCCGGCTGGCGTGTCGGGTTCATGGTCGGCAACCGCGATCTCGTCACGGCGTTAAGCCGCATCAAGAGCTATCACGACTACGGCACCTTCACGCCGCTCCAGGTGGCATCCATCGTGGCGCTCGAGGGCCCGCAGGAGCCCGTGCACCAGATCTGCCAGACCTACCAGAACCGGCGCGACGTGCTCTGCAAGGGCCTGCAGCAGGTGGGCTGGGGCGTCGAGGTGCCGAAGGCGACCATGTTCGTCTGGGCGCCGATCCCGGAGCCCTACAAGGCGGCGGGCTCGCTCGAATTCTCGAAAAAGCTCCTGAACGATGCGAAGGTGGCTGTATCGCCGGGTGTCGGCTTC
The DNA here is from genome assembly GCA_016791285.1 of Burkholderiales bacterium. The sequence goes on from JAEUMX010000052.1 coordinate 14,163, forward strand.
GGCGAGTATGGCGATGATCACGTCCGCTTCTCTCTCATCGAAAACGAAGCGCGTACCCGCCAGGCACTGCGCGGGATCAAGGAAATGTTCCGCAAGGACGGACTGCTGTGAGGACGGCGCGCTTCGTTTCGGTGAAGGCTAACGCCAGGCAGGGGTTAAGCGCGGTGCGCGGCCGGAGCCAAAACGAAGCGCGTACCCGCCAGGCGCTGCGCGGGATCAAGGAAATGTTCCGCAAGGACGGGCTGTTGTAGGCGGCCCAGGTGCAGATCATCGAAATCACCGATGCCACGGGCTGCGTGGTCGAGCCGGGCTGGCTGTCGGCGGCGGAGCGGGTGCATCGCCAGTTGCGGCCCCAGATTCCCGAGCCGTACCCCGCCAGCATGGAGCGGGTGTTCGCCGGCGGCGGACGCATGATGGTGGCCTTGTACGCGGGCGAGGTCGCCGGAGTGGCCGTATACCGCGTGCAAGAGAACACTTCGCAGGGGCGCAGGCTCTACATCGACGATCTGGTGGTGGACGCGGACTGCCGCTTGCGCGGGCTCGGCGGTGCGCTGCTCGCCCAGCTCGATGAGACCGCGCGGGGGGCCGGCTGCGCCGTCGTCGACCTCGATTCGGGCACCCAGCGCGAGGGGGCCCACTGCTTCTACTTCCGCGCGGGCTACACGATCAAGACATTCGGCTTCAAGAAGACGCTATGAGACCCATCCACGCAGGACTGCTCGGCATCGGCACCGTCGGCGGCGGCACGTTCACCGTGCTCACCCGGAATCAGGGGGAAATCGCACGCCGCGCCGGGCGCGAGATCGCGATTCGCACCGTCGCCGACCGCGACGTCGAGAAGGCGCGCAGCCTGGTCAATGGTGCAGCCGAGGTGACGGACGACGCGTTTTCCGTCGTGCGCGACCCGGACATCGACATCGTGATCGAGCTCATCGGCGGCTGCACCGTCGCGCGGGAGCTGATCCTCGCCGCGATCGACCACGGCAAGCACGTGGTGACCGCCAACAAGGCGCTGCTCGCGCTGCACGGAAATGAGATTTTCGCGGCGGCACAGGAGAAAGGCGTCATGGTGGCCTTCGAAGCCGCGGTGTGTGGAGGCATACCGATCATCAAGGCCCTGCGCGAGGGTCTGACCGCCAACCGCATCGAGTGGATCGCCGGCATCATCAACGGCACCAGCAACTTCATCCTGACCGAGATGCGCAGCCGCGGCGTGAGCTTCGAGCTCGCGCTGAAGGATGCGCAGGCGCGCGGCTACGCCGAGGCCGACCCGACCTTCGACATCGAAGGCATCGACGCCGCGCACAAGCTCGCCATCATGGCGGCCATCAGCTTCGGCATTCCGATGAAGTTCGACTCCGCCTACACCGAGGGCATCTCGAAGCTCACCAGACTCGATATCCGCTACGCCGAAGAGCTCGGCTATCGCATCAAGCTGCTCGGCATCACCAAGCGCAAGCCCGACGGCATCGAGCTGCGCGTGCATCCGACGCTGATTCCGGAGCGCCGGCTGATCGCGAACGTCGATGGCGTGATGAACGCCGTGCTGGTGAAGGGCGACGCGGTCGGGGCCACCCTCTATTACGGCGCGGGGGCGGGCGCGGAGCCGACGGCATCCGCCGTGGTGGCCGACCTGGTGGACGTCACGCGCATGCACACCGCCGATCCCGAACACCGCGTGCCGCATCTCGCGTTCCAGCCCGACAAGGTCAGCGACCTGCCGATCCTGCCGATGGCCGAGGTCGAATCGGCCTACTACCTGCGCATGCGCGCCTACGACAAGCCGGGGGTGCTGGCGGACATCACGCGCATCCTCGCCGACGTGGAGATCTCGATCGACGCGATGATGCAGAAGGAATCGCAGGAAGGGGAGGAGCACGCTGACATCATCATGCTCACCCACGTGACCCGCGAGAAGCACGTGAACGCTGCGATCGGGCGCATCGAGAAGCTGCCGACCATTACCGGCGCCGTCACCCGGATCCGGACGGAAGAGCTGAACGCGCGGTGAGCCACCATCCCGCATCGGCAGAGCCTCACGGCGACGAGCTGCTGATCGATGCGGAGATCGATGACGATGCCGTTCAGTCCGAACCGATCCGGGTCGCGCACCCGTGGGTGCTGCTCGCCGGACTGTTCCTGATCGGGATCAATCTGCGTCCTGCCCTGTCGAGCCTCGCACCGGTTCTCGCGGACGTGCGCTCGAGCACCGGCCTCTCGGCTGCGGGGGCCGGATGGCTGACTACCGTTCCGGTGGTCTGCCTGGGTGTTTTTGGGCCGCTTGCGCCGCGACTCGCGAACCGCTTCGACAGCGAACGCGTGATCTTCTTCTTTCTGCTGACGCTGGCCGCGGGTATCGCGCTGCGCAGCCTGTTCTCGGTTCCGGGCCTGTTCGCCGGAACCGTGCTGGCGGGCGCCAGCATCGGCGTGATCGGCGTGCTCCTGCCGGGCATCGTCAAACGCGATTTTCCCGAACGGCCTGCTGCCATGACCGGGTTCTACACCATGGCGCTGTGCCTGGGCGCAGCGGTGGCCGCCGGCGCCACGGTCCCGTTGCGCGACGGGTTCGGCGGCGACTGGCGACCCGCGCTCGCGTTCTGGGCCGTTCCGGCCGCTCTCGCGGCCGTCTCGTGGTTGCCGCAACTGCACACCCGGCACGCGCACAGCGCTCGGGCGCGCTACGAGGTGCGCGGCCTGTGGCGGGATCGGCTCGCGTGGCAGGTCACCGCCTACATGGGACTGCAATCCTCGCTCGCCTACTGCGTGTTCGGCTGGTTTCCGCTGATCCTGCAGGAGCGCGGCATGTCCGCCCTCGATGCTGGGTTCATGCTGTCGAGCACGGTCATGTTTCAGCTCGTGACCGCGCTCGGCGCACCGTCACTCGCCACGCGCGGCAAGGACCAGCGCGCGGCCACGGCAGTGTTGCTGGGGCTCACGCTGACGGGGCTCCTGGGCTCGCTCTACGCGCCGCTCGATACCATCTGGATCTGGGTCATCCTGCTCGGACTGGGGCAGGGTGGGCTTTTCAGCATCGCGCTGACCCTGATCGTGCTGCGCTCGCCGGACTCGCACGTGGCGGCCCACCTCTCGGGTATGGCACAGTCCGTCGGCTACACGTTGGCAGCGCTCGGCCCGCTGGGGATGGGTCTCCTGCGCGAGTGGAGCGGCGGCTGGAGCAGCGTGGGACCGCTCTTCGTCGCAATCACTGCCGCCGCCTTCCTCGCGGCCATGGGCGCCGGGCGCAACCGCCATGTCGGCGTGACCTCGCGCCCCGTGCCCGCGTGAGGCGACGCGTCGCAACCCGGTACAATCACCGGAAACGGTTCGCTTTATCCGGACACCTGCATCCCACGTGAAATACATCTCCACCCGCGGTGGCATGCCGCCCGCACCCTTCACCGACATCCTGCTCGGCGGTCTCGCCCCCGACGGCGGGCTCGCGGTGCCCGAACGCTATCCGCGGGTGACGCAGGCGGAGCTCGCAGCGTGGCGGGCGCTCGGCTATCGCGAACTCGCGTACGAGATCCTGTCGCGATTCATCGACGACATTCCTGCGGCGGATCTGCGCGACATCGTCGAGCGCACGTACACGCAGCAGGCGTTCGGGTCCGACGCGATCACGCCGGTCAGCACGCTGGAGCCCGGCTTGCACCTGCTGCACCTGTCGAACGGACCGACGCTCGCGTTCAAGGACGTGGCGATGCAACTCCTCGGCACGCTGTTCGAATACGTGCTGGGCCGGCGCGGCGAGGAGCTCAACATCCTCGGCGCCACGTCGGGGGACACGGGATCGGCGGCCGAATACGCGATGCGCGGCAAGCGCGGCGTGCGCGTGTTCATGCTCTCGCCCGCCGGCAAGATGAGCCCGTTCCAGACCGCGCAGATGTACACGCTGCAGGACGCGAACATCTTCAACATCGCCGTGCACGGGGTCTTCGACGACTGCCAGGACATGGTGAAAGCGGTGTCGAACGACCTCCCGTTCAAGGCGGCGCACCACATCGGCACCGTCAACTCGATCAACTGGGCGCGGCTGCTGGCGCAGGTGGTCTACTACTTCAAGTCGTACTTCGCCGTCACGTCGAGCAACGGCGAGCGGGTTTCGTTCGCCGTGCCGTCGGGCAATTTCGGCAACGTGTGCGCGGGACACGTGGCGCGGACGATGGGTCTGCCGATCGCGCGGCTCATCGTCGCCACCAACGAGAACGATGTGCTCGACGAATTCTTCCGCACCGGGCGCTACCGCGTGCGGGCCTCGCGCGACGTGGTGCAGACCACGAGCCCGTCGATGGACATTTCCAAGGCATCGAACTTCGAGCGCTTCGTCTACGATCTGGTCGGGCGCGATCCGCGCGTCGTGGCGGAGCTCTGGGCGAGCATCGACCGCGGCGGGGAATTCGATCTCACCCAAACGCCGTTCTTCGCACGCGTGCGTGATTTCGGTTTCGTCTCGGCGACGAGCTCGCATCGGGATCGCCTGGCGACGATCCGCAGCGTCTACGAGCGCTACGGCGTGATCGTCGACACGCACACGGCCGACGGCATCAAGGCGGGGCTCGCGCATCGCGACCCGGCGGTGCCCCTGATCTGCCTCGAAACCGCGCAACCGGCGAAGTTCGCCGAGACCATCCGCGAGGCGCTGGGACGGGATCCGGAGCGCCCGGCCGCGTATGCCGACATCGAGAGCCGACCGCTGCGCTTCGACACGATGGATCCCGATCCCGCGGCGATCGAGCGCTACATCGCGGCGCGGGTCTGACCGATGCCCGGCTACGACGACGCGCGGACGGTCTGGGACGAGCGCTTTGCGACCGACGATTACATCTTCGGCACCGAGCCGAACCGCTTCCTCGTCTCCCAGGCGCATCGACTCGCGGCTGGCGCAAGAGCCCTGTCGATTGCCGACGGCGAGGGCCGCAACAGCGTCTGGCTCGCCGAGCACGGACTCGGCGTGGACGCGGTGGAGATCTCGCCGCGCGCGGTCGAGAAGGCCCGCAAGCTGGCTGCCGAACGCGGCGTTACCGTTCGTCTCGAAGTGGCCGACGTTCGCGCATGGGAGTGGCCGACCGAGCGCTACGACCTCGTCGTCGCGATCTTCATCCAGTTCGCCTCGCCTGCCGAGCGGGCGCGGCTCTTCGCGGACTTTCGCCGTGCGCTCAGACCCGGCGGTCTGCTGATTCTCGAGGGCTACGGGGTGCGCCAGATCGAATACGGGACCGGGGGCCCGCCGCAAGTCGATCACCTCTACACCCGGGCGATGCTCGAAGATGCCTTCCGGGATTTCGAGATCCTGCTCCTGGACGAGCGCGAGGACTGGCTCGAGGAGGGAACGAAGCACGTCGGCCGCTCGGACCTGATCGATCTGGTCGCCCGCAAACCCGGTCCGGCGGCAGCGGCAGACCACCCGCTGGCGCTGTAACATAGCCGCAACCCCGGGTCCCTGACGTGACGCCCATGACGATCTCATCGCTGCCCTGCGCTGTCACGGCAGATGCCCGCGCCATCCGCTGGCTCGCCAGCGTGCTCGTCTGCTGTCTGGTGGCGACCGGATGCTCCGTCATCGGACCCCGAACGCTCAAGCAGAGCCGGCTGCAGTACAACGAGGTGGTGAAGAGCACGTCCGAGGAGGAGATGCTGCTCAACATCGTCCGCCTGCGCTACGTCGACACCCCGAGCAGTCTCTCCGTATCCAACATCGCGGCGCAGTTCGAGCTCTTGAACAGCCTGCAGTTGACGCCATTCTTCGTGGCCTCGGGCGCCGAACCCAACCGCTCCTACACCGCGGTGCTGCCGCAGCTTGGCATCACGGGGGCCGATCGTCCGACCTTCAGTCTCACACCGCTCGACGAATCGGAGTTCGCGCGGAAGCTCTTCACGCCGTTGGCGCTGGACGGCGTGATCTACCTGGTGAAGACGACCTGGCCGATCGCGACCGTGTTCCGTCTGTATCTGGAGAATCTCAACTGGGTGCCGAACGCGCAGCTCGCGAGCGGTCCGACCCCCCGG
>JAEUMX010000120.1 GCA_016791285.1 Burkholderiales bacterium
CCGGTGGTGCAGACGCTCGAGCCGCGCCTCTATTACCTCTACATCCCTTCCAACACGGAACAGAACCAGTTTCCCGTGTTCGACACGGCCCTCGCGACCTACAACTTCCCGCAGCTCTTTTCGGAGAATCAGTTCGTGGGCGGGGACCGAATCAACAACGCGAACCAGCTGACGACCGCGGTCAGCTCGCGCTTGCTCGACCCGCAGGACGGCGGCGAGATCGTTCGGGCGGCGGTCGGCAACCGCTATTACTTCTCGCGGCAGGAGGTGACGCTGCCGGGTGTGCCCGCCAGCAGCACCAACGCCTCCAACTTCCTGGCGCTGTTGTCAGGACGCGTGAACCCGTACTGGAGCGGAGATGTGTCCTGGGAATACAGTTCGAATTCTTCCTCCACGGCGCGCCTCTATGGCAACGTCCGCTATCAGCCCGGACCTGGACGTGTCGTCAACCTGGGCTATCGCTTCATCGAGGCGCAACCCGGACTGAACACGGTGTCCAATGAGGAAACCCGCCAGATCGAGTTCTCGGCGCAGTGGCCCTTCACCTCGAACCTGACGGCGCTGACCCGCGTCAACTACTCGCTTGCCGGTGGCGGGCTTCTGGAAGGGATTGCCGGCTTTGAGTACACTACCGCCTGCTGGGCTTTCCGTGCGGTGGCGCAGAGGTTCGTCACCAGTGCGACGACTTCCAACACGCTCTTTTTCGCTCAGTTCGAGCTCACGGGCATCTCCAGCATCGGCTCCTCGTTCTTCAATATCCTGAATCGGTACATCCCGGGGTACTCCCGCGGCAGCCAGGTGACCGGGTTTCAGGACCAGTACTACCTCGCGCAATGAGATCATGATCCACCGACCTCGCGGCGGCGCCGTGCGCCGCCATCCGTACGGCATCCTGCTGCTGCTGTGGGCGCTGCTGGCAGCGACTGCTGCTGCCGCCGCGACGGAGGCAACACCCGGCCGCCGGGTGCTGAGCCTCGATCGCATCGTCGCGGTCGTGAACGACGAAGTGATCACCGAGTACGAGCTGGAGGCGCGTTACGACCTCGTCAGCCGGCAGCTCGGACAGCAGGGCACGCCGTTGCCGCCGAAGGACGTGCTCGCCAAGCAGTTGCTCGAGCGGATGATCAACGACCGGGTCCAGTTGCAGTACGCCAGGGAAACCGGCATCCGCGTCGACGACGTCCAGCTGGAGCGCACCCTGTCGCGCATCGCGCAGGACAGCGGCCTCACCTTGCAGCAGTTTCGCGAGACGCTGGAGCGGGAAGGCATCGGCTTCAACCAGTTCCGGGAGGAGATCCGCAGCGAGATCCTCCTCGCCCGCCTGAAGGAGCGCGAGATCGACGCGAAGCTCGTGGTGAGCGACAGCGAGATAGACAACTTCCTGAGCACGAGCGAAGCGCAGCTCGGCAAGGGCGATGAATACAACATCTCCCATGTGCTCGTGCTGGTGCCGGAGCAGGCGAGTCCGGAGCAGTTGCAAAAGCAGCGGGCGCGGGCCGAGGAAGCGCTCCAGCAGTTGCGTGCCGGCGCCCCCTTCGCGCAGGTGGCGGCGAGCTTTTCCGACGCGCCGGACGCCCTGCAGGGCGGTTCGCTCGGCTGGCGGGCCCCGGCGCGGCTGCCCGCGATTTTCGTCGAGGCGCTGCAGTCGATGAATCCCGGCGACCTGAGTCCCGTGCTGCGCAGCCCGAATGGCTTTCACATCGTGAAGCTCGTCGATCGCCGCGGCGCCGGGGGGCCGGTCATGATTCAGCAGACCCGCGCCCGGCACATCCTGGTAAAGACGAGCGAGCTCGTGTCGCAGCGCGAGGCCCGCGATCGACTGCTCAAGCTCAAGGAGCGCATCGACAACGGCGCCGATTTCGCCGAGATGGCGCGTCTGCACTCCGAGGACGGCAGCGCATCGCGCGGCGGCGAGCTGGGCTGGATCTCGCCGGGAGACACGGTGCCCGATTTCGAGCGCGCGATGAACGCGCTGCAGATCGGCCAGGTCAGCGAACCGATCCAGAGTCCGTTCGGCTTCCACCTGATTCAGGTGGAGGAACGCCGCACCGAGGACATGTCGAAGGAGCGCCAGCGCCTCGTCGCGAAGCAGGCGCTGCGTCAGCGCAAAGGCGAGGAAGCCTATCAGGAGTGGGTGCGTCAGCTGCGTGACCGCGCCTACGTCGAGTATCGCCTGGAAGATCGGTGAACAGGCCGAACGTCGCGTGTTCGAGCACGGGAAGGAATCGTATTGCATCACGTCGCACGAAAGCGCTTCGGCCAGCATTTTCTGGCCGATCGGCACTATGTTCGCCGCATTGTCGAAGCGGTCGATCCGCAGCCGGACGACCGCCTGGTCGAGATCGGTCCGGGACTCGGTGCGCTGACGCGACCGCTGCTCGATCGGGTGCGCCACCTGACCGCGGTGGAGATCGATCGCGACCTCGCCGCCGCGCTGCGGCGGGAGTTCACGCCACAGCGGCTGACGGTGTGCGAGCAGGACGCGCTCGTCTTCGACTTTGCTGCGCTCGGTGACCGATTGCGGGTGATAGGCAATCTGCCCTACAACATATCCTCACCGCTTCTGTTTCGTCTGGCCGCGGCGCGCGGGGCCCTGCGAGACCTTCATCTGATGTTGCAGAAGGAGGTTGTCGAGCGGATGGCGGCGGCGCCGGCAACCCCCGCCTACGGGCGACTTTCGGTGATGCTGCAGTACCGATTCGAGGTCGAGCCGCTGTTCGGCGTACCGGCGGGCGCCTTCCGGCCGCCGCCCAAGGTCGAGTCCACCGTGGTGCGACTGCGACCGGTTCACACGCCGGCGGTGGCCGCAGTCGACGAGTCGATTTTCGCGGAGGTGGTCACGCGAGCTTTCGGGCAGCGTCGCAAGACGGTGCGCAATGCACTCAAGGGATTCGTGTCCGAGGACATCCTGAGGGCGCTCGGCATCGCTGGCGGCGCGCGCGGCGAGGTGCTGTCGCTCGCGGCATTCGTGGCGATCGCGAACGCGACCGCCGAGGCCGGCCGGCGCCTCAGGTCGTCTTCTTCTGAATGAACTCGATCTTGTAGCCATCGGGATCCTCGACGAAGGCGATGACGGTAGTGCCGTGCTTCATCGGTCCGGCTTCGCGCGTCACCTTGCCGCCGCGTTTCTTCACCTCCTCGCACGCGGCGTAGGCATCGTCGACCTCGAGCGCGACATGGCCGTAGCCGGTGCCGAGGTCGTAGGCCTTGGTGTCCCAGTTATGCGTGAGCTCGAGCACGGTGCACTCGGACTCGGGACCGTAACCGACGAAGGCAAGCGTGAACTTGCCGTCGGGATAGTCGTTCCTGCGCAGCACTCGCATGCCGAGCACGTTGGTGTAGAAGTCGATGGATCGGTCGAGATCGCCGACCCGCAGCATGGTATGAAGGATTCGCATGGTTCGCTCCATCAGATCTCCACCATCTCGAACTCGTTCTTGCGGGCGCCGCAGTCGGGGCAGGTCCAGTTGATGGGCACGTCCTCCCACCGCGTTCCGACCGCGATCCCGTGGTCGGGCAGGCCGTTCTCCTCGTCGTAGATGAATCCGCAGATGAGGCACATGTAGGTGCGGTAGACCGCGACTTCCGTGGGGGGCATGGGGTTTTCCGTTTTCGGCTAAAATGCCATTTTACCAAATCGTCCCGTCGGTACCCCGTCGCGGGGCATCATGGTCCCCTCCCCCACCCCCCCGACCGTCCTCGTCTTCGCCGCGACCGACCCCACTGGCGGCGCCGGACTGCAGGCCGACATTCTCACCCTTGCCAGCATGGGTTGCCACCCGCTGTCGGTCGTCACCGCGATCACCGTGCAGGACACGACAGGTGTCGACCAGATGCACGCGCTCGATCCGGAGTGGGTGGTCGAGCAGGCGCGCAACGTGTTGGAAGACATGCCGGTCGCCGCCTTCAAGATCGGCGTGCTGGGCAGCGTCGAGATCGTCGGCGCCGTTGCGGAGGTGGTCTCGGACTATCCCCACATACCCTTGATCCTCGACCCCGTGCTCGCCTCGGGCAGAGGCGATGAGCTCGCTACGGAAGAGATGGTGGAGGCGATGCGCGATCTGATCATCCCGCAGACCACGCTCATCACGCCGAACAGCATCGAAGCGCGGCGCTTGGCCAGCGCGGACGACGAGAGCGATTACCCGGCCCTGCCCGAGTGCGCGCGGCGGCTCATCGAGCTGGGTTGCGAGTACGTGCTCATCACAGGCACCCACGAGAACACGGCGGAGGTTCTGAACGTTCTCTATGGCGCGGAGGGTGTCGTACGCAGCGACGCCTGGCAGCGCCTGGCCGGGAGCTTTCACGGCACGGGCTGCACGCTCGCGGCGGCCATCGCCGCGACCATCGCGAACGGCCTCACGATCCCGGAGGCGATACGGGATGCACAGGAGTTTACGTGGCAGGCGCTCAGGGCCGCGTTTCGGCCCGGCATGGGCCAGCAGATCCCGGACCGTCTTTTCTGGGCACGCGCGGCCGACGGCGAAGCGGAAACCGGCGTGGCGCACTGACGGAGCCATGTTGCGGGGACTTTACGCGGTCACGCCGGAGTGTCCGGATGCGGCGATCCTGGTGAGCGCGGTCGAGGCGGCACTGGCTGGCGGCGTGCGCCTGGTGCAGTATCGCAGCAAGTCTCCGGATGCAACGTTGCGGCTCGAACAGGCGATGACCTTGCGTCGCTTATGTCGCAGGTATGCGGTGCCGCTGATCGTGAACGACGACCTGGAGCTCGCCGCACGCTGCGAGGCGGAGGGGGTGCACCTCGGGCGCGACGACACGCCGCTGGCGCAGGCGCGGCGCGTCCTCGGCCCAGGTCGGATCATCGGCGTGTCGTGCTACGACAGCCTCGACCTGGCGCGGGGTGCAGCAGCGGGCGGCGCGGACTACGTGGCGTTCGGCAGCTTTTTCCCGTCGCGCATCAAGCCGCACGCCCCGCGCCCGTCAGTCGATCTGATCGCACGCGCTCGTCGCGAACTCTCGGTGCCGATCGTCGCCATCGGTGGTATCACGCGTGACAATGCGGCACTGGTGATCGACGCAGGCGCGGATATGATCGCCGTGGTCAATGGGATCTTTTCGGCAGTCGACGTCGAGCGCGCCGCGCGCGAGCTTCAGGTGCTATTCGAAGAAGAAGCAACCACCCATGAAAGATCGTAACCAGCAGCTCTTCGAACGGTCGCAGGCGGTGATCCCGGGGGGCGTCAATTCCCCGGTCCGTGCCTTTCGTTCCGTGGGGGGCACGCCGCGTTTCTTCGACCGCGGCAGCGGCGCCTACCTCTGGGACGCGGACGGAAAGCGCTACATCGATTACGTGGGTTCCTGGGGGCCGGCGATTCTTGGCCACGCGCATCCGGCAGTGGTGGCGGCCGTGCAGCGCGCGGCAGCCAGCGGTCTTTCCTTTGGCGCGCCGACCGCGGCGGAACTCGAGATGGCCGAGCTCATCTGCCGACTGATACCGTCGATCGAGCAGGTGCGGCTGGTGAGCTCGGGCACCGAGGCGACCATGAGCGCCATCCGGCTCGCGCGGGGGTTCACCGGCCGCAGCCGGATCGTCAAGTTCGAGGGCTGTTACCACGGCCATGCCGATGCCCTGCTGGTGAAGGCCGGATCGGGCGCGCTCACGTTCGGTCAGCCGAGCTCGGCCGGTGTACCGCCGGAGGTCACGGCCCACACCATGGTGCTCGACTACAACGATGGCGACGGGCTGAGCCACGCTTTCGCTCGACACGGCCCGGAGATCGCGGCGGTCATCGTGGAGCCGGTGGCCGGGAACATGAACCTGATCCTGCCGCGGCCCGGATTTTTGGCCGCGCTGCGCGAACTTTGCTCACGGCATGGTGCGGTCCTGATCTTCGACGAAGTGATGACGGGCTTCCGTGTTCACCCGGGCGGCGCGCAGGCGCTGTACGGCATCCGGCCCGATCTGACGACGCTCGGCAAGATCGTTGGCGGCGGCCTGCCGCTGGGTGCCTTCGGCGGGCGTCGCGACATCATGCGCCGAGTCGCTCCGTTGGGTCCCGTCTATCAGGCAGGAACGCTTTCCGGCAACCCGGTGGCGGTTGCCGCCGGTCTCGCCACGTTGGCGGTCGTACAATCGCGGCACATGCATGAGCGGCTCGCGCAGTCCACGCAGCGCTTGACGGAGGGTCTTGTCGGTGCGGCAGCGAGAGCCGGAGTGCCATTCTCGGCGCAAGCTGTCGGAGGGATGTTCGGTTGCTACTTCCGGTCGCTGGCTCCGGAGAGCTTTGCCCAGGTGATGCAGAGCGATGGCGAGGCGTTCAACCGCTTCTTCCACCAGATGCTGGATCGCGGCGTCTACTTCGCGCCGTCGGCGTTCGAGGCGGGCTTCGTTTCCACCGCCCACACCGATGCCGACATCGAAGCGACGGTGTCTGCCGCCGCGGATGCGTTCAACGCACTGGCGCGACGAGTCAGCGCAAACCCTGGATGAACTCGGACACGGCCTGGATTTCACGGTCGGACAGCTTGGCCGCAATCATCCGCATCATCTTGTTGGGGTCGTTCGCGCGCTCGTCGGATCGAAACGCCTTGAGCTGCGCGGACGTGTATTCGGCGTGCTGGCCTGCCAGCCGGGGATACTGCTTGGGGATGCCGGCGCCGTCCGGCAAATGACAACCTGCGCACGCCGGTACCCCCGTGGCGGCATTTCCGCCTCGATACAGGCTTTGACCCAGCAACGCGAGTTCTTTGTTGGTGGCCACTGCGGGCTTGGCGGTCTGCTGCCAGTAGTAGACCCCTATATTCGTCATGTCCTCGGGCGAGAGCGCTGCAACCATGCCGGTCATGATCGCATTCACCCGTTCCCCGCTCTTGAAGTTCGCGAGCTGCTTGGTGGTGTACTCAGGGATCTGGCGTGCCAGGTTCGGATTGGCGGGGATAGCGCTATTGCCATCATCGCCGTGGCAGGCGGCACAGACTTGGGTAACGATCTGCTGCGCCTTGGCAGGGTCGGCCGGCGCCGGTTGCGCAGTCCAAGCGTATGGGGCGAAGAGAAAAAAAACACAGACCAGAGGACAGGCGGCGCGCAATTTCATTCTTTGACTCGCTGGTTGCTCGATCCGACGGGGGCGGCGTATTCTAGCGCGAGTCGCACCCATTCTGCGAATTTTCCAAACTTTCCATGGGCTTGTTTCAAGATGCGAAGTTCGTTGCGGGGGTCGCCGAACTGTCGCAACTGCCGCGAGAAAGCGCGGGAGAAGTCGCTTTCGCAGGGCGTTCCAATGCCGGCAAATCCAGCGCGATCAATGCGTTGCTGAATCGGAAGCGGCTCGCCTTCGTAAGCAGGACACCCGGTAGGACGCAGCAGGTCAACTTCTTCGACCTGGGCAATCAGCGTTACCTCGTCGACTTGCCCGGTTACGGCTATGCAAAGGTTGCCAAGACCGGGCGGGCGCGTTGGGAAGGTCTTCTGCCAACCTATCTGCAGACGCGGGAATCATTGCGCGGCTTGGTCGTTATCATGGATGTTCGGCACCCCCTGACCGATCTGGATCTGACCCTGTTGGGGCTGTTTGCGCCCACGGCCAAGCCCGTCCACGTGCTCTTGACCAAGGCCGACAAGATTTCCCGGGGGGACGCCATCACCACGCTGCGCGAGGTCGAGGAGAATCTGGCCAGGCGCTTCGGTTTCGTGACGTGTCAGCTCTTTTCGAGCCTGTCGAAACAGGGCGTGGACAGCGCGAGAGCGACGCTGACGGGCTGGTTGCGGCTAGCGCTACAACCAGCCCGCGGAATAGAAAAACCCCCGGCTAAAGGGGAGCAAAACCGGGGGTGAAAGCCTTAATTGGATTAAGGCGCCCGCTCAGGGAGGAGAAGCGGGAGACGACTCGTCATCGTCTGACGTTTCAGGCCGAGCAGGTTCGGAAAAGTTCCCTGTTTCTTCACAATTTATCCACATTGGTCAAAAAACGACATGCAGCCCCTCGGCAAGTACCCGGTCAGGCGCATGCGCCGCGTGCGCAGAAACGAGTTCAGTCGACGCCTCGTGCGCGAGCACTCGCTCTCGGCTGCCGATCTTATTTATCCGGTGTTCGTCCTGGAGGGCAGCCAGCGCAGGGAACCAGTGGCGTCCATGCCCGGCGTCTTCCGGCAGTCTCTCGACTGCCTGTTTGCGGACGCCGAACGCTGTCTCGCTCTCGGCGTGCCCGCCCTCGCGCTGTTCCCCGTCGTCGATTCCAGCCTCAAGACGGCCGACGCGATCGAGGCCACCAACCCCGATGGTCTCGTGCCAACGGTGGTTCGGGCGCTCAAGTCTCGCTTCCCGGAGCTTGGCATCATCACCGACATCGCGCTTGACCCATACACCAGTCACGGCCAGGACGGGTTAATCGATGCGAATGGTTATGTGATGAACGATGAGACGGTGGCCGTGCTCAGACGTCAGGCTCAGGCACACGCCGCAGCCGGGGCCGATGTCGTGGCGCCATCCGACATGATGGACGGGCGTATCCAGGCCATCCGGGAGGCGCTGGACGCTGATGGCGCTCAGCACGTTGCCATTCTCGCTTACGCCGCCAAGTACGCTTCGAGCTTCTACGGACCGTTCCGCGATGCCGTAGGCTCCGGGGCAAACCTGGGAGCGGGGAACAAGTACACGTATCAGATGGACCCTGCAAACAGCGACGAGGCCCTCTGGGAAGTGGGGCTCGACCTCGCGGAGGGCGCGGACATCGTGATGGTGAAGCCGGGCATGCCGTATCTCGACATTTTGCGCCGTGTCAAGGAAACATACAGCGCGCCGACGTTCGTCTACCAGGTGAGCGGGGAATACGCGATGCTCAAGGCCGCGGCCGGCCAATCATGGCTTGCAGAGCGCGCCTGTGTCTTGGAGGCATTGCTCGCCTTCAAGCGGGCCGGGGCCGACGCGATTCTCACCTATTACGCGCTCGAAGCCGCCACTTGGCTGGCCGATACGCCGTGAATTGGTCATCCCGGTTTGCCTTCGATCTCCTGACTTTCTTCGTCCGCCAGCAGGCTGAGGACATCATCGATTCGCGCCCGTTCCATGGCGCGTCCCTCCGCTGTTCTTCTCACGGTGCAGCGGACGTCGTTGGCCGGAAGCACCGTTAGCGTGACGACCGCGTCCCCGCCAGTCAGAACGAAGCAAGGGAGCGTCCGTAGCTGGTCCCCCACGTGGAGACGGGTATCACAGGGTCGGTAGGCGAACTGCCGACGGAGAAGGTGCAGTTCCACCTCCTTGCTTCGATCCGTGAAGAGTTGGAGATTGATATCCGAGTAGCGCCCGGCACTGCCGGATAGCACCGATCCGACCAAGTGCGGGTTGTACGCGGAGAACTCGCGCATCGCTCGTACCGCCTCGGTACGCAGGAAGTGCAGGCGGGTGCGGTGCTCGACGTCCTGGTACAGCGACTGGTAGGAACGCAGCGCTTGCTCGACTTCCTCGTTGGTGGGCAGATGCTGCGTGTCCCGCACGCCGGCCTGCCGCGCCGCCTTTCGCTTTGCCAGGGCGAAGTCCGCGATGCCATCCTCCGCCATGATGCGCGCGGCACGATGTGCCAACTGCT
This sequence comes from Burkholderiales bacterium, assembly GCA_016791285.1. Next base: position 9,546 of record JAEUMX010000120.1, read on the forward strand.
CGCGCATGAGGTCTCGCCGACCCGCTGGATCTCGTGCCATGGGCTTAGAACAACTGGTTTCTCACTTCCTCCGACGGGGCCGATGTCCCACCCCCGCCTGCCGGTATGATGGTCTGCTCCGCTGGCAGGAACTCCTGAAAAAAGTACTCCGCGAGCGTGCCCGTCGGACCGGAGTCGCGCAAGCCACTCTCGGGGTTGATCTTCACAGAGAGGACACCGGGCGGCGGCGAGAGCTTCACCTCGGGCACGCCCTTGAGGCCTTTCGCCATGTATCCGATCCACATTGGCAGCGCGGCTTGACCACCAGTCTCCCCCTTGCCCAGCGTGCGCGGTGTGTCGAAGCCGATCCAGGCAACCGCCACCAGCGAGGGCTGATATCCCGCGAACCAGGCATCGATGAAATCGTTGGTGGTTCCCGTCTTGCCGGCGAGATCGCTGCGCCCAAGGCTTTTCGCCTTGGTCGCCGTGCCGTACCTGACGACGTCCTGCATCAGGCTCGTCATGATGAAAGCATTACGTGGATCAATGATGCGCTCCGCGCCTGCGCCAGCCCGCGTCGGTTGCCATTCCTCCAGCACTTTTCCCCGATCGTCCACGATGCGGGTGATGTAGTTCGGCTCGATGCGAAAGCCGCCATTGGCGAAGGCCGAATAACCGACGGCCATTTGCATCGGGGTCACGCCTCCGGCGCCGAGGGCGAGCGTGAGGTACGGTGGATTCAGTCTGGGATCGAATCCGAAGCGGGCAATGTAATCCTGCGCGTACTTGGCGCCGATGGCCTGCATGATCCGCACCGAAACCAGATTCTTCGATTTCGCGAGCGCAGTGCGCAGACGCATTGGCCCGTCGAAGCTCCCATCGTAATTCTTAGGCTCCCAGGCCTCGCTCCCAGTCTGACCCGCCTCGAAGCGAAGTGGCGCGTCGTTGATCACGGTTGCTGCGGTGAAGCCCTTCTCGAGCGCCGCGGAATAGATAAACGGCTTGAAGGCCGAGCCGGGCTGACGGACCGCTTGTGTAACGTGATTGAACTTGTTGCGATCGAAATCGAATCCGCCGACCAGCGCGAGTACCCGGCCGTCCACCGGATCGACCGAAACCAACGCTCCCTCTACTTCGGGAACTTGGGCAATCTGCCAGCGCCCTTTCTCGTCTTTCATGAGACGAATGATCGAGCCGCGCTTGATGCGCTGGGCGGGCGGAACCTTGTCACCCAACGCCGCTTGCACGAAACGCAGCGCGTCGCCGGAGAGGTCGACGTTCTCGCCGCCTTTGCGGTAGGTCTTGACGCCTTGCGGATTAGCTTCCCTCACGATCGCGGGGATGAGTCCTTCGATCTCGCTATGGTCCTGCAGCAGGTCTTCCAGCACGTCGTCGCTGGCGTTGGGGGCAACCGAGACAGTGGCCTCCGGGCCGCGGTAGCCATGCCGCCGGTCGTAATCGAGCAGGCCTTTGCGCAGAGACTGATGCGCAGCGTCCTGGTGTGACTTGATCAGGGTCGTAAACACGTGCAGCCCGCGGGAATAGGCCTCTTCGCGATAGCGATCATACACCGCCTGACGGACCATCTCCGTGAAGTAGTCGGCTTGTATTGGTTTCTCCACAGACTGTGCGTGGACCGGCGGAGCATCGATGTCCGCGCTCTCATATTGTTCCGCGCTGATGAATCCGAGTTCGAGCATCCGGCGCAGAACGTATTGCTGACGTTGTCGCGCCCGCTTTGGATTAGCCACGGGATTGAAGCGGGAAGGCGCCTTTGGCAGACCAGCTAGCATGGCGATCTCTGCCAACGAGAGCTGCTGCAGATTCTTCCCGTAATAGGCCTGCGCTGCCGCTGCAAAGCCATAGGCGCGCTGCCCGAGATAGATCTGATTTAGATACAGCTCGAGAATTTCGTCCTTCGTCAGATTCGCCTCGATCTTGAAGGACAGCAAGGCTTCGTTGAATTTCCGGGCTAGCGTCTTCTCCTTGGTCAGGAAGAAGTTTCGCGCCACCTGCATGGTGATCGTGCTTGCGCCTTGTCGCGTCTCGCCCGCCGTGAAGTTCGAATAAGCGGCGCGCAGAACGCCAACGTAGTCCACGCCGCTATGCTCGTAGAACCGTTCGTCCTCCGCAGCAAGGACCGCTTGCTTTAGCTCTTTGGGTACTTCGGCAACACGCACCACCGTGCGGCGTTCGTCGCCGAACTCACCGAGCAAAAAACCTTCTGCACTGTAGATACGTAGGGGGATCTTCGGGTGGTAATCAGTCAACACATCGAGCGTGGGCAAGTTCGGATATGCGGAAACAGCCGCGATACCCAGAAGTGCCACCAAGACCAGGCAAAGCGCAGCGATCCCGAAGACGAACAGCGCCCCGATTCGGACGATCATGGCTGGTTAAGTGAGGGCAAAAGGCCAATAACGACGGGCATTATAGTTGCTATGACACCTTCGGTGGCGCCAAAGCACCAACTGAAAAGTCTGGCGCCAGAAGTCGTAGCTTAGAACCCATCTGCGTTCAACCCGCTGGCAACCTTAAACCATGCTAAGAGGAAATCTGGATTTCAGCCTCGACTTCCTGCGTGGCTTGCTGCAGCCGAAGTCGCCGCCACTGATTGGCGTCGACATTAGCTCCTCGTCCATCAAAATGGTGGAGCTTTCCGATGACGGAAAGACCGGACTGCGCCTCGAACGTTATCATATCGAGCCCCTGCCAAAAGATGCCGTCAGCGAGGGCAACGTCAACAATCTTGATGCGGTAGCCGAAGCACTACGCGGCGGGTGGAGGCGAATGGGCACCCGAGTGAAGAACCTCGCCCTTGCCCTTCCGACGGCTGCGGTTATCACCAAGAAGATCGTCGTACCTGCCGGTCAGAGGGAAGAAGATCTGGAGTTGCAGGTCGAGACTGAGGCCAATCAGTACATCCCCTTTGCACTAGACGAAGTGAACCTTGATTTCCGGGTCCTGGGTCCTGTCGCGAACAATCAAGATGAGATCGAGGTGCTCATTGCGGCTTCGCGCAAGGACAAAGTCGAGGACCGAGTGGCTGCAGCGGAAGCGTCCGGTCTCAAAGCCATAGTGATGGATGTCGAGTCCTTCGCGACCCAAACCGCCTTTGAGCTCATAGAGCGGCAACAACTGCCCAGCGGCGGCAAGGACCTGACCATCGCCATCGTCGACGTCGGAACAAATATTACCAATGTGAACGTCGTACGTAACGACACGTCGGTCTACATGCGGGAAGCGCCTTTCGGTGGCAATCAGCTCACGCAGGACATCTGCAATCGCTACAGTCTTACGGTGCAAGAGGCGGAAGCGGCGAAGCGTGCAGGTGGCCTCCCAGAAGGCTACGAGACCGAAGTTCTCGATCCATTCAGCGACACGCTCGCCCTCGAGGTGGCGCGGGCGCTGCAGTTCTTTTATACGTCGACCAAGTACAACCAAGTCGACCACATCGTGCTTTGCGGTGGCTGCGCGGCGATCGCGGGAATCGATCAGGTGATCCAGCAACGTACCCAGGTTAGCACCCTCATCGCCAATCCGTTCGTTGGCATGTCCTGTTCCCCGAGGGTAAATCCTCGCCACCTGACTTCCGATGCGCCGTCGCTTGTCGTGGCGTGCGGGCTGGCGATGCGGAGGTTTGACGCCCAATGATACGCATCAATCTGCTCCCGCATCGCGAGCTAAAGCGCAGAAGGCAGCGCGACGCGTTTCTTGCACTCTCGGCGATCACCGTGGTGATTGGTGGTGCAGCCATATTCGCGGTCTATGGCGTCATCGGTGGCCGTATTGAGCAGCAGCAGGACCGCAACCGGTACCTCGACGGTGAGATCGCGAAGCTCGACAAACAGATCGAGGAGATCCAGAAATTGCGTGAGCAGACGCAGGCCATGCTGGCACGCAAGAAGGTCGTCGAGACACTGCAGGGAAATCGGTCCGAGGCCGTCAACCTATTGGATCAGTTGGTGCGACAGTTGCCGGAGGGCGTGTACCTGCGAAGCGTCAAGCAAACTGGCGCGACGGTCCATCTGACCGGGTATGCGCAATCAAACGCACGCGTGTCGTCATTGCTTCGCAACCTGGAGGCGTCCCCTTGGTTACAGCAGCCAAGCCTAGTGGAAATCAAGGCCGCAACCACAGGCAACGCGCGACTCAATGAGTTCACCGTGAACGTGAAGCTCACGCGGGCTGCATCGGAAGCGCCTTCGCCCGATCAGAAGGACAAGCAGTCATGAGGCTCGACGAAATTAGGAGGCTCAACCCGAGAGAGATCGCCTCTTGGCCACTGATCCCTAAGCTCGGCACGCTGTTTCTGCTTTTTCTGCTGTTGCTGGGAGCCGGGTACTGGTTCGTCTGGCAGCATCAGATCGGAGAACTGGACGCGGCGAAGAAGAAAGAGGACGAGCTTCGCACGACGTTTCTGGAGAAGAAGAAGAAAGCTATCAATTTGGACGCATACCGGAAGCAACTTGCAGACATTGAGCAATCGTTCGGCGCGTTGCTCAAGCAACTTCCGAACAAGTCAGAGATGGACGCCCTACTTACTGACATCAACCAAGCCGGTTTGGGCAGAGGTCTCCAATTCGAGCTCTTCCGTCCTGCAAGCCAGGAGTCAATGTCGGACTTCTACGCGGAGTTGCCGATCACGCTCAAGGTGTCGGGCAACTACCACGACATGGGCGCTTTCGCCAGTGACGTTGCTCAACTGCCCCGTATCGTGACGCTCAATGACTTGTCAATTTCGGCTGCCAAGGACGGGTCGCTCACAATGGACGCGATTGCCAAGACCTATCGTTACCTCGATGAAGACGAACTCGCCCGGCAAAAGAAGGCGATTCGTGAGAAAGCCGCACGCGAGAGAGCAAAGAAATGAGACGACTGAAGCCTGCCTTCCTCTGCGCTTCCTTGCTGCTGGTAGGTTGTGGAGGAGAGCCTTACGGGGACCTTAAGCAGTTCGTGAAGGAATCGGACAGCCTGCCGCGTGGACGGATCGAACCGCTGCCCGAGGTCAAGCCGTACGAACCGGTCGCCTACAACTCTTTCGATCTCTCCGATCCATTCAGACCGAGAAAGGTGGAACAGGCAAAGGGAAGCGGCGGCCTTGCGCCAGATATGAACCGACGCAAGGAGGCACTGGAAGCGTATCCACTCGACAACCTGCGAATGGTAGGTACGCTCGAACAGAGTCGCGGTATCTTTGCCCTTGTCAGGACGCCCGATAACACGCTGTACCGTGTGAGCCAGGGCAACTACATCGGCCAGAACTTTGGGTTCATCACTCAGATCACCGACTCTTCGGTCACGCTGAAGGAAATCGTTCAGGACGGCGCCGGCGACTGGAGCGAGCGCGTCAGCACACTGCAGCTCTTGGAAGAGGAACAGAAGAAATGAACCGACTCTCTCTTCGTCTGACCAAACTCGTGGCAGGCGGTGTGCTCATCGCGACTGCGTCACTTGCTGGCTTTGTTGCCAATGCCACGGAGGTGTCGACCAGCAACGCGATTGAGACTCTCGATGTCTCGCCGCAGCAGGGCGGTAAAGTAGTCGTAAAGGTGGGTCTGCAGCAGCCCGCTTCGGGGGTGCCGGCAGGCTTTGCCGTGCTGAACCCGCCTCGTGTCGTGTTCGATCTTCCGGCCACGGCGAACTCGCTTGGCAGGACGTCGCAGCAGGTAAGTGATGGAGACCTGCGTAGCATAAACGTCGTCCAGGCAGGCGAGCGCACACGCATCGTAATGAATCTCAACCGACCCATGAGTTATGACGCCAAGGTGGACGGGCGTGCGATTCTGGTTACGTTGGTGCCCCAGTCCGGAGGCGCTGTGGCGGCGACGCCCGCCACGCGGTTCGCAGACGCGTTACCGTCGGCGCAGACGCACGCTATTCGGGATATTGACTTCCGGCGCGGCAAGAGTGGGGAAGGGCAAGTCATTATCGATCTTTCGGATAACGCCACCGGTATCGACCTCCGTGTGCAGGGCAAGAGCATTGTGATCGATATGCCCGATACCGCACTGCCGAAAAACCTTGAGCGCCGCCTCAACGTAACCGATTTTGCGACAGCCGTTCAGACCATAACAGCCACAGGACATGCAGGAAACACGAAAGTTGTGATCGAGCCGAAGGGATTGTGGGAGCATTCTGCCTATCAAACGGACAATCGCCTGACCGTAGAAGTCCGGCAGATCGTCGAGGACCCGAACAAGCTGGTGCAAGGCAGCCGTCAGGGCTACAGCGGGGAAAAGCTCTCCCTGAACTTCCAGAACGTGGACGTCCGTGCTGTGTTGCAGGTTATCGCAGACTTCACGGGTCTGAACATTATCACCAGCGACACGGTAACCGGAAATCTCACACTGAGACTGAAGGACGTTCCTTGGGACCAGGCGCTTGACATCATTTTGCAGGCCAAGGGACTCGACATGCGCAAGAACGGCAACGTTGTCTGGATCGCACCGCGCGACGAGTTGGCGACGAAGGAGAAACTTGCCTTGGAATCGCAACAGCAAATCGCGGATCTCGAGCCAACGCGCACCGAAAGTTTTCAACTCAATTACCAGAAGGGCGACAATGTCATTAAAATTCTCACCGATGATCGGCAGCGCCTGTTGTCCCGACGCGGTAGTGCAGTCTATGATCCACGTACAAATACGGTCTTTGTTCAAGATACTGCAAGCCGCTTGGAGGAGATCCGGAAGCTGATCGGGAAGATCGACGTGCCGGTGCGTCAGGTTATGATCGAAGCAAGGATAGTCGAAGCTATCGACACCTTCGCACGCAACCTGGGTGTGAAGCTCGGCTACAACGACATGACGGGCAAGGGCACCCAGCTCGGTGGCGGTTCAACGCGGGGCTTGGTCGGTGGTCAGCTTGCGGCCACCGGCTATACTACCGGGCAGATCAGCACACCGGTTCCGTCCATGGACCAGTCACTCAGCGTGAATCTACCGGCCTCGCCCATCGCCGGATTCAACCCTGCGGCTTTCTCTCTGTTGCTGTTCAACTCGGCAGGAACCAAGTTTCTGAACCTCGAGCTTTCTGCGCTGCAAGCTGACTCCAAGGGCAAGATTATCTCGAGTCCGAGGGTGGTAACTGCCGACCAAGTCGAGGCGAGCATCGAACAGGGCACGGAGATTCCGTATCAGCAGGCGACCGCAAGCGGAGCCACCAGTGTTCAGTTCAAGAAAGCAACGCTTAGTCTTAAGGTCAAGCCGCAGATCACACCGGATGACAACGTGATAATGACCGTGGACGTGCACAAGGACCGTGTCGGCGTAGAAACTAGATCGGGACCATCAATCGACACCAAGCAGGTAAGTACACAGGTCCTCGTGGAAAACGGCGGAACTGTGGTTATCGGTGGAATATACGAGCAAGAGGAAAGGTCCGAGACCAGAAAGGTTCCCGCACTGGGTGACGTACCTGTGATCGGGTTTCTGTTCAAACAGAATCAGCGCAAAGACGACAAGACCGAGCTTCTCGTTTTTATCTCCCCAAAGATCATCAAAGATACGTTGGCGACGCGCTGATGCTGACTACGCGATA
>JAEUMX010000167.1 GCA_016791285.1 Burkholderiales bacterium
TCGCGATTGAGCTCGAGCATGAGATCGAACACGGCCTGCGCGTTCTTGCGATCGAGATTTCCAGTCGGCTCGTCGGCGAGCACGCAGGCGGGCTTCGTGACCAGTGCCCGCGCGAGCGCCGCGCGCTGGCGTTCGCCGCCAGAAAGCTCGCCCGGCGTATGTGTGAGCCGATGTCCCAGTCCGACCTGCTGCAGCACCTCGGTTGCCCGCTCCCGCGCGGTCCGCTCCGGCATCCGCCGGATATAGAGCGGCATCGCGACGTTGTCCACCGCCGAGAACTCGGGCAGAAGATGGTGAAACTGGTAGACGAAGCCAAGGTGGGCATTGCGCCAGTCGCCCCGCTGCCTGCTGCTCATCGACTGGAGGTCGCGGCCCATCACTTCCACCGCTCCCGACGTGGGCGCATCCAGCCCGCCGAGCAGATGCAGGAGCGTGCTCTTGCCGGAGCCCGACACGCCGACGATGGCCACATGCTCGGCTGGCCCCACGGTGAGGTCGACTCCGGTCAGCACCGGCACCGGCACCTTGCCCTGCATGTAGGTCTTCGCGAGCCGACGGCAGGCAACGACGGGCACCGCGCCCGACCGCATCCGATCCGGCTCTCCCGCATCACTCATAGCGCAGGGCCTCGGCCGGATTGATCTTCGATGCACGCCAGCTCGGATAGAGCGTGGCGACCAGGCTCATCGCGAGCGAGACGATCGCGACGGTCAGCACGTCCGTCCACTCGAGCTCGGACGGCAGGTCGCTGATGTAGTACACGTCCTTCGACAGGAACTGTACGTTGAAGAGCTGCTCGATCGCCGGCACCACCACGTCGATGTTGAGCGCGAGCAGCACTCCGCCGACCACCCCGAGCAGCGTGCCGACGACACCGATGATGGTGCCCTGGACGACGAAGATCTTCATGATCGACCCGGGCGCCGCGCCGAGCGTGCGCAGGATGGCGATGTCGGCCTCCTTGTCCGTGACCGCCATGACGAGCGTCGACACCAGATTGAACGCAGCGACCGCAACGATCAGCAGCAGGATGATGAACATCACGTTCTTCTCGATCTGCACCGCCCGGAAGAAGTTCGCGTGGCTGCGCGTCCAGTCGCCGACGAAGGCGTCCTGCGACAAGGACAGCATCAGCTCGCGCGCCACCCGCGGCGCGGCGAACAGATCGTCCAGCTTCAAGCGCACACCGGAGACCCGGTCGTCGAGACGGTAGAGCTTCTGCGCATCGTCGAGGTGGATGAGGGCAAGGCCCGAATCGTATTCGAACATGCCGACCTCGAAGATCCCGGCGACCGTGAACTGCTTGAGCCGCGGCAGGATACCGGCCGGCGTGACCTGTCCCTGCGGCGCGATGAGCACCACCTTGTCGCCGGGATAGGCGCCCAGCGTGTGGGCGAGCTCGGAGCCGAGCACGATGCGAAACGCGCCCGGTTCGAGATCATCGAGACTGCCCGACTTCATGTGCTGGCCGATGTCGGCCACCCGATTCTCGAGGCTCGGCAGCACGCCGCGGATCAGCGCACCCTGCACCCCGCGGTCGGTCGAGAGCATGCCCTGCCCCAACACGTAGGGTGCCGCGGCGATCACGTGCGGATGTTTGCCCGCTTCGTCCGCCACCTGCTGCCAGCTCGCGAGCTTATCGTTGGGACCGGTGATCTGCACGTGCGACGCGACACCGAGGATGCGCGCGCGCAATTCCTTCTGGAATCCGTTCATCACCGAGAGCACGACGATGAGCGCGGCCACGCCGAGCGCGATGCCGAGCATCGAGGTGAGCGTGATGAAGGAGATGAACTGGTTGCGGCGTTTCGCCCGCGTGTAGCGCAGGCCGATGTAGAGCTCGTAGGGTTGCAAGCGGG
>JAEUMX010000207.1 GCA_016791285.1 Burkholderiales bacterium
GCCCATCACGCTGGGGCCTTCCGGCACGTTCATCACGATTGCCGACCCGATCACCAGCGACGCTGTCATGATGCCCATCGTCGCCCGGTCGATGGTGCGGTGGAGCTGGCGGCCGAACTGATCGAGCCGCTTCATGTCGACGTCGATCCGTATCTTGCCGCGCCGAGCGTCGCGCAGCAGCCGGGCGACATCGCGCGGGACGCTCTGCACGACGTTGACGAAATCGTTGATCGTGCCGCGCCCGCGCTTGACCACCTGGTCGGGACGGTAACGCTCGCTCAGCACACGCCGCAGCAGCGGTTGCAGGTGGTCGACCACACGGAAATCCGGGTCGTACTGCCGCCCCAGACCCTCCATCGTGATCATCGCCTTGAACATGAGCGTGAGATCGGAGGGCATGACGATAGAGTGCTCGCGGATGATGGCCGCGAACTGCTTGAGCATGATCGCGACACGCACGTCCTTGAGCGGGACACCTTCGTACTCGGAGACGAGCTCGTTTACGTCCGCCGCGAGCTTCACCTCGTCGACGACGGCATCTCCGGCCCAGTCGAGCAGGACATCGATCATCGGCTCCTGGTCCATCTGCGCGATGCCCGCCAGCAGGTCGACCACCTGGTTGCGGCGCATCGGGCTCAAGCGCCCGACCATGCCGAAATCGATCATGACGAGACGGTTGCCGGGCAGGTAGAACACGTTGCCCGGGTGCGGGTCGGCCTGGAAGAAGCCGTCCACAAGGATCATCTTGAGCACCGCCTCGGAGCCCCGCGCGGCGAGGAGCTTGCGATCGAACCCGGCGGCAGCGACCGCCGTCTGATCCGTCGCGGGAATCCCATCGACGTACTGCTGGACGTTCATCACTTCGCTCGTCCATTGCCGATACACCCGCGGGATGACGATGTACGAGTTGCCCTCGAAGTTCTTTCCGAAGCGCTCGATATTGCGGGCCTCGCGCGCGAGGTCGAGCTCGCGCTCGAGGGAGCGGGCGAACTGGCTGGCGATCTGCTTCGGCTGGTAGCGGCGTGCCTCCGGCATCTCGGATTCGATCAGGTCCGCGATGTTGAGCAGGATTCGCAGGTCGGCTTCGATCTTGGGGCGGATGTCGGGCCGCCTGATCTTGAGCACGACCGGTGTGCCGTCCATGAGCCGTGCGCGATGCACCTGCGCGATCGACGCCGAAGCCAGCGCTTTGCTCTCGAGCTCGCGGAACACCTCGGCGGGCGGTTGACCCAGCGTTCGCTGGATGTCGGGCAGCAACTGCTCGAATGGCACCGGCGCCACCTCGTTATGCAGCTTTTCGAACTCGCTGATCCAGTGCGGTGCGAAGAGGTCGACGCGGGTGGCGAGCACCTGACCGAGCTTGACGAAGGTCGGCCCCAGCTCCTCGAGGGCGAGGCGCACGCGCTGCGCCGGCTCGAGCCGCTCACTTTCGATCGCGGTGCCCCAGGTGAGCAGTTGCCCGGCACGCTCCAGGATGTTCGCGATGCCGAGCCGGCGGACGACATCGCCGAGACCGTGACGGATCAGGACCGAGGTGATCTCATGCAGGCGCGGCAGATCACGCATGACCCCCAGCGTGGCACGCAGCATCAGCTTCCCTGCTCGCCCTTGGGCGGCTCGTCGCGGTCAGTCTTCTGCGTGCGCAGCGCATCGGCGAGCCCGGACAGTACCCCGCTCGCGAGTTCCGCGAAGCGCGCGCCGAATTCGCTCGCTCGCTCCAGCCCGGTGACGGTTGCATCGAGCGATGCCACCGAAAACCGCTGCGCGAGATCGCTCATCACCGACGCCACCTGGCGCCCGGTCTCGGTGCCGGAACGCCGCGCCGCTGCCAGCGCCTCGCGCAGCTCGGGGCGGACCCGTTCGCTCGCAGCGTCCGCGACCTGGCCGACGGTGGAGAAGAAATCATCTTCCAGCTTGCGCAGATTGGTGATTGCCTGTTTGAGCTCGCCATCGGAGAACTCGCGGCTGGTGGAGGCGAGCTCCTTCAGCGCAGCCTGCCCGGCTTCGGCGGAAGTGCGCAGCGCCTTGTCCAGGCCCGAGAGGGCTTCGGACATCGCCTGGCGCATGTCCACGCGGTCGCGGTCGGCGCCGAGCGCGACGCCTTGGGTCACCGCGCGAATCACGTCCTGGATGCCGGTGCGGTCGAAGTGCCGGTCCTTGAGTGCCTGCAGGGTGAGATCATGCACCCGCTCGCGAATATCCTCGCCCCGCGCCATCGTCTCACTCGCGGCCGCCGTGAGCTCGACTTCGGGCGGTGGTTGTGGGGTTTGCTCTGCCATGGTTACACCTCCCTTGCGGATGGGGACGGTAGCATACCGCTAATGTTAGCCCGCCTTCCCGTCCTTACCTAGCATCGTTTGACCCGGCGAACGCGAGGTTAGACCACCGGATCGCGATCGCGGTGGCGATACAATGCGCGCTTTCGTGCAGCGTGAGGCAAGATGAGGCGGCAACGAAGGGTTTTCGCAAGAGGTGTCCTGTCGGGTGTCGCGCTGGCAGCACTCGCCGGATGTGTCGCTGCCCCGTCCGCGCGCCCGGCTCGGGTCGGTGCTGCGAGCGCGGTAGTGCTGCCGATCGCAACGCGCGTCGCGCTGCAGGTCGATCCCGCGATGCCCGACGTGCAGACGATCGAGTTCCGTGGTGCGACGTGGCAGTATGCCGACGCGCATCTCATGCAGGAGGCAGCCGCGCGCGTGTTCAGTCTGGTGTTCCAGGAGGTCGAAACGCAGCCAGCCACGACTGCGCCTGCCATCACCCTTCAGTTGAACGGCAGCAGCTCGCTCAATCCCGAGATGAACGAGTACTACGCGAATGCTACCGTCACGGTCTTCCCGGGCGCGGACACCGCCGTGCAGCCGATCGCGTCCATCGCGGGCGCCGGACAAGCGAGCCTGCCGAGCTTCGTGCAGGACGGTATTGCGCAAGCGTACGAGGGGGCATTCCGGCAAATCGTGGAGCTTCTGCTGGCGGATCCGCATTTCGTCGCGAGTCTGCGTGAATACCGAGCGCCGTGAAAGGGCGGGCAAAAAAACCCCCGGACATGCCGGGGGTTCTTCGCTGCCTGACGGCGGTCGAATCAGATTTGCTCGCGGGCGAGTTCCCAACGGTCGGGTGAACGCCACAGGCGCGAGCGCAGCAGTTCGCGCTCGAAGGTGAATTCCTTCGGCAGGCGATCGAGGAAGCGGTCGAACAGCTCCTCGTGCGAGTGCGCTTCTGCCGTGCCGGCGTCGCGGCCCACCGCCATCAGGTCGTAGAACTTCGCGGCGGGGAAATCCAGCCCCGCCCACTCGATGTCCTCGAAGCGCGGCATCCAGCCAATCGGGCTTTCCACGGCGAAGCCGCGGCCGTGCACGCGGTCGACGACCCACTTCAGCACCCGCATGTTCTGGCCGAAGCCGGGCCACATGAACTTGCCGTTCTCGTCCTTGCGGAACCAGTTCACCCGGAAGATGCGCGGTGGATTGGCGACCTTGCGCCCGACGTTGAGCCAGTGCGTGAAGTAGTCCGCCATGTTGTAGCCGCAGAAGGGCAGCATCGCCATCGGGTCGCGCCGCATCGCCGCCTGACCGATCGCCGCCGCCGTGGCTTCCGAGCCCATGGTGGCCGCCAGATACACGCCGTGCGCCCAGTTGAACGCCTGATACACGAGCGGCATGTCCTTGCTCATGCGGCCGCCAAAGATGAACGCACTGACCGGCACGCCGGCGGGGTTCTCCCACTGCGGATCGATCGATGGACATTGCCCGGCTGGGGCGGTGAAGCGGGAATTCGGATGCGCTGCGGCGCGACCGGAGTCCGGCGTCCAGTCCTTACCCTGCCAGTCGATGGCGTGCGCCGGCGGCGGGCCGTCCATGCCCTCCCACCACACGTCGCCGTCGTCGGTCAGGGCGACGTTGGTGAAGATGGAGTTCTTCTGCATGGTAAGCATGGCGTTCGCATTGGACGACATGTTGGTGCCGGGCGCCACGCCGAAGAATCCGGCCTCGGGGTTGATCGCACGCAGCAGACCGTCGGGTGCCTTCTTGATCCACGCGATGTCATCGCCGACGGTGGTCACCTTCCAGCCCTCGAAACCCTTCGGTGGGACCAGCATGGCGAGATTCGTCTTGCCGCACGCGCTCGGGAAGGCGGCCGCGATGTAGGTCTTCTCACCCTCCGGCGACTCGAGGCCGGAAATCAGCATGTGCTCGGCGAGCCAGCCTTCCTTGCGCGCCATCACCGACGCGATGCGCAGCGCCAAGCACTTCTTGCCGAGGAGCGCGTTGCCGCCGTAGCCCGATCCGTAGGACCAGATCTCGTAGGTATCCGGGAAATGCACGATGTACTTCTTGCCGATGTCCGGCTCGCACGGCCAGGCCACGTCCTTCTGTCCCGGTGCGAGCGGCGCGCCGACCGAGTGCATGCAGGGAATGAAGAAGCCATCGGCGCCCAGCACGTCGAGCACCTTGGAACCCATGCGGGTCATGATGCGCATGTTGACGACGACGTAGGGACTGTCGGTGATCTGTACGCCGATCTTCGCGATGGGCGAGCCCAGGGGACCCATGCTGAACGGGATCACGTACATCGTGCGACCGCGCATGCAGCCGTCGAACACCGAGTGCATCGTCCCGCGCATTTCGTCGGGGTCCGCCCAGTTGTTGGTCGGGCCGACATCCTCTTTGGTGGCAGCGCAGATGAACGTGCGCTCCTCGACCCGCGCAACGTCGGACGGATGGGACCGGGCGAGGAAGCAGTTTGGCCGCTTTTCCGGGTTGAGGCGGATGAATATGCCTGCCTTGACCAGCTGTTCGCAAAGGCGGTCATACTCGGCCTGCGACCCGTCACACCAGACGACCTGATCGGGCTTGCACAGCGAAGTCATCTCGCTGACCCACGTCGCAAGCTTGCGGTTGCTGGTGGGGACGTTGGGGATATCGATAGGATTAGTGCTCATCGCTCGCCTCCTGCGGGGTGCGTGAGATTGGACAAGAATGGAACTGCTTAAGGTTAAATGAGATGCGCTGCGACAGTTTGATTTTGATCAAACCTTATAGCGTTAGCTTACTCCTTTTATCGATGGTCGCGAATACCGGCGGCGCGATCTTGCAATCGGAAAAGGCGGTGAACCGATTGCTGCCATCGCCAACGCCCAGGTAACGGGCTGAACTTTTCTGCAGTCGCGGATCCCGGCTAAGGATTCCGTCTGCTTTCAGAGAACGTCTCGTCCTCTACCACGAATCGAGGAAGCGTCCCGATGCTCCATGCCGCGCCGCTCATCACGACCATCGCGACCGCACTCGGCCTCGCCGTCGTGCTGGGCGTTGTTGCCGTCCGCCTGAAACTGCCCGCACTGGTCGGCTACCTGTTGGCCGGCATCCTGATCGGTCCATTCACACCGGGTTTTGTCGCCGACACCGCGATAGCCAGCGAACTGGCCGAGATCGGCGTGATGCTGCTGATGTTCGGCGTCGGCCTGCACTTCTCCCTGAATGACCTCATGGAGGTGCGCAAGATCGCCGTGCCAGGAGCGGTACTGCAGATCGCCGTGGCTTCTGCGCTCGGGGCGGGGGTGGCCACCGCCTGGGGTTGGGGGCTTGGCGGCGCGCTCGTGTTCGGTCTGGCGCTCTCCGTCGCGAGCACGGTCGTGCTGCTGAGGGCCCTGGAGGTCGGCGGCGTGCTGGAGTCCATGAACGGTCGCATCGCCGTGGGCTGGCTCATCGTCGAAGACCTGGCCATGGTGCTCGTGCTCGTGCTGCTGCCTGCCGCAGCGGGTTGGCTCGGCGGCAGCACCCCGCACAGCGAAGGCGGCAATCTCTGGTGGACCCTCGGCACCACGCTGCTCGCGGTGGCGGCGTTCATCGCACTCATGCTGGTGGTCGGCCGCCGGGTTTTCCCCGCGCTGTTATGGCAGGTGGCACGCACCGGCTCACGCGAGCTCTTCACGCTATGTGTCGTGGCTGCCGCCGTCAGCATTGCCTATGCAGCGAGCGTCCTATTCGGCGTGTCCTTTGCGCTCGGCGCCTTTTTCGCGGGCATGGTGCTGCGGGAGTCGGAGTTCAGTCATCGTGCCGCGGAGGAGTCGCTGCCGCTGCGCGAAGCCTTCGCCGTGCTCTTCTTTGTCTCCGTGGGCATGCTGTTCGATCCGAAGGTGTTGATCGAGCAACCGCTGCAGGTGCTGGCCGTCGTCGGCATCATCGTCATAGGCAAATCGATCGCCGCCGCCGCCGTGGTGCTCGCGTTCCGCTACCCGCTCAGCACCGCGCTCACGGTGTCGGCGAGTCTCGCGCAGATCGGGGAGTTCTCGTTCATCCTGGCCGGCCTCGGCGTCGGCCTGGGACTGCTTCCGGTCGAAGGCCAGAGCCTGATTCTTGCCGGCGCGCTGATCTCCATTGCCTTGAACCCGCTGGTGTTCGCGGGCGTGAAGCCGCTGAAGAGCTGGATCCGGTCGAACTCGACGCTCGTCAGCATGCTGGAAAAATCGGGCGACCCGCTGTCGGAGCTGCCGATGTCGACGGACGAGAAGTATCTGGCAGGACAGGTCGTTCTCGTGGGCTATGGTCGGGTCGGGCGGCGCATCGCGGATGCGCTCTCCGCTCAGGGCATTCCGTTCGTCATCGCCGAGGAGAACCGCGAGCGGGTGGAATGGCTGCGCGCGAACGGAATGGCGGCGGTCTCCGGCGACGCCTGCGATCCGGCTGTTCTGATTCAGGCCCACATCGCCCGCGCGAGCATGCTGGTCGTGGCCGCTCCCGACACCTTCGATGTGCGGCAGATGCTCAAGACGGCCCGCACGCTCAATCCGGGCGTCGTGACGATCGTGCGGACCCACACCGAAGAAGAGGCGGGGATGCTCGAGCGCGAGGCCGCCGAAAAGGTCTTCTTCGGTGAGGAGGAGCTTGCCAAAGGCATGATCCGCCATGTTCTCGAGCGCTACGGGAAGGCGCACTGAGTCCCTCGAAACTGGAAGACCGAAGCACGCGATCACCATGCCCGCTCCGTCGAGACACACTACGCAATGTCGCCTGGGTCCGGGATGAAGAGGCGGAAGAGTTCGGCCAGAGATGCGACTCCCAGCTTCTCGCGGATTCGGGCGCGGTGAAACTCCACCGTCCTGACGCTGATGCAGAGGTCCTCGGAGATGTGCCGCGTCTGCTTGCCTTCGAGCACGGCGTGCAGCACTTCGCGCTCGCGCGCCGACAGGGTTTCGAGTCGTGGTGCAATGCTCCCCGTGCTTGCGCCGGCGGGCGGCATTCGTTGCGGTGAGCTCGCGTCCTCGCGCAGCGCCTGCAGAACGGCCAGTACCAGTCGCTGCTGATCGATGGGCTTTTCGATGAAATCCGACGCACCCTTCTTGAGCGCCCGGACAGCCATCGGAACGTCACCATGCGCGGTGAGGAAAACGATCGGCAGCCGTGCGCGCCGCTTGTGCAGCTCGTCCTGCAGGTCGAGCCCGCTCATACCCGGCATCCGTATATCGAGCACGAGGCAGCCGGCCCGCGCCGGTCGATAGGCCTTGAGGAAAGCGGCCGCCGACTCGAACGTTTCCACGCGCAGGCCTGCGGTGCGCAGGAGCAACCCGAGCGCATCGCGCACCGCTTCGTCATCGTCGACCACGAAGACATGCCGTCCCCCCTCATCGACGTTCACGGGGGAGACCCCGCCGCGACAGTGAAGTGGAAGGTGCAGCCGCCTTCCGGCCTGACTTCGTGCCATAGGCGGCCGCCATGCGCCTCGACCACCGAGCGGCAAATGGACAGGCCGAGTCCCAGGCCCTGGGGTTTGGTGGTGAAGAAGGGTCGGTAGATCGCATCGCCGATGCCGTCGGGAAACCCGCTGCCGTGGTCGGAGACGGACACCATGATCGAGCCGTCCTCATGCATCCCGGTCGCGATAGTGCACGACCGCTGTCGCGGGGCGCAGTTTCTCATGGCCTCGATGGCGTTCTGCAGCAGGTTGACGACGACCTGCACAAGGAGCGTGGGGTCCGCATGGGTGGGCGGCAGCGCTGCGGCAAGTGCCATCTCGATGGTCACGCCGGCATCCTCCGAGTGAAAGTCGGTAAGGTCGACCGCTTCGTGGACGACTGCGTTGACGTCGCACTGCGTCGGCCGCGGGTGGCGACTGCGGATGAACTCGCGCATGCGGCTGATCATTTCGCCGGCGCGGATCGCCTGGCGGCGGCATTTCTCGAGCGCCGCGAGCACTT
>JAEUMX010000243.1 GCA_016791285.1 Burkholderiales bacterium
AACGGCATCGCGGTGCCGTTGATCTTGATCTGGATCGGCGCCCCCATCGTGAAGAAGAGGTCCGAGGCCTGCTTCTCCTGCATGAGCTTGAAGAGGGGCGTGAGAAACATGGATCTTGGTGCGCGCGTCGCAAGGATTTCAAGCACTTGCTGCGTGCAGAGGCAGCGTTCGGGTGGCCGGGAGTCGAGTCGCGGGGGAATCCGCAAGCTCCATGCCACGAAACTGCCCCCGATCCCTTGCCGCAGGCGCGAGAGGGGGGGCTAAATCCCGCGCAGAAGCTCGTTGATCCCGGTCTTGGCGCGGGTCTTCGCGTCCACCTGCTTCACGATGACGGCGCAGTACAAGCTGTGCTTGCCATCCGCGGCGGGCAGGTTGCCGGGCACGACGACCGCCCCGGCAGGGATCCGCCCGTAGGTGACCGCGCCGGTTTCACGGTGGTAGATCTTCGTGCTCTGGCCGATGTAGACGCCCATCGAGATCACGGCCCCTTCCTCCACGATCACGCCCTCGGCGACCTCCGCGCGGGCGCCGATGAAGCAGTCGTCCTCGATGATGGTGGGGGTCGCCTGCAGCGGCTCGAGCACCCCGCCGATGCCAACGCCACCGGAGAGGTGCACGTTCTTCCCGATCTGTGCGCAGGAACCCACCGTCGCCCAGGTATCGACCATCGTGCCCTCGTCGACATAGGCGCCGATGTTCACGAACGAAGGCATCAGCACCACGTTGCGGGCAATGAAGGCACCCCGTCGGGCAGTGGCGGGTGGCACGATGCGGAAGCCGCCGGCGCGGAAATCGCGCGAGCTGTAGTCGGCGAACTTCGAGGGCACCTTGTCGAAGTAACTGGTGTGGCCACCCTTCAGCACACTGTTGTCGTCGATGCGAAACGACAGCAGCACCGCCTTCTTGACCCATTCGTGGGTGACCCAGCGTCCCTCGATTTTCTCGGCAACACGCAGTCGGCCTTCGTCGAGCAGACCGATCACCTGCTCGACGGCGTCCTTGAGCTTCGCGTCGACGATGCGCGGCGTGATGCTCGCGCGGCGCTCGAACGCTTCTTCGATGGCGGCCTGCAGCTCTCTCATCGTTGGTCTTCCGTGTGAAGGTTGGGTGTCGCCACGGGCGCAGCGGCGCCGCAGGACGCCGGATTATATGTGGAGGTCTGCGCCAACACCAAACCCCGCCGTGGCGCGCCGGCCAGACTCAGCGGCTGCCGGTCGGCGACGCCGCCGGAAAGGCGCCGATGTCGACCGCCGGAGGAGGCCGCCAGCCGCGTTTGCGGTGCTCGACGACGACGTGGGTGAAGATGCCGCCGCGCACGTTGAACCGCGCCGTGAGCCGCATGAAGCGCGGCTTGGTCGCCGCCACGAGATCGTCGAGAATGCGGTTGGTCACGGCCTCGTGAAAGGCGCCCTCGTCGCGATAGGACCAGATATAGAGCTTGAGGCTCTTCAGTTCCACGCACTTGCGATCCGGCACGTAGTCGAGATAGAGGGTCGCGAAGTCGGGCTGGCCGGTCTTCGGGCACAGGCACGTGAACTCCGGAAGCTCCATGTGGATGGCGAAGTCGCGCTCGGGCGCGGGGTTCGCGAAAGTCTCCAGAGTCCGGCCGGGTCGTTGCGGCATTCTCTCGCCTCGTGCACTTGCTGTAGAATCTGCGCGCCAAACCTCTGACGCGTGCGGGCCATCATCGCGCGGTGACCGCCGACACGACGCAGAGGTTTCGCATTATATCGAACAGATACTCGCCGCCTTTGCGCCTCACCCACCTCAAGCTCGCGGGCTTCAAGTCGTTCGTCGACCCCACCCAGGTGCCGCTGCCGGGACAGATCGTGGGCATAGTGGGTCCAAACGGCTGCGGCAAGTCGAACGTCATCGACGCGGTGCGCTGGGTGCTGGGCGAGTCCTCGGCGCGCCACCTGCGCGGCGAGACCATGCAGGACGTGATCTTCAACGGCGCCGGCGAGCGCAAGCCGGCAGGCCGCGCCAGCGTCGAGATGCACTTCGACAACAGTCTCGGCAAGGCGGGCGGCGCCTGGTCGCAGTACGGCGAGATCGTGGTCAAGCGCGTGCTGCAGCGGGACGGCGACTCGTCCTACTACATCAACAATCTGCACGTCCGGCGGCGCGATGTCGCCGACATCTTCCTCGGCACCGGCCTGGGCGGACGGGCCTATGCGATCATCGAGCAGGGCACCATCTCGCGCATCGTCGAGGCGAAGCCCGAGGAGATCCGCGTCTTCCTCGAAGAGGCGGCGGGGGTGTCGAAGTACCGCGAGCGCCGCCGCGAGACCGAGCTCCGGCTGGCCGATACGCGCAGCAACCTGAACCGGGTCGAAGACATCCAGCGCGAGCTCGTCATCCAGATCGAACATCTCGCGACGCAGGCTGAGACCGCGCAGCGTTACCAGGCGCTGCAGGCGCAGCTCGCCCGCACCCAGCAGCTGCTCTGGTACGTGAAAAGGCAGGAAGCGGGAAATCAGCGCAATCGTCTGCAACGCGAGCTCGAACGCGCATCGGTCGAGCTCGAGTCCGAGACCGCGCGTCTGCGCGACGCCGAGAAGCGGGCCGAGCTGCTGCGCACGGAGCACTATGCGGCGGGCGATGCGCTGCACGGCGCACAGGGCGAGCTCTACGAAAGCAACGCCGAAGTGGCGCGCATCGAGCAGGAGCTCGCGTTCGTGCGCGACAATCGCCAGCGCACGGAGCAGCGCATCGCCTCGGTGCGGGCGCGCATCGAGCAGGGCAGCGGCCAGCAGGATACGGTGGCAGCCGCGCAGCGCGAGGCGCAGGAACGGCTCGCCGCCGCGACGGGTGCGGTCGCAGGCGCGCATGCGCGAGCCGATCTAGCGCGCGCCGAGCTGCCCGATGCCGAGTCCGCCTTCCGGGCACGACAGGCCGAGGTGGAGGGGGCCGCGCGGTCGGTCGCTGCCGCCGAACAGACGTGGCGCATCGAGGAAACGCGGCGCGATCACGCCGACAAGCTGCTCGCACAGCATTCCCAGCGGCGCGCGCGCCTTGCCCAGGAGCGCGCCGGGCTGGTGCACCCCGATGCGGGCGCGATGGCCGATCTGGGCAACCGCATCGCTGCCCTCGACGACACGGTCGAGCACGCTCAGGGCGCGCTGGCGGCGGCCGAGGCAGTGCTGCCGGAGCGCGAGCAGACAGCGCGTGGCGCGGCGAGCGGACTCGAGCACGCCACGCAGGAGCTCGCCCGCAGCACGGCGCGTCTGCAGGCCCTGGAGCAGCTGCAAAGCCGGGTCGGCAACGGCGAGCAGCTCGGTGCGTGGCGGGTCCGCCAAGGCATAGACGCGCTGCCCCGGCTGTGGCAGGGCATCGATATCGAAGCGGGCTGGGAAGACGCGCTCGAATCGGTGCTCCGCGAACGCCTGGACGCGGTCGAGCTGGAGGATGTCGCCCGCGCCCGGCCCTGGTTCGACGACCGGCCGCCGGGGAAGATCGCCCTCTTCGATGCCCCGTCGCTGCCGGCAGCGCCGTTCGCGGCACGCGATCGCGGTCTGCCGCGCCTTATCGATCACGTGCGGTGCAAGAACGAGGCGTGTCGCCCGCTGCTCGACGATTGGCTGGCGCGCGTCTACCTCGCCGAGGACGGCGCGACCGCGCTCGCCGTGCGCGACCGGCTCGAATCCGGCGAGCTCATCGTCACCCGCAGCGGACACCTCTTCACGCGCCACGGCGTCGTCTTCCACGCACCCGAGTCCGAGCTGCACGGAGTGCTCACGCGCCAGCGGGAGATCGAGCAGCTGCGCGTATCGGTGGCCCAGGAACATGCGCAGCTCGCGCAGCGGCGCGACGCCCGCGACGACGCCGAGGGCGCGTTGCGGGTCGCGCGGCAGGATCTGGACGCCGCCCGCGGGCGGCTCGAAGCAGCCCGCCAGGAACGTCACCGCCTGCAGCTCGAGCACCTCAAGCTCGCCGACCAGGCGGATCGGGCGCAGGGCCGCGACGCCCAGATCGAGCGCGAGCTGGGCGAGCTCGACCAGCAGGTCGCGGCCGAGAGCAATGAGCGCGAGACAGCCGCCGCCAACGTCGCACACTATGGCGAGGCGCTCGCACTGGCCCGATCGCAGCTCGCCGCCACGCGCACGCAGTTTGCCGCCGCCGACCAGGCGCTTGCCGCGCAGCGAGCCGCCGTACAGGCCGCAGACCGCGAACTGCAGGAAACCGACTACCAGCGCAAGGCCTGCGCGGCCCGCCTGGACGAACTGGGCGGCCAGCAGCGCCTGCTCGCGGAGCAGGTGGCGCGCGAGGCGGCGACCCTTGCCGAGCTCGATGCCGAGCGGCTCACGTTCGACGAGACGCCGCTCGCGGAAGCGCTGCAGCGTTCGCTCGGCGTGCGCGCCGAACGCGAGCAGAAGGTGGGCAACGCACGTCTGGCGGTCGAGACCGTCGAGTCGGATCTCGGTGCGGCGGAAGAGGAACGGCTTGCCTGCGAACGCAAGCTCGACCCGCTGCGCAGCCGCATTGCCGATCTGCGCCTGAAGGAACAGGAAGCGCGCCTCAACGAGCAGGGCTTTGCGCAGCAGCTTCAGGACGCCGGCGCAGACGAGGCGGAGCTTGCCGGGCTGCTCGAAAAGGGGGTGCGCTCCGGCGCCTTGAACACCGAGATCGCGCGCCTGAGCGAGGAGATCGCGGCACTCGGTGCGGTCAACCTGGCGGCGGTGGAAGAGCTCGACGCGGCGACCCAGCGCAAGCAGTACCTCGACGCCCAGTCCGCCGACCTGAACGAGGCCATGGCGACTCTCGAGGCGGCGATCCGGCGCATCGACCGCGAGACGCGCGAGCGCCTGGTCGCCACCTTCGACCAGGTGAACGTGCATCTCGCCGAGATGTTCCCGGCGCTGTTCGGGGGCGGCCAGGCCAAGCTCGTCCTGACCGGCGAGGAGATACTCGATGGCGGGGTGCAGGTGATCGCCCAGCCGCCGGGCAAGCGCAACACGTCGATCCATCTCCTGTCCGGGGGTGAGAAGGCGCTCTCGGCGCTGTCGCTCGTGTTTTCGCTCTTTCTCCTGAACCCGGCGCCGTTCTGCCTCCTCGACGAGGTCGACGCACCGCTCGACGACACCAACACCGAGCGTTTCTGCCGGCTGCTGAAGAAAATGGCGGGCCACACGCAGTTCATCGTGATCAGCCACAACAAGATCACGATGGAGATCGCGGAGCAGCTCGTCGGGGTGACCATGCAGGAGCTCGGCGTGTCGCGGGTGGTGGCGGTGGACGTGGAGGAAGCGATGAAGATGCAGGAGGAGGCGACTGCCTGAACCCGAGATGAGCGATTTACAGCTGAGCCTGATTGTCGTCGGTCTGATCGTGATCGCAGGCGTCTACCTGTTCAATGTGTGGCAGGAGAGGCGCTACCGCCAGCGCATCGAGGAGGCCCGGGTTGCGCAGGAGGCCCTGGTCACCGACATGCCGTCCGCACCGGACGTGCCCGATACGGAGGCTGAAGACGAAGCCGAGCCGCGCCTCGAACCTTCGTACACAGGCGCCGCGCGCACCGCCGAGCCCGATCTGCCGTCGATTTCCCAGGAACCGCAGCTCACCGCCCGGCCGGACCCGGAGGTTGCGGATGTGTCCGCCGCGCCTGTACGCGAGGCGACAGCGCACGTCAAGGCGCCGGACGTCGACTACCGGGCCACGCTCGACGGCGGCGCGCCGCTGCAAGGCGAACCGCGCGCGCGCGCGGAGAAAGAGCTCGGCGGCATCGGCAAGCCGATTCGCATCGAAGTGCGTGAAGGCGGAGAGGGTCCCTGGATTCTGGCAGATCCGGAATGCGAGCCGGCGGCTCCGATGCGCATCGCGCTGCAGCTGGCGGATCGTCGCGGCTCCGTCTCCGCGGCGCAACTGGCACGGTTTCGCGAAATCGTCGACGGCATCGCCGCGGACCTCGGGGCGAGCGTCTCCTATGACGACGAGGCGGGCGCACTGGCGCAGGCGGTGGAGCTCGACGAGTTCTGCGTCGACCACGATGTTGCGATCGGCGTCAACATCATCCCCGGCGATGTCACCGGACTCTCCGGAACGAAGCTGCGTGCGCTGGCCGAGTCCTCCGGCTTCACCCTCATGGCCGATGGCGCGTTTCACCTGCTGGACGACCACGGCGCGACCCTGGTCGTGCTCGCAAGCATGGACGGGGTGCCGTTCGAGGCGAGTTCGATGAAGCATCTGCGCAGCGAGGGCGTAACGCTCGTGATCGACGTCGCGCGAGTGCCCGATGGGCGCCAGACGTTCCGCCGCATGACGGAGCTCGCCCGGCACTTCGCCAACGGCCTCAATGGGACGATCGTCGACGACAAGCGCACGCCCTTGAGTCCGACCGGCCTCGATAAGATTTCCGGCCAGATCGAGACCATTCAGGGTGCGCTCAAGGCGCGCGGCATCGTGCCCGGCAGCGGGCTCGCGCTCAGACTCTTTTCCTGATGTCGACGTCGGTGCCGGCCGACGTCGTCCGCCGGTTGCGGGCGTTGAGGGAGGAGATCGACACCCACAACTACCGCTACCACGTCCTGGATCAGCCGACCGTGCCCGATAGCGAATACGACGCGCTCTTTCGGGAGCTGCTGGCTCTGGAGGCGGCCCACCCCGATCTGGTGACGCCCGATTCGCCGAGCCAGCGCGTGGGCGCCGCGCCCCGTGCGGACTTCGCGGCGGTCACGCATCGCGTGCCGATGCTCTCGCTCAATAACGCATTCGGCGAGGAAGACGTAATCGCGTTCGATCGAAGGGCGCGCGAGGCACTGGGGGTGGACGCGATCGAATACGCGACCGAGCCCAAATTCGACGGTCTGGCGATCAGCCTTGCCTACGAGGACGGCCGCTTTGCCGTCGGCGCCACGCGTGGCGACGGCTTCACCGGCGAGGACGTTACGGCCAATCTTCGCACCGTGCGCGCGATCCCGCTGCGCCTGGCGGACCCGAGCCCGCCGCGCCTGCTCGAGGTGCGCGGTGAAGTGATCATGCTCAAGCGCGACTTCGAGAAGCTCAATCGCGATCAGCTTGCGCGCGGCGAGAAGATATTCGCCAATCCGCGCAATGCGGCCGCCGGCAGCCTGCGGCAGCTCGATCCCAAGGTGACCGCGCGGCGCCCGCTCACGTTCTTCGCCTACGGCATCGGCGCAGTCGAGGGCGCGGCGGAGCATTGGACGACGCACGCCGAGTTGCTGCAATACCTGATGCGGCAGCGGTTCCGCGTGGCGCCCGAGCGGCGGGTGGCATCCGGGGTGGCGCGCCTGCTCGACTACTACCGCGAGATCGGCGAGCAGCGCGACCGGCTGCCCTACGAAATCGACGGGGTGGTGTACAAGGTGAACGATCTCAAGGCGCAGGAGCGGCTCGGCTTCGTCGCGCGCGCGCCGCGCTTTGCCATCGCCCACAAGTACCCCGCCGAAGAAGCTGTCACCGAAGTCATGGACATCGAAGTCAACGTCGGCCGCACCGGGGCGCTGACCCCTGTGGCGCGGCTCAAGCCCGTGTTCGTGGGCGGTGTCACGGTCACCAACGCGACCCTGCACAACGAGGACGAGATCCGCCGCAAGGACGTGCGCATCGGCGATCAGGTGCTGGTGCGGCGGGCCGGCGACGTGATCCCGGAAGTGGTGTCGGTCGTCCGCGAGCGGCGGCCCGCCACGAGCCGCGTGTTCGTGATGCCGGCGCTGTGCCCGGTCTGCGGCTCGCGCGTCGAGCGCCTGCCGGACGAGGCCGTGGCGCGGTGCACCGCCGGACTCTACTGCCCCGCACAGCGCAAACAGGCGCTCCTGCACTTTGCGTCGCGGCGCGCCATGGATATCGAGGGGCTGGGAGAGAAGCTGGTCGATCAACTGGTGGACCGGGACCTCGTGCGTGACCCGTCCGACCTCTATCGCTTGAACGAGGCGACGCTCGCCGATCTCGACCGGATGGCGGAAAAGTCGGCGGCGAACGTCATGGCCGCGATCGAGGCCAGCAAGAATACGACCCTTGCCCGCTTCATCTACGCGCTGGGCATCCGCAATGTCGGGGAGGCGACAGCGAAGGATCTGGCGCAGCATTTCGGCCGCCTGTGCGCGATGATGAAGGCGGGGCCCGCGGCACTTGAACAGGTTCCCGATGTCGGACCGGTCGTGGCGGCGAGCATCGCGAGTTTTTTCTCGGAACGCCATAACCGGGAGGTGATCGTCTCACTTCGCAGAAGGGCTCGCGTGAAGTGGGCAAAGCTGGTCGGTAGGGCGATCCGCGTGGGTGCCGCGCACGGCAAGACCTTCGTGCTGACCGGAACGCTCCCGCACTTGAGCCGCGAGGAAGCCCAGGGGCGCATCGAGGCCGCGGGCGGAAAGGTGACGGGGGGCGTGTCGCGCAAGACGGATTACGTCGTCGTCGGCGCCGATCCGGGTACGAAGTACGAGCGCGCACTCGCGCTCGAGATCCCGGTGCTCGACGAGGATGGGTTGATGGCGCTGTTAGGTGATTCACCAAGTTCTCGACAAGGGAGTTCTGCATGAAACTGATTACGAAGGCAGTTTTTCCGGTGGCGGGCATGGGCTCGCGGTTTCTGCCCGCGACCAAGGCGAGTCCGAAGGAGATGCTGCCGATCGTCGACAAACCGCTGATCCAGCACGCAGTGGAGGAGGCGATGTCGGCCGGGATCACGGACATGATCTTCATCACCGGCCGCGGCAAACGCGCGATCGAGGACCACTTCGACAAGGCATACGAAATGGAAACCGAGCTCGAAGCGCGCGGCAAGCAGGAGTTGCTCGCCATCGTGCGCGGCATCATTCCGAAGAACGTCAACTGCGTGTACATCCGCCAGGCCGACCCGCTCGGGCTGGGCCATGCGGTGCTGTGCGCGGCCAACGTGGTCGGCGATCACCCGTTCGCCGTGATCCTGGCCGACGACCTCATCGACGCCGCGCCGACCGCGATCCAGCAGATGGTCGAGGTCTTCGAGTATCGCCACTGCTCGATCCTGGGCGTGCAGACCGTGCCGCGCGCGGAGACTTCGAGCTACGGCATCGTGCGCAGCACCCCGATCGGCGAGCGGCTGCACGAGATCGAGGGCATCGTCGAAAAGCCGAAGCCGGAGGTGGCGCCGAGCAATCTCGCGGTGGTCGGGCGCTACATCCTGACGCCGCAGATCTTTCACCATCTGCGCACCGTCACGCCGGGCGCGGGCGGGGAGATCCAGCTCACCGACGGGATCGCGGCGCTGCTCGCGGAGGAGCCCTTCCTCGCCTATGCCTTCAAGGGCACCCGCTACGATTGCGGATCGAAGTTGGGCTATCTGCAGGCAACGATTCAGTACGGCTTGCGCCACTCGGAGGTACAGGACGGCCTGCGGGCGTATATCAAGGCAGTGGCAGGAGAGCTCGGTTGAGCCCGGCGCAACCCGGTATGATTCAGCGTGGATCCTCGGACCACGACCTCGACCCTTTCAATGCCTGACGCGATCGCAGCGGCGGATGCCTGGAAGATCCTGCAGACCGCGGACGAGATCTGCTCCGCGGGCACCGTGGCTGCGGCCGTGCGCCGCGTCAGCGAGGAGATCACGGCACGCCTGCACGAGCGCCGGCCGCTCGTGCTCTCGGTGATGGGCGGTGCGGTGGTGTTCACGGGCCACCTGCTGCCCCAGCTCCACTTTCCCCTCGATTTCGATTACATCCACGTGACCCGTTACCGGCGCGGGACGCGGGGTGGCGAGATCAGCTGGCAGGTCGGACCGAAGGAAAGCGTCGCGGGGCGGGTGGTGCTGGTGCTGGACGACATCCTGGACGAAGGGCAGACCCTTGCCGCGGTGCGCACGCGCATCCTGGAGAGCGGCGCGACCGCCTTCCACTCCGCGGTGCTGGCCGACAAGGACATCGGCCGGCCGAAGCCCATCGCCGCTGACTTCGTGGGCGTGCGCGTGCCGGATCGCTATGTCTTCGGCTTCGGCATGGACGTGCACGGGGCGTGGCGCAATCTGCCCGCGATCTACGCGCTGCCCGCAACCTGAGCCCCGCCCATGCTCGCGATCATCGGTGGCTCCGGCGTCGCCCAGCTGACCAACCTGGAAGTGAGCGGACAGCGCGTCGTGCGCACGCCCTACGGCGATCCGTCGGGCGCTCTCACCTTCGGTCACCTCAACCGTACCGAGGTCGTTTTCCTGGCGCGCCACGGATACGGCCACACCATCCCGCCGCACCTGGTCAACTATCGCGCCAACATCTGGGCGCTGCACTCGCTCGCCGTGAGCGGGGTGATCGCGATCGCGTCGGTGGGCGGCATCCGCTCGGACCTGGAAGCGGGCGCCCTCGTGCTTCCCGATCAGATCATCGATTACACGCACAGCCGCAAAAACACCTTCTTCGAGGGCTCGGACCAGCCCGTCACGCACATCGACTTCACGGCCCCGTATTCGCGCCCGCTACAGGAGAAGTGCCTGCGCGCAGCGCAACTCGCGGACGTGCCGCTCAAGCTCGGCGGCGTCTACGGCGCCACGCAGGGACCCCGGCTCGAGACAGCGGCGGAGATCGATCGGCTGGAGCGCGACGGCGTCGACATGGTCGGGATGACCGGCATGCCGGAGGCCGCCCTGGCACGCGAGATCGGGCTCGAGTACGCGGCGATCGCGGTGATCGCGAACGCTGCCGCGGGGCGCGGCAGCAGTCGGGACGGCATCCGGCTGCCGGAGCTGCAGGTCACCCTGCAGGCGGCCGTCGGCAAGGTGAAGCGCGTGCTCGACCGCCTGGTGGAAGTTCATGGCGATTAGGCCGGTGCTCAAGATGGGCGATCGCCGGCTCCTGGTGCCGGCGCAACCGGTGCGCGAGTTCGGCACCGCCGCGCTCGACGCACTGCTCGAGGACATGCACGACACCATGGCGGCGCTCGACGGCGCCGGGCTCGCCGCCCCGCAGATCGGCGTCGGCCTGCAGGTGGTCGTCTTCGGCGTGACGCAGAACCCGCGCTATCCGGACGTCGAGACAGTCCCCTATACCGTGCTCGTCAACCCGGTGCTCATGCCGGTGCGGCCGGAGATGGAGGAGGGCTGGGAAGGATGCCTTTCGGTGCCGGGGATGCGTGGGCTGGTGCCGCGTTATCGCGAGCTGCGCTACCAGGGGTTCGACCAGCACGGCGCGGCCATCGATCGCACCGTCTCGGGATTCCACGCGCGGGTCGTGCAGCACGAGGTCGATCACCTCCACGGCATCCTGTACCCGATGCGTATTCGCGACTTGAGGAACTTCGGTTTCAGCGAGGTCCTGTTTCCCGATCTGCCCGTTCCCGACGAGTGAGCTCGGCGTCAGGACTCCAGCGCGGCGAGCAGATCCGATTCCAGACGCAGCGTCGATTTCGCGTCGCGCAGCGCGGCTCCGGTCACGAGAAAGGTGTCTTCGGCGCGCTCGCCGAGCGTGTTGATCTTCGCGGTGTGCACCAGGACGCCATAGTCGGCAAGGATGCGGGAGATTCGCGAAAGCAGGCCCGGGCGGTCGCCGGCGACGATCGAAAGCACGTGGAACGCGCCGCGCTCGTCGGGGTACAGTCCCACCGCCGGGGTGATCGGAAAGTGCTTGAGATGGCGCGACAGCCGCCCCGATGCAGGCGGATCCAGCGGTGTCCTGCGCATCAGCCGGTCGGCGAGCTCATGCTCGATGGTGCTGATCACGTCGCGGTAGTGGGCGGTCTTGTTGAACACGTCCAGCACCTGAAAGCTGTCGAGAGCGTAACCGTGACGGGTGGTGTAGATCTTGGCCTCGACGATGTTGTAGTTCATGCGCTCGAAAAAGCTGCATATCTGCGCAAATAGATCCTTCTCGTCGCGGGTGTAGATCATGACCTGCAGACCCTCGCCCGCGGGCGAGAGGCGCGCCTTCACCACGGGCTGCGGCGTGTTCGGCCGGAAGAAGAGCTGCCGCGTGTGCCAGGCGATTTCCTGTACATCGTGGCGCAGAAAGTAGGCGGTATCGAGCTTGTCCCACAGCGCGTCCTCCGTCCCTTCGCCGATCGCGTACAACCTGAGCTTCGCCCGCGACTCCGCCTTGCGCCGCGTGAGCGTCACATCGATTGCGGAACCGTCGCCCGCCAGCGCGCGCTGAGTTGCCCAGAAGAGATCCTCGAGGAGCTTCGCCTTCCACCCGTTCCAGACCTTCGGGCTGGTGCCGCGGATATCCGCGACGGTGAGCAGATAGAGCGCGCCGAGCCGCCGCGGGGTCTGCACGCGGGCGGCGAAGCTCATCACCACCGCCGGATCGGAGAGGTCGGATTTCTGCGCCGTGGACGACATCACGAGGTGATCGCGGACGAGCCAGGCGACGAGGTCTGTTTCCTCGCGCGCGAGTCCGTGCCGGCGGCAGAAGCGGCGCGCGTCCACCGCGCCCAGCTCCGAGTGATCGCCGCCGCGCCCCTTGGCGATGTCGTGGAAGAGGGCCGCGATGTAGAGCAGCTCGGGCTGGCGAAAGTCCCCGATCAGCCGGCTGCAAAGCGGGTACTCATGGGTGAATTCCTTGATCGTGAAACGGCGCAGGTTGCGCAGCACTTTCATGATGTGCTCGTCCACCGTGTAGACGTGGAAGAGGTCGTGCTGCATCTGGCCGACGATGCGACCGAACTCCGGAACGTAGCGCGCCAGCACGCCGCACTGGTTCATGAGCCGCAGCACCCGGACCAGGGCATGCGGCTCGCGCAGGATGGCGAGGAACAGCGCCTGATTGCGCGGATCGCGGCGGAATGTGCTCCCGATGCTGCGGCTTGCCCGGCGCAACGCGCGCAGGGTTTCGGGGCCGATGCCCTGCAGCTCGAGGTGCTGCTGCAGGACCAGGAAGGTCTCGAGGATGGCGGTGGGTTCGCGCTCGAACAGGTCGCTCGTGCGCGCTTCGAGCAGCTCGTGGCGGGCCTCGAACCGCTCGTTGAGCGGCGAGGGCGGCGCTTCCGGCGGCGGCTGCATGCGCGTGCGCAGGTTGAGCAGCAGTGTGTTGTTGAGCTCGCGGACGTTGTTCGCCGTGCGGTAGAAGCGCTGCATCAGCTGTTCGCTCGCCCGCCGCGCGACGCCATCGCGGTAGCCCAGCTCTTTCGCGAGCTGATTCTGATAGTCGAAGAGCAGGCGATCCTCACGCCGGCCGGCCAGGTAGTGCAGGCGCACCCGCAAGCCGCGCAGAAAAAGCTCGTGCCGCTTGATCTCGCGCACCTCGTCGCGCGTCATGAGCCGCGTGGCCGCGAGGTCGTCCCAGCTGCGCCCGAGATGGGCGGCGCGGCTGATCCAGAGGATGGTCTGCAGATCGCGCAGCCCGCCGGGACAATCCTTCAGGTTGGGCTCGAGGTTGTATGCGGTGTCGTTGGAGCGGTTGTAGCGCTGGCGCTGCTCGAGCTGCTTGGCGAGAAAGAAATTCTTCGCATCAAGATCGCGGGCGAGCATGATCTGCAGGCAGGCGTACTGCTTCCGGCTCCCGGCCAGCCGACGGGCCTCGAGCAGGTTGGTCTGAATGGTGACGTCCTGGGCGGCGAGCTCGATGCACTGTTCGACGGTGCGCACGCTGTGGCCGATGTCCAGACCGATATCCCAGAGTATGCCGACGAGCTCTTCGACGAACTTCCGGTAGCGGTTCTCTCCGCCCGGCGGAAGCAGGATCAGGACATCGATGTCGGAGTACGGGAAGAGCTCGCCGCGACCGTAGCCGCCCACCGCCACCAGCGCCATGTCGGCTGGCAGGTCGAGGCTGCGCCAGATGGTCTTGAGCAGACTGTCGACCAGCTGCCGGTGCTGCACGAGCACGAACGAAACCGGCGAGCCGAGCAGGAAACCCTTGCGCAGCCCCTCGCGCCCTTCC
>JAEUMX010000256.1 GCA_016791285.1 Burkholderiales bacterium
GGACATGGCGCACTACGCGGGGCTGATTGCCGCCGGGGTGTATCCGAGCCCGATCGCGCACGCCCATTTCACCACCTCGACCACGCACAAGACGCTGCGCGGCCCGCGCGGCGGGCTGATCCTGTCCGCGGCGGAATTCGAAAAGCCGCTCAACAGCATGATCTTCCCCGGCATCCAGGGGGGACCCTTGATGCACGTCATTGCGGCCAAGGCGGTGGCCTTCAAAGAAGCGCAGCAGAGCGAGTTCAAGCGCTACCAGGAGCAGGTCATTGCCAACGCGCGGGTGCTGGCCAAGGTGCTGCAGGAGCGCGGCCTGCGCATCGTCAGCGGGCGCACCGACTGCCATCTGATGCTGGTGGATCTGCGGGCGAAGCACATCACCGGCAAGGAGGCGGAAGCGGCGCTCGGGAAAGCGCACATCACGGTGAACAAGAACGCCATTCCGAACGATCCGCAGAAGCCCTTCGTGACCTCCGGCATTCGCATCGGCTCGCCGGCGATGACCACGCGCGGGTTCAGGGAGGCCGAGGCCGAGACGCTCGCCAATCTGATCGCCGAGGTGCTGGAGGCCCCCGCTGACGAGGCCAATCTCAAGCGCGTGGCCACCGAGGTCCAAAACCTCTGCAACAAGTTTCCGGTGTACGCTTGAGCACCTTCGTCCGGTGGCGGCGCGCACCGGACGCCGATGCTCGACGACCCTCAAGACGCAGGCCACGCGGCCATGCACCGCGTGTGACCTGCTTTCCAGAAGCAAATAGACCATTCGGATGGAGGCAAACGACATGAACCGCATACCTGGACGCAACTTCCTCTTCGTTCCCGGACCAACCAACGTACCGGACCGCGTCCAGCGCGCGATGATGGTAGCCATGGAGGACCACCGCTCCTCCCGCTTTCCGGACCTCACCAAGAGCCTGTTCGAAGACCTGAAAAAGGTCTTCAAGACCGAGACCGGGCAGGTCTTCATCTTCCCGTCGTCCGGCACCGGCGCGTGGGAAGCCGCGATCACCAACACCCTCTCGCCGGGCGACAAGGTTCTGACGTTCCGCTTCGGGCAGTTCAGTCATCTGTGGGCCGACATGGCGGAGCGCCTGGGGCTCGAGCCGGACGTCGTCGACGTCGAGTGGGGCGAGGGCGTGCCGCCCGACGTTGTGGAATCCAAGCTGCGCGCGGACAAGGGGAACAAGATCAAGGCGGTCATCGTCTGCCACAACGAAACCGCGACCGGTGTGACGAGCGACATCGAGGCCGTGCGCAAGGCGATGGACGCAGCGAAGCATCCGGCGCTGCTCTTCGTCGACACCGTGAGCTCGCTCGCCAGCATCGATTTCCGCATGGACGAGTGGCGGGCCGACTGCGTCGTGAGCGGCTCGCAGAAAGGTTTGATGCTGCCGGCCGGACTCGCCATCCTCGCCACGAGCCAGAAGGCGCTCGACGCACGCGCCAGCGCGCAGATGAAGCGCTGCTACTTCGATCTCGACGACATGATCAAGAGCAACCCCTCCGGCTACTTCCCCTACACGCCGGCGCTGCCGCTGCTCTACGGTCTGCGCGAATCGCTCAACATCATTTTCGAGGAGGGACTCGAAGACATCTTTGCGCGGCACAACCGTCTCGCCCAGGGGGTGCGCGAAGCGGTCATCAACGGTTGGGGGTTGCGGCTGTGCGCGAAGGAGCCGAAATGGTGGTCGGACACGGTGAGCGCAATCGTCGTCCCCGAAGGGATCAACGGCGCGCACGTGATCGACGTCGCGTTCCGTCGTTACAATCTGGCGCTGGGTGCGGGCCTTTCGAAGGTCGCGGGCAAGGTGTTCCGCATCGGCCACCTCGGCGATCTGAACGAGCTGATGCTGCTCGGCGCCTTGGGTGGCGCCGAGATGGCGATGCGTGACGTCGGTATCGACATCGAACCCGGCAGCGGTGTGGCCGCCGCGCAGGAATACTGGCGCCGTACCGACCCGGTGCCGAAGAAGCGCGTGAGTCGCCAGGAAGTGGTCTACGCGTCGCACTCGGCGGGCTCGCTTGAAGGACAATAAGCGAGAGACGGCTCACGCCGCCGAGTTTCCACTGCTCGGCGGCGTTGCTTCAGCCGAACCTCTCCGTCAGCTTCACTTTCACGACTGGACGCGCACATGAAGAAGCTACTCCTGCAGATCGATCCTGATCCGATTCCCGCCACCTTCGATACGGTGGTTGCCTACGACGGCGGCGCCGATCACGTGGTGACCTACCCCAACATCGATCCCGACAACGTGCACTGGATTACCGATGGCGCGATCTTCACCCGCGCGCCGAAGGATAAGCGGTTCACCGCGATCTTCGTCGGCGGCAGCAACATGGCGAAAGGCGAGACGCTGTTCAAGGCGGTGAAGAAGAAATTCTTCGCCGATTTTCGCGTATCGGTGATGCTCGACTCCAACGGCTCGAACACGACCGCCGCAGCGGGCGTTGCGGTGATGGCGAAGAACCGCGGCCTCGCCGGCAAGAAGGCCGTGGTGCTTGCCGGCACCGGCCCGGTCGGCATGCGCGCCGCCGTGATGCTCGCGCGCGAAGGTGCGACGGTTACGCTCACTTCGCGCAAGATGGAGCGCGCGCAAGCCTCGTGCGACCAGATTCACAAGAGCTTCGGGGTGGCAGTGACGCCGGTGCAGGCGTTCAGCAACGCCGATCGTGCAGCCGCGCTGGACGGCGCGCACGTGTGCTTCGCCACCGGTGCGGCAGGCGCGCAGCTGCTGGAGAAGAGCCACTGGCAGGAGCACCCGACGCTGCAACTGATCGCCGACGCGAACGCGACGCCGCCGCTCGGCGTGGACGGGGTCGAGATGTTCGACAAGGCCAAGGAGCGTGGCGACAAGGTGGTGTGGGGCGCGATCGGTTTCGGCGCGCTCAAGCTCGCGGTGCACCGCGCGTGCGTCGGCAAGCTGTTCGAGGCCAACGACCGCGTCTTCGACGCGGAAGAGATCTATGCCGTTGCCAAGGAAATGGCGTGAGGTGACATCATGAGCCAGACTCTGCAATCCTTTCTCGACGCACTCGCGAGCAATGCGCCGGCCCCCGGCGGCGGTGCGGCCGCGGCGCTGATGGGCGCCACCGGCGCCGCGCTGGTTTCGATGGTGTGCAACCTGACCCTTGGCAAGCCGAAATACGCCGAGGTGGAAGGCGACATGAGCGCACTGCGGGAGCAGTCCGAGGCTCTGCGCGCGCGCCTGACCGCGATGATGGAAGACGACCAGGCGGTCTTCAGGACGCTGATGTCGGCATACGGACTGCCGAAGCAGACCGACGATGAGAAGGCCGCGCGCAAGCAGGCGATCCAGGAAGCGCTCAAGCGCGCGACGGAAGTCCCGCTCGCCTGCGCCCGCGCGTGCGTGGAGGCCATCGCGCTTTCGCGCGAAGCGGCGGAGAAGGGCAGCCTGCAGGTCGTGAGCGACGCCGGAGTCGCCGTCGCCGCGGCCGAGGCAGGGCTGAAGAGCGCGGCGCTCAATGTGTGGATCAATGTGCCCAGCATCGAGGACCAGGCCTTCGCCAAGGGTGCGAGCAAGGCGATCGCCGCGCTGATCGACGCCGGCGGCGAGGACGGCGCCGCCGTCTACGCGCTCGTCAAGTCGAAGCCGTAGCGGGCCGCATCGTTCGATACCGAGGTTGCGCCCGACGCGCGATTCGCGCTTTAATCGGGCGTGACCGCCACCCTGATCGCCTGTCATGAATGCGACCTCCTGCAGCGGGAGGTAGAGTTGCCGCCCGGCGGGGTCGCGCGTTGCCGCCGCTGCGCGGCGACTCTCTACCGCCGCCCGAAGCACGGTGTCGACCACACCCTCGCCTGGCTGCTCGCCGCCGCCGCGCTTTTTCTCATCGCCAACGCGTTCCCGCTCGTGAGCCTGGACATCGGCGGGCAACAAACCTCGGCGACCCTGCACGGAGCGGCCCGTGCACTGCACGACCAGGGCATGACCGTTGTCGCGCTGCTGGTGGTCGGAACGACCATCGCGGCGCCTGGGCTCGGCATCGCCGCGATGCTCTACCTGCTCCTGCCGCTGTGGTTCGGCCGCAGCGCACCCGGCAGCATGTCGCTGGCGCGTCTGGTTCAGTCCGCTTCGCCGTGGGGGATGCTCGAAGTGTTCATGCTCGGCATCATCGTGGCGCTGGTGAAGCTCGCGCACCTGGCCTCCGTCGTTCCGGGCGTGGGTCTGTGGGCGTATGCCGCGCTGATGTTCGCGTTCATCGCCGCGGCGCGCTCCTATGACTCCCATCGTATCTGGGCGCGCCTGACGAGCATCGGGGGCGCCACCACGTGACACCGGAAACGACTGCCGCGAGCGCGGGTCTCGCGGTGTGTCACGCCTGCGATCTCGTGAGCCGCCTGGGGCGTGACGTTCACGCGGCGCATTGCCCACGCTGCGGCGCGTCCGTGCACTTGCGCAAGCCGGGCAGCATCGCCCGGTCCTGGGCGCTGCTCATCACCGCGGCGGTGCTGTACGTGCCCGCGAACGTGCTGCCGATCATGCACACCGGATCGCTCTTCGGCGCGCAGAGCGACACCATCCTGAGCGGCATCGTGTATCTCTGGCACGCCGGCTCGTGGGATCTCGCCGTCATCGTGTTCGTCGCGAGCATCGTGGTGCCGCTCGCCAAGCTCATCGCGCTCGCGTTCCTGCTGGTGTCGGTGCAGCGGCGCTCGACGTGGCAGCCGATGCAGCGCGCGAAGCTCTACCGCGCGGTCGAGTTCGTCGGCAAGTGGTCGATGCTGGATGTCTACGTCGTCGCACTGCTCGCGACACTGGTGCACTTCCAGTCGCTCGCGACGATCACGGCGGGCACGGGTGCCGTGGCCTTCGGCGCGGTCGTGGTGACCACGATGTTCGCGGCGATGGCGTTCGACCCGCGCCTCATTTGGGATCCCGTGAGCGAAGCGAGGGCGCGCCGTGCCTGAGTCGCCGGGTCTGCCCGACGTGCCCGAAGCCGTTGCGGAACCTCCACGCCGCCACTCGCTGCCCCTCGTATGGCTGCTGCCGGTCATTGCGATCGCGGTCGGCGGCTGGCTCGCCGTGCGGGCGATCCTCGAGCACGGACCCACCATCACGATCACTTTCCGCTCCGCCGAGGGACTCGAGGCGGGCAAGACGAAGATTCGGTTCAAGGAGGTCGAGATCGGCACGGTGACGGCGATCACGCTCTCCAGCGACCGCACCGGAGTGGTGGTGACCGCCGACATTGCCAAGTCGGCCGAGAACCTGATCGTGGAGGACACGCGCTTCTGGGTGGTGCGTCCGCGCATCACGGGCGGCGGCGTTTCCGGCATCGGCACACTGCTGTCCGGGGCTTACATCGGCATGGACGACGGTGACTCCACGACCGCGCGGCGCAGTTTCGTCGGGCTCGAGGCGCCACCCGTGCTCACCGCCGGCCTGCCAGGCAGCGAGTACAAGTTGCGGGCCGACAATCTGGGCTCGATCACGTTCGGCACGCCGGTGTATTTCCGCCGGCTCGAAGTCGGCGAGGTGATCGCGTACGATCTCGACGAGGATGGCAGCGGGTTCAACGTGCGCGTGTTCGTGAACGCACCGTACGACCGCTTCGTGCGGCGGAACACGCGCTTCTGGCAGGCGAGCGGCATCGATGTCGCACTCAGTGCGAGCGGCCTCCAGGTCAATACCGAATCGTTCTCCGCCATGCTTCTCGGAGGCATCGCATTCGGCACGCCGCCCGACGCGGCACCGCCCCAGCCTGCCGACGCCGGAACCCCGTTCACACTCTTCGACACCCGTGCTGCGGCGTTCAAGCGCGAGGATACGGTCGAGCAGCGATACGTGGCCGTGTTCCGTGAATCCGTACGGGGCCTGGAGGTGGGCGCGCCGGTGGATTTCCGCGGCATCATCATCGGCGAGGTGTCCGCGATCGAGGTCGACTTCTCTCCCGGTCGCAAGGAGGTCGTCATGGCGGTCGAGTTGCGCGTCTTTCCGCGGCGGCTGCGGCGACTCGCGCGGGAAGCAAAGGAGAAGGACGCGGAAACAACGGAGACCGATATCCACACGCAGATCGACCGTATGGTTGCCGCCGGCTTTCGTGCGCAGTTGCGCACCGGCAACCTGATCACCGGCCAGCTCTACGTCGCGCTCGACTTCTTTCCCAAGGCGGCCAAGGCGCAGGTGGACTGGAACAAATCGCCGCCCGAGCTGCCGACCATCTCCGGTGGTCTCCAGGAGCTGCAGACCACCCTTACCAGCATCGCGACGAAGCTCGACAAGATCCCCTACGACAAGATCTCGGACGACCTGCGGCAGTCGCTGCAGTCGCTCGATCGGATGCTCGGCGGTGTCGACACCCTGGTCAGGCGGCTCGACGCCGAGTTGACGCCCGAGGTCAAAGCGACGCTCGCCGAAGCGCGCCGCACCATTGCGAGCGCCGAGCGCACGCTCGCCGCGGATTCGCCGATGCAGCAGGAGATGCGCGAAGCCTTGCGCGAAATTGCGCGCGCTGCCGCTTCGCTGCGTGCGCTGACCGATCTGCTCGAGCGCCAGCCGGGGGCACTGATTCGCGGCAAGACGGAGGAAGCGCTGCCATGATGCGTAGCTGGCTGCTGGTGCTCGCGGTGCTCGTGGCGGCCGGGTGTGGGAGCGCTCACGCGCCGCGCCTCTATACGCTCGATGCCGCCGTGCCGGGTGGTGCGGGCAGTGCGGATTCCTCGCTTAGCGTTTACATCGGCGCCGTCGTCGTCCCCGAATCCGTCGATCGCCCGCAGCTGATGGTGCGCACCGGCGCCAGCGAAGTGGCACCCGTCGACGGCCATCGCTGGGCCGAGCCGCTCAAGGTCGCGATCGGTCGCGTGCTCGCGGCCAAGCTGTCGCGCGAGCTCGGCACGCCCCGGGTCGGCGCCTATCCCGGCACGGCGCTGGCCGATGCTGCCTACCGGGTGCAGGTCGAGGTGCAGCGCTTCGAGTCGATGCTTGGCAGGGAGGTGACGCTCGAGGCGGTCTGGTCGGTGCGACGCATCGCCACGCATGCGACCGTCTCGGGGCGCACCACCGTCAGCGAGGCCGTCGCCGGCGATTACGAGGCACTCGCGGCTGCCCACGGGCGCGCGCTCGACCCGCTTAGCCGCGACATCGCGGCTGCGATCCGCAAGCTCGAGTCGGGGTGAGAGGAGCGGAGACGGGGTAGGGCACGTTCGTTGACTGCGATCGTGATCGGAGCAAAGCGGCACCAGATGGCCGGCGCCGGTTACTTCCGGTACGCTGTAAAAATGGATGTCGCGTTCATTACCCACCGCCTGCGGGACTACTTCGAGGCCCGCTCTCGAGGGGTGGTCTGCGTCTACCTCTTCGGCAGCGTTGCTCGCGGCACCGCGCATGGGCGTAGCGACGTCGACGTCGCCGTCCTCCTGGAGCGCGATCCGCCGGCTACTCTCGCCGGCTCGGCGGTGTCGCTGGGCGGGGAGCTGGAACGCCACCTCGGGCGCCCGGTCGACCTCGTGGTTCTCAATCGCGCATCGGTCGATCTGGTGCATCGCGTGCTGCGGGACGGTTTGGTGGTCTTCGATCCTCGGCCGCGGGAGCGCATCCAGTTCGAGGTCCGCGCCCGCAACGCCTACTTCGACCTCAAGCCTGTCCTCGACCGCTATCGCAGGGTCGCCCGCGCCTCGGCCCATGGTTGACCGCGACCTCGTCCTCAAGCGGCTCGCCTTCATCGAGACGTGCGTGTCCGAGTTGCGAACGCTCGCGCGGCTCGACCTCCTGGAACAGGACGTACGCGAGGAACGATTCGTCGTCCACACGCTCCAGCTCGCGGTGCAGGCGGCGCTCGATGCGGCCTCGCATATCGTTTCGGATGAGCGACTGGGCGAGCCGGAGACCAATCGTCAGCTGTTCGATCTCCTCCAC
>JAEUMX010000270.1 GCA_016791285.1 Burkholderiales bacterium
GTGCGTATTCCGCTGAAGATGACCGCTGATTCCGATCGAAGATGACCGGTGATTCCGGAGGAAGGTGACCGGCCGGAACGGCGGGTCAGCGCGGTTCAGGTTTTGTACACGGGTCGGTTGCGTTCAGTCAAGTTTTCTGTGGTTTTGAGGTGGGTTGTGGGTGCTCTGAGGCGGCTCGCTTGCGCATCGATTCTCCCTCCAGATGGATCTTGTGGGCGTTGTGTAAGAGCCGGTCGAGGATAGCGTCGGCGAGTGTTGGATCGCCGATGTAGTCGTGCCAGAGTTCGAGCGGGAGCTGGCTGGTGATGAGGGTGGAGCGCCCGCCGACGCGGTCGTCGAGGAGTTCCAGCAGGTCGTTGCGTTCGCGCGGGCCGATGGAAGAAATGGCGAAATCGTCGATGACTACGAGGTCAATCTTGGCGATGACGGCGAGACGTTTGCGGAAGCTGCCGTCGGCGTGACACAGGCTAAGCTCCTCGAACAGCCGGGGGGCGCGCAGATAGAGCGCGGACAGACCCTGGCGGCAGGCTTGGTGGGCGAAGGCACAGCCGAGAAAGGTCTTGCCGCAGCCGGTGGCGCCGTGAATGACGAGATTGTGGCCGGAGCGGATCCAATCGCAGCTGGTGAGGCTCGCGAGTTGGCTGCGATCGAGTCCGCGTCGCGAGCGGAAGTCGAGGTCCTCGAGGCAGGCGCGCTCCTTGAGGGCGGCGATCTGCAGCAGGCGGCTGAGCCGACGATTCTCGCGGTGGATGAGCTCGCGCTCGACCAGCAGGCCGAAGCGTTCTTCGAAGGCGAGGCTTTGTGCCGCGCTCTGGGTGAATTGCTCGGACAGCGCGGCGGCCATGCCGTGGAGCTTCAAGCGGTTCAGTGAATCGAGCGTGGGTTGGATGAGCATGGTTCTGAATCTCCTGACATAGTGGAACGGAAGTAATCCGGCCCGCGCACGTTGGCGTGCTGGGGCGGCGGGGGTGAAGCTTCGGGATCGGCCGAGGCCGAGAACAACTCAGGGTGCTGATCGAGCTTGGCGGCGAGGATCGACTTGATACTTTTGCGAGTCGGTGAACCGATGGCCAGCGCCCGCCGGCATGCGGCCTCCAGACGCGCGGCGCCGCAGTGCTTGGCGAGGTTGAGCAGTCCGAGGCAAGCGCGGTAACCCTGTTCGGGATGCGGCCGGTGATCGAACTGCCACTGCACCACGTCTCGGGTGGCCGGACCGATGCTGAGTGCCCAGTTGAGCAGTCGCCCCGGGGTCCATTCCAGGTGCTTGCGATGGGCGTCCGGCATGTGCTCGGCGATAGTGGTGTGGCGGCCGCGCAGCCGGGAGCGCAGGTGGGCGGCGACCCGCTTGCCCTGGTAGAAACACTCGACCGTGGTGGCGGTCATGCGCACCTCGACCTTCTGCTTCACCAAGCGGTGCGGGACACTGTAGTAGTGGCCGTCGGCGTCGACGTGGTAGTCGATGTTGACGATCGCCGTCTTCCACTCAGCGAATTGGTAGCGGGTGGCCGGCAGCGGCTTCATGGCAGGGCGGTCGATGGTCTCGAAGGCGCTCTGGCGCGAGCCCGCGAGTTTCTTGAACGGACGCTGATTCAGATCGATGACCAGCGCTCCAATAGCGGCGTTAAGCTCTTCGAGCGAGAAGAACTGGCGATTGCGTAGCCGCGCCAGAATCCATCGCTGCACCAGGAGCACGCTTGCCTCTACGGCGGCTTTATCGCGCGGACGAAAGGGCCGTGCCGGGAGAATGGCCGTCCCGTAGTGCCGCGCCAAATCTTCGTAGGTCGAATTGGCCTCGGGTTCGTAACGACAGGCGCGGTGGATCGCGCTCTTGAGGTTGTCCGGGACGAGCAGCGCCGGGACAGCCGCCATGAATTCGAAGCAGCGCACGTGCGCGGCGATCCAATCGGGCAACTGCT
The DNA here is from genome assembly GCA_016791285.1 of Burkholderiales bacterium. The sequence continues at coordinate 1,917 of JAEUMX010000270.1, forward strand.
GGCTCCAGGTCGCCTCCGCATAGACGTAGCTCGAGGCGCCCAACACCGCGACGAAGATCTCGGCGCGGCGGATTTCACCGGTGGCACCATCGATGATGCCGACGGTGTGGCCGGAGTAGTCGATGAACAGCTTGTCGCCGGCGCGGTGGACTTGGCGCATGGAGCGCTTGAGACTGCCCTGGAAGCGCTTGAAGAGCAGGCAGAACTGGCTATAGCGATACGCCTGCCCGGGGTGGACGGCGGCATACTCCTCCCACAGCAACTGCAGGGTAACCCCTTTGCGCTTCAACTCCTGATGCAGTTGCGCAAAGTCGGGCTCGGTATACCGGGTAACGAGCGGCGCCCCCCGGGGAAACAGCAGCGCCTCGAGTTGGCCGTCGTCCATCTCCACCGGCAGCGGCCAGTCGAGCCCCACCTCGCGGGCACGCTGCAGGTACTTGGTGACCGTCCCCTTAGAGACTCCGGTGGCGGCGGCGATCCGATCGTGACTGAGGTCGGCCTCGAACTTGAGGCGGATAACTTCCTTGATCTTGCGCATGGTCTTCCTGTTGGCAGGCATCCCGTTCCCCAAAAAATTCGGGGAGGGTAACCCGCACCCTTGAAGTCCAGCGCTAACCCGGAGTCCGATTCCGTTTCATCGTCACCGATGATTCCGCACCGTGACCGCGGTTTCCAAAGAAACCCCAAAATCGGTCACGTTCAATCGGAAACACCGGTCACGTTCAATCGGAATCGTCGGTCACGTTGCTTCGGAAACCTCGGTCACCTTGGTCCGGAATACGCACTT
>JAEUMX010000309.1 GCA_016791285.1 Burkholderiales bacterium
GCAGGCGCGTATCCCCGGCAGCTGGTGGGACGACTGGGTGCCGTGGCTCGCGAAGCGGTGCGGTCCTTGGCGCGAGGCGCCCAAGCTTGGCAGCGCGCGCTTTCCGGAGCTCGCCGCAGCGCCGGGCACCTACGTCTTCGAGACCTGAGCGCGTTCACCGCGCCCGACCTTCCCGCACAGCTCCAGCCGCGGGCGATGGTTCGCGATTGTGGAGACCGGGGGGCGTGACTACAATGAACGTAGAGCATGCAGCACACGACGACGAATCTCACGCACCACTTTCTCATCGCCATGCCCGCCATGGCGGACCCTTTTTTTGCCAAGACGCTGACGTATATCTGCGAGCACAACGAGCAGGGTGCGCTCGGACTGGTTGTGAACCGCCCCATCGACATGAGCGTGCAGTCCCTGTTCGATCAGATCGAAGTGCCGCTCGAAGCGCCGAAGCTGATCGGTTTGCCGGTACATTTCGGGGGTCCGGTGCAGATCGATCGGGGGTTCGTGCTGCACCGTCCCGTCGGCCAGTGGCAGTCGACGCTGCCGGTGCAGGACGGCATCGCGCTCACCACGTCGAAGGACATCCTGCAGGCTGCCGGTCGTGGCGAGGGACCGGAGCAGATCCTCATCACGCTGGGTTATGCCGGCTGGGCGCCGGGGCAGCTCGAACACGAGCTCGCGCAGAACGCCTGGCTCACCGTCGCCGCCAGGCCGGACGTGATCTTCGACATGCCGGCCGAGGTGCGTCTCGCCGCCGCCATGGAACTGCTCGGCGTGAGCTTCGCCAGCCTGTCGGACACGGCAGGCCACGCCTAGGACAAGAGCGTGCGCGCCGCCGATGCCACGCCCGCTGCTCCGGGCGGGGTGCCTGCGCCCGACCGGGCGACGACCACGCGCTTGGCGCTGCCGCGCGCGGGAAGCGTGCTCGCCTTCGACTTCGGCACAGCCCGTATCGGCGTCGCGGTGGGCGATCTCGCCCTGCGCATCCCGCACGCGGTGGGGGTCATCCCGTCGGTGCCGCGTGCCGAGCGCTACCGCGCCGCCGGCAGACTGATCGATGACTGGCGGCCGGTGCTGCTCGCGGTCGGCGTGCCCTCGCGCGCGGACGGCGCACCGCACCCGCTCGCTGCGGCGTGCGAGCGGTTTGCACGCAGCCTCGAAGGACGCTACCGCGTGGCTGTCGCGCGGGTGGACGAGAGTTTCACGTCCTGCGCCGCGAGCGCTGCCTTGCGCGAGGCCGGCCTGCGCGGCCGTGCGCAGAAAGGGCGGATCGACGCGGCGGCGGCGGCAGAGATTCTGGCGATCTTCTTCTCGCAGATCGATGCAACTGCCTGACGCCGAAGCGCTGCTCGCGGCGCTGACCGAACAGATGCGCGCTGCGGTCACGCCGGAGACGGCGCTCGTCGGCATCCACACCGGAGGCGCGTGGCTCGCCAGACGCCTGCACGCGAGCCTGAAACTGGCGCCGCCCCTGGGTACGCTCGATGTTTCCTTCTACCGCGACGACTACCAGCGCATCGGGCTGCACCCGCAGGTGAAACCCTCGGACATTCCGTTCACCGTCGCCGGCCGCCACATCGTACTGGTGGACGACGTGCTCTACACCGGCCGCACGATTCGCGCCGCGCTGAACGAGCTTTTCGACTACGGCCGTCCGGAGAGTGTGCGTCTTGCCGCGCTGGTCGACCGCGGCGGACGCGAGCTGCCGATCTGTGCCCAGTTCGTGGGTGCGACGGTCGAGATCGGACCGGACGAGCACATCGCGCTGCATCAGGGCGAAGCGAACCGGCTCTCCCTCGGGATGGTGCGCCGGCCGCGGGGCACGTCGTCATAGCCGGCATGCAGCGCAACCCCCAGTTGAACGCTCGCGGCGAGCTGCAACACCTGCTCACGACCGAAGGGCTCCCGGCGTCGATCCTGCGCCAGATCCTGGACACGGCGCTGCGCTTCGTCTCGGTGACCGAGCGCGAGGTGAAGAAGCTGCCGCTCCTGCGCGGGAAATCCATCTTCAACCTTTTCTTCGAGCCCAGCACGCGCACGCGCACCACGTTCGAGATCGCGGCAAAGCGCCTGTCCGCGGACGTGGTCAACCTCAACATCAGCACCTCCAGTCAGAGCAAGGGCGAGACGCTGCTCGACACGGTCGCGAACCTCTCCGCGATGCACGCCGACATGTTCGTCGTGCGCCACGCCGAGAGCGGGGCCGCGCATCTCATCGCGCGCCACGTGGCGCCCGACATCCATGTCATCAACGCCGGCGACGGGCGGCATGCGCACCCGACGCAGGCGCTCCTCGACATGTTCACCATCCGCCACTACAAGCACGATTTCACGCGGCTCAAGGTGGCGGTGGTCGGCGACATCCTGCATTCCCGGGTGGCACGCTCCCAGATCCACGCGCTCAACATCCTCGGCGTGCCGGAGGTGCGGGCGATCGGGCCCAAGACGCTGCTGCCGAGCGAGGTCGGCCATCTCGGCGTCCACGTCTACAACGACATGGCAGCAGGATTGAAGGACGTCGACGTGGTGATGATGCTGAGGCTGCAGAACGAGCGCATGAGCGGATCGCTGGTGCCAAGCCCGCAGGAGTACTTCAAGTCCTACGGCTTGACCCAGGACAAGCTCGCGCTCGCGCGGCCGGACGCCATCGTGCTGCACCCGGGCCCGATGAATCGCGGGGTGGAGATCGATTCCAGCGTCGCCGACGGCGAGCAGTCGGTGATCCTGCCGCAGGTGACTTTCGGCATTGCCGTGCGCATGGCGGTGATGAGCATCCTGGCGGGCAACTGACCGTGAAGATCCACGTCAAGGGCGGGCGGCTCGTCGATCCCGCGCACGGCATCGACGCGCCCCGCGATCTCTACCTCGCTGCCGGCAAGGTGGTCGGCGTCGGCACGCCGCCCGACGGCTTCAGCGCCAATCGCACTCTGGATGCGAGCGGTTGTGTGGTCGCGCCGGGGCTGATCGACCTTTCCGCGCGCCTGCGCGAACCGGGCTTCGAGTACAAGGCCACCCTCGAATCCGAGATGGCAGCGGCGGTGGCGGGAGGTGTGACGAGCCTCGCCTGCCCGCCGGACACCGACCCGCCGCTTGACGAGCCCGGTCTCGTGGAAATGCTCAAGTTCCGGGCGCGCAGCCTGAACCAAGCGAAGGTGTTTCCCCTGGGCGCGCTCACCGTCGGCCTGGCGGGCGCGACGCTTACCGAGATGGCCGAGCTCACCGACGCGGGCTGCGTCGGCTTCGCCCAGGCCGATGTCGCGGTCGCGGACACCCTCGTGCTGATGCGCGCGCTCCAGTACGCAGCAACCTTCGGCTTCTCGGTCTGGCTGCGCCCGGAAGAGGGCAGCCTCGCCCAGGGCGGCGTGGCGCATGACGGCGAGGTCGCGACCCGGCTGGGGTTGCCGCCGCTGTCTCCCTGCGCCGAGACGGTCGCGGTATCGACGCTGCTGCTGCTCGCGCGTGAGACGGGAGTGCGGCTGCACCTTTGCCGGCTGTCGACGCGCGAAGGGCTCGAGATGGTCCGGCGGGCGAAGGAAGAGGGGATGAGCGTGACCTGCGATGTTTCCGCGCATCACGTTCACCTGTCCGAGCTCGATGTCGGCTACTTCGACAGCAACTGCCATCTGCGCCCGCCGCTGCGCAGCCTGCGCGACCGCGACGCACTGCGCGAGGGCCTGATCGACGGCACGGTCGACGCCATCTGTTCCGACCACACGCCGGTCGACGACGACGCCAAGCAGCGGCCTTTCGCCGAATCCGAGCCCGGCGCCACCGGCCTCGAGCTGCTGCTGCCTCTCGCCCTCAAGTGGGCGCGCGAGTGCAAGGTTCCGCTCGCCCGCGCGATCTCGCTCATCACCGCGCAGCCGGCCCGCATCCTCGGCCTTGACCTTGGCCACCTGCGTGCGGGCCACGCCGCCGACGTGTGCGTCTTCGACCCGGACCGGGAATGGACGGTCGCGCCGCGAGCGCTCAGAAGCCAGGGCAAGAACACCCCCTTTCTCGGCTTCGAGGTCCTGGGCCGGGTGCGCTGGACACTGGTCGACGGTCAGGTCGTCCACGAGGGTTGAACGGCTCGGCGCCGGAACTCCAGGCTTGCTCGCCGTCTCTCACGGTGGCGCTGGAAAACGCGGCCGGCGCCCCCATCTTTGACTTTCCGCTGGAAACGCCGAACCTTCATGAATCCCTTGCTCGACTTTACCGGTTTGCCCCGCTTCGCCGACATCAAGGCGCAGCACGTGACACCCGCCGTGGACGCGCTGCTCGCCGAAAACCGCGCACTGGTCGCGCGGCTCGCCTCCGATGCCGCTGCGCCGACCTGGGAAGGTTTCGTCCGGCCCCTGGACGACGCCAACGAGCGCCTCAACCGCGCGTGGGGGCAGGTCGGGCACCTGAACGCGGTGATGAACAGTCCCGAATTGCGCGAGGCGTACAACGGCAACCTGCCGAAGCTCACGCAGTACTACTCCGAGCTCTCGACGCATCAGGGACTCTTCGCCAGGTTCAAGGCGCTGCGCGCATCGAGCGAGTTCGAACGGCTCACCGCCGAGCAGAAGAAGGTGCTCGAGAACGAGCTGCGGGACTTCCGTCTCGGCGGCGCCGAGCTGCCGGAGGCCGAGCGTGCCCGCTACATGGAGCTCTCCGAGAAGCTCTCGTCGCTGTCTTCGCGCTTCAGCGACAACCTGCTCGACGCGACCAACGCGTTCGCCCATTTCATCACCGCCGCCGACGAAGTGAAAGGCATCCCCGAGGACGTCCTGCAAGCGGCTGCGGAGGCCGCTCAGGCCGATGGCAAGAGCGGCTGGAAGTTCACCTTGCACGCGCCCTCGTACATCCCGGTGATGCAGTACGCGGACAACCGCACGCTGCGGGAGACCCTGTACCGGGCGTACGTCACGCGCGCCTCGGAGCTCGGGGCGCCGGAGTGGGACAACACCCCGCTCATGGCCGAGATCCTCAAGCTGCGGCGCGAGCTCGCGAAACTGCTCGACTTCGGGAGCTACGCCGCCTACTCGCTGGAGCCGAAGATGGCGGAGAGTCCGCAGCAGGTGCTCGACTTCCTGCACGAGCTCGCCGACAAGGCGAAGCCGTTCGGGGAACGGGATCTCGCCGAGCTGCGCGAGTTCGCCGCGCGCGAGCTCGGGCTGCCCGAGCTCGCGGTCTGGGACGTGGGCTACGCGTCCGAGAAGCTGCGGGTGTCCCGTTACGCGTTCTCCGAGCAGGAGGTGAAGCAGTACTTCCCGGAGACGCGGGTTATGCCCGGGATGTTCAAGCTCGTGGAAACGCTCTACGGGCTGTCGATCGCACCGGCCGACGCGCCCCTCTGGCACCCCGATGCGCGCTTCTACAAGATCACGGACCGCTCCGGCGAGCTGGTCGGCCATTTCTACGTCGACCTGTACGCCCGACCCAGCAAGCGCGGCGGCGCATGGATGGACGATGCCATCACACGCCGGCGGCAGGGTGCAGCGATCCAGACCCCGGTCGCCTACCTCAACTGCAACTTCTCGGCGCCCGTGGGCGGCCGGCCCGCGCTTTTCACCCACGACGAAGTGATCACGCTGTTCCACGAGTTCGGCCACGGGCTGCACCACCTGCTGACTCAGGTCGAAGAGCTCGGCGTCTCGGGCATCAACGGTGTCGAATGGGATGCGGTTGAGCTGCCGTCCCAGTTCATGGAGAACTTCTGCTGGGAGTGGGAGGTGCTGCGGCACATGACCGAGCACGTGAAGACGAAAAATCCACTGCCGCGTCAGCTTTTCGACAAGATGCTGGCGGCCAAGAACTTCCAGAGCGGGCTGCAGACGCTGCGTCAGCTCGAGTTCGCGCTGTTCGACATGCTCCTGCACCACGACTTCGACCCCGATGGGGAACGCTCGCTGCGATCGCTGCTGGACGACGTGAGGAAGCAGGTGGCGGTGATCTTTCCGCCCGAATTCAACCGCTTTCCGAACAGCTTTTCGCACATCTTCGCGGGCGGCTATGCAGCCGGCTACTACAGCTACAAGTGGGCGGAGGTGCTCTCCGCCGATGCCTACGGGCTGTTCGAGGAAGCCGGCGTGCTCGATCCGGAGACCGGTGCGCGCTTCCGGCGCGAGATTCTCGGCGTCGGCGGCAGCCGTCCCGCCCTCGATTCCTTCGTCGCTTTCCGCGGCCGGCCCCCTTCCATCGACGCCCTGCTGCGCCACAGTGGCATGGTCGGGTAAGTCGCGGCGTTGCCTCGCTGCGCGGTTGCTGGCGCGCGACATGCTGTTTTCGTGGCCTGCCCTGAAACGAAGGAGAACCGCCATGAGGGTCACGCTAGCCATCCTGATCGCCGCTTCCATCCCTTCGCTTCATGCCGCGGAGCTCTACAAGTGGGTCGATCCGGCGACCGGCGTGGTGGTCTACTCCAAGGATCGCCCACCGGCCGCGATCAGGTCGGTCGAGGAGAAGCGGATCACCCCCAGCACCATCGAAACGAGCGGCCTGCCCTACGGCGTGCAACGCGCCGTGCAGCGCAGTCCCATCGTTCTCTATGTGAGCGATTGCGGTGAGTTCTGCAAGGCTGCGCGAGCCTATCTCGCCAAGCGCGGCCTGCCCTACACCGAAAGGAATCCGGAACAGCCCGAGGTCGCGCAGCAGTTGAAGAAAGCCAACGGCGGGGCGCTGGAAGTGCCTTTCCTCATGGTCGGAACGAAGTCGGTGCGCGGCTTCGACGAGGCGCGATACGCCTCGACGCTCGACGCGGCGGGCTATCCGAAATCCTCACTGGCCGGGCTCGGCGCAAAGCACCCACAACCCGAGACCCCGAACCCGGCGGCCAAGTCGGGTGATTCAGCCGTCGCCGGATCCGCGAATCCGTCGTCCACACAGGACGGCGAGGACGCCGGCCGCACCCTCTACCATCGCCCGCTGGCGTCGCTCGACGGCGGGTTCTGAAGTTATCCCTGTGGCC
>JAEUMX010000311.1 GCA_016791285.1 Burkholderiales bacterium
GGCTGTTGGCAAGACGCAGCGCCCGGCGACGGCGGGCAGTGAACCCACGAGGACCCGAGATGACCGAACGCTTCACGATCTCGCTTGACGCGCGGCTCGCGCGCGAATTCGACGCGCTCATCCGGGCGCGCGGCTATCAGAACCGCTCCGAGGCCGTGCGTGACATCCTGCGCCAGCAGCTCGAGACCCAGCGCTTGCGCACCGACCAGGCGCCCTATTGCGTTGGCAGCCTGAGCTACATTTACAACCACCACGAGCGCGAGCTGGCGGAGCGTCTCACGGCTTACCAGCATCGCCACCACGACCTGGTCGTCTCCACCCTGCACGCCCATCTCGACCACGACAACTGCATCGAGAGCGTGATCGTGCGTGGCCGCACACGCGACGTGAGGCGTTTCGCGGATGCCTTGATGGCGCAGCCGGGGGTGCGCCATGGCGCGCTCAACATCGTGCCGGCGGACGTGAAGAGCGGCGGGCGTGGCCACGCGCACGTCCACACCCATCCCAAGACCTGAGCGATGCATCGAGGGCGCCGAGGGCGCGCGCGACATCTGCGGCCGGCGTTAAGACGAATTGGTATTCGTTCCTAACTGGCACTATCAATTCGCAGCGCCCCGCCGCCACATCCGGATCCTGGTTCCGGACGTAATCGATCTTGGTTGGAGCGGTTGTTCTTGGGAGGCGGGTTATGAAGGATCCGGCGCATCGCTTAATCGTGGCGGGTGCACTGGCCGTGCTGCCGCAGAGCGCGGCCTTTGCCCAGCAGACCACCGTCGCGCCGAAGGTCGACGTGATCGCGCGCTATGAGTTCGAGCCCGGCGCCGGGGAATCCGCGAGCGAGGGGTTCGTCACGCGCCAAGGCATCCTCGCGCGCCCGCTGCTGCGCCCCGGCGAAGTGCTCGAGACCGTGCCCGGCATGGTCGTGACGCAGCATTCCGGCGACGGGAAGGCGAACCAGTACTTCCTGCGCGGCTACAACCTCGACCACGGCACCGACTTCGCGACCTGGGTCGCCGGCATGCCGGTCAACCAGCCGACCAGCGCCCACGGCCAGGGCTACATGGATATGAACTTCGTGATTCCGGAGTTGATCTCCGGGATGCTCTTCAAGAAGGGGCCGTACTACGCCGAGGATGGCGACTTCTCGTCCGTGGGCTCCGCGCGCATCTCCTACGTCGACAAGCTGCCGTCGAACATCGCCACCTTGACCGGCGGCTCTTATGGCTACGGGCGTGCGGTCATGGCGGGATCGCCCGAGGTGGGTCCCGGCAATCTGGTCTACGGCTTCGAGTACCAGCACAGCAACGGACCGTGGGTGGAGCCCGCCAACTTCAACAAGTACAACGGCGTGTTGCGCTACACGCAGGGCACACCCGAGAACGGCTTCAACGTCACCGCGATGGGCTACTACGCGAGCTGGGGCGCCACCGACCAGATTCCCCAACGCGCTGTCGACGCGGGGCTCATCGATCGCTTCGGCGCCGTCGACACCACCGACGGCGGCAGCTCGCAGCGCTTCAGTCTCTCCGGCGAGTGGCGGCAGTCAGAGGGTAACGTGAGCCGCTACGCGAACCTGTACGCGGTGCGCTCGCGCTTGAACCTCTTCTCGAACTTCACCTACGTGCTCGACAACCCCGAGAACGGCGATCAGTTCAAGCAGTCCGAGAACCGCACCCTCTTCGGCGGCTCCGCCAACCAGACATGGCTCACGCAGTGGGGTGGCCGCCCCGTGAGCAACACGGTCGGGGTGCAGTTGCGGCGCGACCGCCTGCACCCCGTTGGCCTCTATGCCACGCAAGCGCGGCAGATCCTGTCCACCACGCGCGAAGACCAGGTTACGATCCTCAATCCGGCGCTCTATCTCTCAAACACCATCGAGTGGACGCCCTGGTTTCGCACGCTCGCCGGTCTGCGCTACGACTATTTCCGCTTCGACGTCGACAGCGAACTCTTCGTGAACTCCGGCGAGAAGTCCGATTCGCAGGTCTCGCCCAAGGTGTCGGCCATCTTCGGTCCATGGGCGCAGACCGAGCTCTTTCTCAACTGGGGCAAGGGCCTGCACAGCAACGACGCACGCGGGACGACGACACGCATCGATCCGAAGACCGGCGAGCTCGTGCAGCCGGTGACCCCGGTGGTCTCGACCTACGGCTACGAAGCGGGGCTGCGCAGCCAGCCTTTGCCGGGTCTCACCACCACGCTCGCGGTCTGGGCGCTCAGGCAGGACTCGGAACTGCTCTTCATCGGCGACGCCGGAACCACGGAGGCGAGCCGCGCGTCGAAGCGCAGCGGCGTCGAGTGGCTCGTGCAATACGCGCCCACGAGCTGGCTCGCGATGGATCTGGCGCTCGCGTTCACGCGCGCGCGCTTCACCGAGTTCGATCCCGCGGGCGATCGCGTCCCGGGTGCTCCGGGAACGGTCGCTTCGGCGGGTATCACGGTCGGCAATTTGAACGGATGGTTCGGCAGCTTGCGCTGGCGCTACATCGGCACGCGGCCGCTCATAGAGGACAACAGCGTGCGCTCGCAGTCGCTCTCGCAGTTCAACGGACGTGTGGGCTACGCGCTGAACGATCAGTGGCGCGTGTGGCTCGACGTGTTCAACATCTTCAACAGCGGCGACAACGACATCGAGTACTTCTACGTATCGCGCCTGCCCGGCGA
>JAEUMX010000320.1 GCA_016791285.1 Burkholderiales bacterium
TGCTCGATGCGGCACTCGCGTTCGCTTGCGGGAGCTTCACGGACACCGCGTTCACGAGCAGGGGCGCGGTGACGATGAACACGGTGAGCAGCACCAGCATCACGTCCACCAGGGGTGTCACGTTGATGTCGGCCATCATGCCGTCGTCGTCCTGGCTGGAGATGATTGCCATGTTCAGTGCCCGCCTGCGACGGATTCGTGTCGCGACTTGATGGCCAGATGCTGAAACGCGGAGGCGAAGCTTTCCATGCGTACCACCGCCAGCCTGACCCGGCGCCGGAAGTAGTTGTAGGCGAGCACGGCCGGGACGGCGGCGGCGATGCCCACGGCGGTGGCGATCAGCGCTTCACCAATAGGCCCTGCGACGACGTCGAGACCGGCCGAACCAGCCTGGGAGATGCTGATGAGCGCGTGCATGATGCCCCAGACGGTTCCGAAGAGACCGATGAAGGGGGCCGTCGACCCCACGCTGGCCAGGACCCCCAGCCCGTCTTCGAGCCGCGTCTGCTCGACATGAATCTGCTGGCGCAGGGCGTGTTCGAGAATCTCGCGACGATCCATCGCATCGAGGACGATGGATGAACGCTGGATGGATTCCAGTTCGCGACATCCCTCCGTACAGACCGCGGTCAGCGTGCCGCTGGATGTATCGAGGATCGCAGGCAGGTCGTGTACCCCCGAAGCTTGCTTGAAGGCCTTCAGGAACGCTTCGCTCGCGCGCTTGTCCTGCTGGAAACGGACAAACTTGATGATCCCCACCGTCCACGTCAGCACGGAGAGGAACGCGAGAAATCCGAGAACGAGATTGACGATATCGACGGTACCCATCCGGTGCCTCTGACGCGGTTCCGGCGGCTCGTCGACACGGATCCAGCATCCTCGCCCTCAATTCTAGCGGTCTGGATGTTCGCGAAGGTTCGGGAAGTTTTCCCTCCCGCTCTCCTGCGTCCTTGATACCGCAATTATCGGCATGCTCGGCGTCGCTGGATGAGGAAAGGGAGGAATCGGGAAAATTTCCCATTGCCATGGGCAATCGTGCCCCACTAGTATCCGCAGGTTTAATTTGAAGCGTCTCCAAACCGTCTCGGGGATCCCGCTGTGGTGACCGATCTCATCACCGGAGTCAGTCTGCTGAAGCAGCACGTTCACGCGGATCCGCGCGGCGAGCTCGTTGCGCTCGAGCAGCACAGGAACCTTCCGTTCGAACCCAAGCGCGTCTTCTTCATGAGCGTCGACTCGCCGGGAGCGCTTCGAGGCGGTCACGCCAATTCCTGCGACGAGTTCATCATGGCGCTCAGCGGATCCGTGCTCGTCGAGGTTGATAACGGCCGCGAGCGTGCGTCCGTCCGTCTGGATCGCTATGACCGGGCGTTGTGGGTGAGAGCCGGCATCCTCATTCACCTGCGGGAGTTCAAGCCCAAGACCATACTTCTGGTTTGTGCGCCCGAGCTATATGTCGATACGCGCCACTTCGATGCCCCGCAACCGCTACTGAACATGGCGGAGGACTGTCTGGCATGACGGTCGAGGCAGTGCCCTGCAAGCGCATTGCCCCGTTCCGCGAAGAAGCTGCCACCACGCACTTTCGGTTGCAGGTGCGGGCGCTTGCGACTTCCCCACGATGACAGCCCTCGTCCTCTTCGGCGTTGGATCGACCATCGTGGTCGATTTCGAAGAATCGCTGCATCGAGCCGGGCTCACCATCGCGGCGGGCATTCGAAACCGGGAGGGGCCGTGCCACCTCTCTCCCGGAGAACGCGTACTCACACCAGGAGAGATGGGGGCCGAGGTGTTGCGCCTGCCTTACCTCGTGCCGCTCTTTACACCTGGTCATCGACAGGAGGCTGCACGGGAGGCGGCGCGTTGCGGTCTGTGCGACCCGTTCAGTCTGATTGATCCGACCGCCGCCGCACCGCGGCAGTTCGATCTCGGTCCGGGAAGCTACATCAATGCGCTCTGCAACCTCGGTGGCGGCAGCCGGTTCGGTGCCTTCACCTTCATCAATCGCGGTGCGAGCATCGGTCACCACGCCGTGTTCGGCGACTTCGTGTCGGTCGGGCCGGGAGCCGTCATTGCAGGACACGTGACCATCGGCATGGGCAGCGTGGTCGCCACCGGGGCGACGGTTCTGCCCGAGATCACGATCGGGGCGAACGCAGTCGTGGGCGGCGGTGCCGTGGTGACGCGGGATGTGCCGCCCGGCTGTCTCGTCCTCGGCAATCCGGCCAGGGTCGCGCGTGAGCGCATCGGCGGCTACAAGGGCGTGGCGGTGTCATGAGACGGCCGGTGGTGCATCTCTACACGGTCTGCTGGGACGAGGCCGATATGCTCGGCTTTTTCTTCCGTCACTACGATCCGTGGGTCGACCGCTACGTGATCTACGACGACGGTTCGACCGACGGCTCGCGCGAGATCCTGCGCGCGCACCCGAAGGTGGAGTTGCGCGATTTCGTGCGCGTCGATGCCGACTCCTTCGTGCTCTCGCACAAGGCGATGCAGGACCACGCCTGGAAGGAAAGCCGCGGGCACGCCGACTGGATCGTCGTCACCGCGATCGACGAGCACTTGCACGTGCGCGGCCGCACGATGGCGGATTATCTGGCGGAGCAGACGGAGCGGGGCGTGACGCTTGTGCCTGCGCTCGGCTTCGACATGAACGACGAGGCGATGCCCGAAGATCGTGGGCACTTGGTGGAGGTCGTCACCCGTGGACGTCCGCGAATCGGTTTCAACAAGCTCGGCATCTTCAAGCCCGAAGCGCTGCGCGAGACCGGCTTCACGGCGGGCCGCCACGCGGCCGCGCCGGTGGGTGACCTGCGCCTGCCCGCGCGCGACGAAGTGATGCTCTGGCACTACAAACACCTTGGCTTCGAGCGCAACGCCGCCCGCGAGGCAGCACAGGCAGCCCGTCTCGGCACGACCGACGTCTCGAGCGGCTACGGGTCGCATTACCTCTGGTCCACGGAGCGTCTACGCGCTTTCTGGGACGAGATGGGGCGCGAGTCGTCCGATCTGTCCGGCACCGAGTTCGTGCCCGATCAGGCCTGCGTGCGACCGCTCTGGTGGGAGCAGCGCGCGGGGATGTCGCGGGTCGATGCAGCGCCGCTAGCGCCACTAACGGCACGGACCTGGCACGGCGCGCCGACCGTCTCGGTGCTGATCAAGACTTACAACCACGCGCCGTACGCGGCGCAAGCGATCCAGAGCGTGCTCGATCAGTCCTTCCAGGACTTCGAGATCGTGGTCACCGATGACGGCTCGACCGACGAGACGCTCGCCATCCTCCGCACGTTTTCCGATCCGCGCATCCGACTCGAAGCATTGCCCGCCAACCGCGGCATCTCGACGGCGATGAACGTTACCGTCGCGCGGGCCCGCGGACGTTACCTCGCGATCCTCAACTCCGACGACTGGGCGCTGCCGGGACGGCTGCGCAAGCAGGTCGCCTTTCTCGACGCGAACCCCGATGTATCGCTCGTCTTCGGGCTACCGCGCGCGGTCGACGAGGCAGGGCTTCCGACCGCGGCCTTCAACGATTTCCGCCTGCCACTGACGTTTCCGGATTTCGCGCGTCGCACCTGGCTGCGCCAGTTCTTCTTTCACGGCAACTGCCTGTGCGCGCCGAGCGCGATGATCCGGCGCGAAGCGTACGACGCTGCGGGCAGCTACGATCCGCGGCTCACCAATCTGCAGGATCTCGACATGTGGATCCGGATGCTCACGGCCGGGCACAACATCCACGTTTTGCCCGAGCCGCTGACGGCGTTTCGCATCCGCGACGGTAATGCCAACATGAGCGCGCCGACTGCGGAAACGCACCTGCGCTCGACGCACGAATCCATCAAGATCCTGGAGCGCTTCGCCGAGTTCAGCGAAGACCTGTTCCGCGAAGTCTTCGACACCGAAGCGGACTCTCTGCGCGGTGATGCGAGCGTACCAAAGCGTATCGCGGAACTCTCGCACCGCATCGAGCGCATCGATCACCAGCATTTCGCGCTGGATCTGCTGTTCAGGATCGCGCAGACGCCGGAAGATCTAGCGAAGCTGCGTGAGTGGGGTGGCTCCCTCGATGTCCTGCATTTGCGTGCAGTCGAAACGCGCGATCGGCAGCTTGGAGAGCTTCATCAAGCCGTCGCTCAGCTTACCGAGACTGTCGCTTCGCTGGATCGGCGAATCGCTGCGGCCGGCACGCAGATCGCTCGTCAGGAAGCGGATCTGCAGCATGATCGGGCGCACGTCGCCGGTCTGGAGACCGCCGTGGCGGAGCGCGACGGATCGCTTCAGGAACTCCAGCGGCGGCTCGTCGAAGCGCAGGAGTTGCACGAGCGTGTGCAGAGGTCGCTGTCCTGGCGCTCGACGGCGTTCCTGCGCTGGCTCGGCCGCGCGGCTCGCGCATTGCGCGGGCAAAGCGTTCCCGGTCTGGAGCGAAAGGTCTAAGAGGCAACCCGCGCCCGCGGTATGGCGGCGCTGCTATTGTCTCTGCGAGTAGGTGGTCAGGACCTCTTCCAGCGGTCCCAGCGCCACGATCCGCCCGTGTTCCAGCAGCATCGCCTTGTTGCAGATCTTGCGCAGCAACTCGGGTGTGTGTGAGGCAATGACGAGCAGGCCCGCGCGCTCGACGAACTCGTGGAGGCGTCGGTCCGCCTTGTCGACGAAGTGTGCATCGCCGACGCTGACCCACTCGTCCATGAGAATCACTTCGGCGTCTAGACTCGTAGCAACGCCAAACCCGATGCGCATCGCCATGCCGCTCGAATAGGTGCGCAATGGCATGTCGAGGTACTCGCCGAGTTCGGTGAATTCCTCGATCTCCTGCTTCTTGCGTTCGATGTCGGGGTTGGACATGCCGAACAGGACACTCTGCAGACGGATGTTCTCGCGCCCCGTGGCCTCGGTGTCGATGCCGAGCGCGAGACTCAGCATGGAAGCTACCCGCCCTCTCACCTGCAGATTGCCGCCGACGGGCTCATAGGCGCCAGCGAGGACTCGCAGCAGCGTCGACTTGCCGGAGCCGTTATGGCCGATCAGGCCGACGCGATCCCCTTTGTGGAATTCGAAGCTCACGCGATCGAGCGCGCGAATGACGACCTTCTCGGCCGCATCGCGCACGACGTTCCCCCCCGTCGTCGCACGCATCAGTGCGGTCTTCAGGGAGCGGCTCTTTCCCCCGTAAATGGGGAAATCGACGATAAGGTTCTCCGCGCTGATGAGTGCCGTGCTCATACCCAGTAGGCGATCCGTGAACGGAAGCGGGCGAAGAAGAGCAACGTGATGGTAAATCCGGCCACTGTGATGCCGAGTACGACGAGCCAGGACTGCATACCGGCGCTCTGCCCCAGGAGCGGCTGGCGAACCGCCTCGAGGAAGTGGAAATAGGGATTGATCTGGGCCGCCAGGATGTGGCGACCCAGCATGTCGGCCTTCCACAGCACCGGTGTCAGAAAGAACGTGACCTGGACCAGGCTCGCGACGATCTGGGGGATGTCGCGAAAACGCGCGCACAGCATGCCGAGCAGCAAACCGATCCAGATGGCGTTGACGACGATCGCGATGAGACCCAGTGGAAGTTCGAGCAGATGCCATCCGGGCGGCGGTGCTAGGAAGAGATAGACGACCACGACGATCACGAAGTTGTGGGCGAAGATGATCAGGTTGCGCCACACCACGCGCATGACGTGGACCGTCATCGGCAACTTCACATTGCGTATGTATTCTTCCGCCGCGATGAAGCTTTGGCACGATTCGTTGGTCAGGCTCGCGAGGAAGTTCCAGAGGACGAGGCTGATCGCGAGGTAGGGAAAATATGTGGATACATCCTGGTTCAGCAGACGCCCATAGAGAGGGCCCACCGCAGCCACCATCGCGCCCATGCTGATCGTCAGCCAGAACGGGCCGAGGATCGAGCGGCGGTAGCGCTGACGGACCTCCTGCCAGGCGAGCAGCGACCAGACGCGTGCCATGCGCGCGCCCTGTGTCAGGTCACGCAGGGCTGCAAGCAAGTGTTCTTTCCCCATGCTTCGCTGGGCTCTCGTTGGTAGACGGTGATCGACTGCGGTAAACGGCGAATGGATCCCCGCTTTGCCGCTCCGCAGTCGCGCCGACCAGACCGCGGAGCAAGTGCGTACCGGGAATGCTCCGGGCGCGCAAAAACGCACGCCTGGAGCCCATCTGGATGCTTCAGAGATGATTCGGTCGCCCGGTCAGGCTGGCTGAAGCCGAAGGAGCTTCACGATCTCAACCGTCCACGTAAGCACGGAGAGGAGCGCCGGCCCCGATCGTAGAAAGTCCGCGATGGCGAAATGGCAATCTGCTGCCTTCGGTCTGGCCCGCTGTCGTCGGCTCGGGTCCAGTTCTCGCAAAAGAACTCTGGCTGTCGAGCGACCACCTTCGGTTCAGGACTTTTTTCCCGATCGCGGCAGCATACGGACGTACCTCGCGGGCCGTCGCTGCGCGAGGCACGCCGCGACGATCAGATCATTCCTTCCCGATTTGGAAGTGCTCGGGATTCGCCTCGACGATCTTGCCGGTGGTCGCATCCACTTCGACCTTCATCTCTTTGCCGTCCTTGGTCTTGATGTCGAACTCGTAAGACGCCGCGCCGTCCGGCTCGATCTCGTACTCGACCTCGATGATCTCACCCGGATACTTGTCGAGCGCGATCTTGCGCGCGTCGGCCTCGCTCACCTTGACCTTTGCCTTGAACGTTGGATCCTCGGCGCTCGCGACCTCCTGCTCGATCTCCACGATCTTCGCGGTGTTACCGTCGCACTCGACATCCCAGGCCTTGCCGTCGGGACCGACGATGTCGAACTCATAGACGGGGACGCCCTTCTCGGTCTTCGCTTCGACCTTGATGACTTCGCCCGGCTTCACCGCGAGCGCCGCCTTGAGACACTTCTCGAAGCCGGCCTT
>JAEUMX010000323.1 GCA_016791285.1 Burkholderiales bacterium
CTACGACCTGACCCGTGCCGAGGATCTCGAAGAGTGCGTGCGCCGCGCCGACATCGTCGTGACCGCCGTGCCGGACCCCGCGTTCGCGCTCGACCCGTCGTGGGTGCGGCCGGGTGCGACCGTCGTGGACGTGTCGTACCAAGGCAATGTCGACGTGCGCGGGCTCGAGGGACGGGCGGCGCTTTACACGGTCCCGCAGAACCACATCGGCCGCATCACGCGCGCGATGATGCTGGTGAATCTGATCTACTGCGCGAAGGCTGCTTAAGCCGCAGGAGACTGACGACGCAGCCGCCGATCATGGCGACGTTCCGAAGAGCGCGCCGACGCCTGCGGTCACCGCCATCGCGAGCGCACCCCAGAACGTCACGCGCCAGGCTCCCGGCGCAACCGCCGCACCGCCGACCCATGCCGCCAGGCCGCCCAGAGCCGCGAGCGACGCAAGCGAGACGGCAGCGACGGTCGGAATGATCGCGTTGGGGGGCACGAGGGCGACGGCTAGCAGTGGCACCGCAGCGCCGAGCGAGAAGCTGCAGGCCGATGCCAGGGCCGCCTGCAGCGGGCGTGCGCGCAGCGTCTTGGAGATGCCGAGCTCGTCGCGGGCGTGTGCGCCCAGCGCGTCGTGCGCCATCAACTGGAGTGCAACCTCGCGCGCAAGCGCGGGATCGAGGCCGCGGCGGACATAGATCTGGGTCAGCTCGCGGCGTTCGCCTTCGATGTCGGTCTTGAGTTCGGTACGTTCGCGTTCGAGTTCCGCCCGCTCGCTGTCGGCCTGTGAGCGGACGGACACGTATTCGCCCGCCGCCATCGACATCGCGCCCGCGACCAGTCCCGCCAGGCCGGCGAGCAGGATGCTCTCGCGGGACGCTTGCGCCGCGGCGATGCCGACGACGAGACTCGCGGTCGACACGACACCGTCGTCGGCGCCAAGCACCGCGGCGCGCAGCCATCCGATGCGGTCCGTGTGGTGCCGTTCCCGGTGCCGCCTCGCCATCCTTGGATGTTCAGGCGATCCGCATCTGCGCGAGCGAAGCGAACACGGGTCGGCCGCCGATTTCGGGCGTGATCGTGAGCTCGAGTACGGTGACGCCGGCAAGATCCACCCGATGATCCTCTTGCTCGGTGGTCGTGCCCGCAGGGCTGAAATTCCATTGCTGGCGCACGATGTCGCGGACCGACTGCCCGCCATCCGGCGACCAGCGCAGCACGTATTCCTGGGTGCGTTCGACCTCCGGCTCCTGGAACTCCAGACGGATCCAGCGCAGCCGCTGCGGGCGATCGAAGCGCAGGCGGATCACCTGCTTGCCGGGCTCCGCCGCACGCCAGCCGGCACCTCGGTCGGGCAGCAGCGCGGACTCGATGGGGTGCGCGGGATCCTCGGAGGTGACTTCGACCTCAGCCAGGTCCTCGACGTTGAGCCAATCCTGCTCGGGGGGCAGAGCGGTGTGTCGTGGTTCGGAAATCATTCGCTTACGCATGATGGGTGCCTCCACTCGAGGTGAGAGAGCCTCAGTTTCAGGGTAGCACATCGCGATGTGACCGATGGGTCACTTCTTCGCGTAATCGGCGATCTTCTGCGAGAGCTTCGCCAGCAGGCTGTCGAAGCCTTCGCGCTCCATGATGCTTGTGTACTGCGCGCGCTTGAGCGCCAAGTCGCTGATGCCGTCGGCGACGATGTTGACGATACGCC
>JAEUMX010000336.1 GCA_016791285.1 Burkholderiales bacterium
GCCGCAGACCCTGGCGGAGGAAGTGCGCAAGAAAACCGCGACCGGCTCGGTCGATACCCATTCGGTGCGCAAGCTGGACATCCGCGGCGCCGCGAAACATCTGCTGACGTCCAGTGGCGCGACCCTGGTGGCCAACGTGCCGGCGCGCCCCGGCGACGTGGTGCGCGCGCCGTGCGGCTTCGGCACCAACGTCGAAGTCGATTTCGCCCAGGCCGCCGTCATCGCCGGTCCGGCGACCACCTTGCTCGTCAAGGTACTCGAGATCGACTCCGATGTCCCGGACGGCGCGGAATTCGTCGGTGCCCTCTCCGGCGCCGGCAGCAGGCCGGTCGACCAGACCAAGGTCAAGTTCCCAACGATCGAGGGCGACACCGTCGTGATCGAGGTGAGCCGCCAGCAGAAGGGCAAGGACCCGCGCGGCTGCATCGTGCTCGTCACGCCTTGACGGCGTCCGGGCGCGTTCTTCCTGCCGCCGAAAGCTGTCGCGTAGCGCGGCACGCCGTCAGGCGTGCGCGACCACCAGCGGCACGTACATCTCGTCCTGTGTCGTGCCGCCGTGCGCGCCCACCTGCACGTGCGGCTTCTCGCCCAGCGTGAGATCCGTCAGCGTCCAGTTGTCGCGCGCGAGCAGAACGTAGTGCCCAACCCGCGCCGCAAGACGCGGGTGCGGCGCGCCCGGACCGAACCAGCCCTGCGCGATCAGGTCGCGGCTGCGCACGAGATCGAAGCCGGCCGCGAGATGCGTCGTCGCGTAGTCCTCGAAATCCCGGCAGCGATCCGGATCGACGTAGCAATACGCCACGCGCGGCTCGCCGCAAAGCGGCAGCGTCAGCATCCCGGCGAGGTCGGGGTGGTTCTGCAACGTGACGCGCGTGTCGGGCGTACTGTCGATGAAACCGTGGTCCGCGGTGAGCAGCACGGTCGTGTCGGTACCGCGCAGCGCCCGCACCAGGGCCTCGAACGCGGCATCGATGCGATCGAGCTCGCCGCGCACCTCGCCGCTGCCGATGCCGTGTACGTGCGCGAGCGTGTCGAGCTCGGGATAGTAGACGTAGACGAGCTTGCGCACGGGCACCGCGGCGGCCGCGAGCACGCGTTCGCACAGCTCGCCGAGCGTGCGATAACCCACGCGCTGCGCACAGCCGCTCGCCGCGGCGTTGAAGTCGGAGTGCGCGATGCGCTCCGGCGCGATCACCCAGGAGCGGTCGGCGAGCCGGTCGTAAAGCGGTGACAATCCGAGCAGGAGCTGCGGCGTGACACCCCCGTCGCGCAGCGATCGACCGCCGCAGCGCGGCCGAAACGGCAGCACGGCGGCGACCGTGCCGATCTCGCGAAAGTGCATGTGCCATCCCGTCAACCCGTGCTGCTGGGGTGCCAACCCGGTGAGGAACGTCGGGATGGCGGCGGCCGTGGTCGCCGGGAACACCGTCGTCATCCGCGCGCGCAGGTGTCGCCGCAGCGCCGGCGCCACCTCGGCATGCGCCGTAAGGTGGCGATACCCGAGCCCGTCGATCACCAGCAGCACGAGTGTGCGCACTGCCGCGAGCGAGTCGGTGTCGAACCCTTCCAGCATCGGGTAGCCGGGTCTGCCGCCGCGTGACGCGATCACCGAGGCCATCAGATTGACGATGCTGGCGCCGCCGTATTCGGGCCGCACCCGTTGCTCGTTGTGCGCGGGGCTGGCGATCACGACGATGCCGCCTCCCGCAGCTGGCGACCCGGCGCAAGCTGATCCGCGACATGGCGCTCGATCGGCAGCGGGTCGCCGTGCACCGCGCTCGCGACGAGCTCGCCCAGCAGCGCGGACCACGTGAGCCCGCGCGCGCCCAGGCCGACGCACGCGAAGAGTCCACCCTGGCCGGCACCCGGCAGGGCACCGGCCAGCGGCATATGGTCCGCGCTCACCGCGCGCACCCCGACCCAACCCGCGAGCGTGGCGGGATCGCAGCCGACGGCGAACCCCGGCAGCATCCGCGCGAGCCGCTCCAGATTGCCCGCTTGATCCGCCGCGCGCATTGCGCAGTCGCTGTCGTCCTCGTCGAACGTGGCGCCGATGCAGTGCGTGCCGCCGACGGCGGGCGTGACGTATCCGTCGCCGCAGACCGGCGCACGCAGCGGCCGGCCCTGCTGCTCCGGCAGCTGCGTGACCTGGCCACGCACCGGACGCAGCCGCGGCCCGCAAGCCATATCGAATCGCATCGCATCCCTCGCGTTGGCGAGCACCACCACCGGTGCTTGCGCGAGCACCCGCCCGCTCGCATCCAGCACGCGCCAATCGGTACCAGTGGGTTCGAGCCCGATCGCCTCGCACTGGAACAGGCGCCGGACGTCATTCTCGCACGCGGCAAGCCGCGCCTCGCACACGCTCGAGGCCGAGGCCCAGCCGCCGGCGGCGAACCAGAAGCCCGCGCCCCCGGTGCGCGCGCCGGTCCGCTCGCAGCCTTCCTCGCGGTCGACGCGGCGCGCCACCGCATCCGGCAGCCCGACCGACTCGCGCGCGCGCACCAGCCGCTCGAGCCGCCGCGGATCGCGGCACACCTGCAGCACGCCGGTCGGCCCCCAGCGCGGCGGGCAGCGCTCGCGGTCGAGGATCCGCAACTGGCGCATCGCGTACAGCGTGGCGGCGGTGGTGAACGTGCTGCGGGTGCGCCGATCCGCCAGCAGCGCCGGATGCAGGATGCCGATGGGATTGCCCGATGCTTCGCGCGCCGCACCGGCATGCCGCTCGATGAGAGCGACGCGCCAGCCGCGCGCCGCGAGGCGCTCCGCGCAGGCGGTGCCGGCGAGCCCCGCCCCGATCACCGCGGCGTGCCGGTGCGCCGGGTCTTCCCGCCGCGGTCGCGCCACGCCGGCGAACACGCCGACCAGCATCTCCCGCTTGCGACCGTAGCCCGTCCGCTTCTCCACGTGAAAGCCGGCGGCGGCGAGCGCCCGCCGCACCTCTCCCGCCACGCTGTAGGTGGCGAGCGTGGCACCCGGCGCCGCCAGTCGCGCCAGCTCGCGGAAGAGCGCGGCGCTCCACATCTGCGGGTTCTTCGCCGGTGCGAAACCGTCGAGGAAGAACGCATCAGCGGCAGCGTCCAACCGCGACAGCATCGCAGTCGCGTCGCCCAACAGCAGCGTGAGCGCGACGCGACCGCCCGCCACGTGCAGCCGGTGGAAGCCCGGCACCGGCGGCGGATAGACGCCGGTCAGCTCACGGGCGAGCGGTGCGAGCTCCGGCCACGCCGCGAAGGTGCGCGCGAGATCGTCGTGCGCGAGCGGGTGTTTCTCGACCGCGACATAGTGCAGACGCGCGCCCGCTGGTGCGCTCGCCTGCCACGCCTGCCACGTCGCGAGAAAGTTGAGCCCGGTGCCGAATCCACATTCGACGATGGTGAATCGTTGCACGCGTGCCCAGCGGTGCGGCAGCCCGTTGCCGAGCAGGAAGGTGTGTCGCGCTTCGGCGAGCCCGCCCGCGGCGGAGAAGTAGACGTCCTCGAAGCGTTCGGAATACGGAATGCCGTCTTCGCGCAGCCGCAGCCGTGCCGGCTCGATGACCGGCGTTTGCACCGGCACGCGGCAGTCCGAGTCTCTCGCGTCGATCATCGGGGTCAGGCCGGCCCAATCATACGGCGGTGCGAACGCCTCGCCGCGCAGCGTCAGGCCGACAGGCGATCGAGCGGGATCGGCCCGCGCAGTTGACGCAGGAAGCAGGTCGCGAGACCGATGTCGGCGCGCCCGCCCTCGCGTTCGAACTGCGCGCGCAGAGCGAACCACGGCAGGTGCGGATAGCGGTGGTGCACGCCGTGGAGATTGAAGTGGAGCAGCGCCGCGGCGATCCAGCGCGGCGCGTGCGCATTCATCGCCAGCCGTGGCTGCTCGAGCACGGTAGCGTAGTGATAGGAGTTGTCCGCAATGGAGACGAGCGCGGCGCGCGCCAGGACGACCGCGGCGAGCATCCAGACGTTCGCCCCGTAGAACCAGATGGCGAGACCGAAGACGGCCAGGATCGCGAGCGTGTCCAGGCGCATCTCGCGCAGCGCACGCGGCTCGCGCACCGCACGGACGACGAGCCCGCCGGTCGAGTCGGGGTGTTCGAGACGCGGCGCGAGCCAGTCGATCGCGCGCCGCGGCAGCAGGCAGGCGAGCGAGCTCAGGACCTCGATAAAGTACATGCCGCCCAGGAGCTGGATAAAGAAACCGGCGGCGGCGGCGAATCGCGACGTCCGTGCGGGATCATAGACCTCCGTCCGGTCGCGGCGCGTGCGGCTGTAACGGTGGTGCAGCAGGTGCGCGACGCGCAGCGCGCGGAAAGGCGCGCCATAGAGCACGCACAGCAGGCGGCCGGTGCAATCGTTCCAGCGGCGCTCGGCGAACAGATGGCCATGGATGGCTTCGTGGATGAGCGACCACATGGTGTTCGCGGTCAAGGCGACCGGTACCAGCAGCAGGCCCCACCAGACACTCGCGGGCAGGAGCCAGACGGGCACCACGAACAGCAGCAGAAGGTTCGCCGCCACGAGCAGCGCCACCAACACTGCGTTCACGCGGATCCCGCTGTCAGAGTGGAAGCTGGTCGACGACATGGATGGCGCAGGTCATGGGAATTCTAGCCGCATCCGGCGTCCGGTGTGTGACAGGCACGCCGACGCGAGACCGGAGGGGGCATCTCGGCCCTGGCGCGGTAAGATGCCGCCTGGCCGGGCGGCGCGCACCGCGCGGGTAACACTTTCGAAGCTCAACTCTTGGAGAACGCGAAATGGGAGAAGGATTCATCGGATCGATCGTGATCGGACTGATCGCGGGCTGGCTCGGCGGCAAGATCATGCGCGGCGGCGGGTTCGGACTGATCGGCAACCTCGTCGTGGGCGTGATCGGCGCCATCATCGGCGGATTCACGTTCGGCCTGGTCGGTCTCAAGGCGGTCGGATTCATCGGATCGCTGATCTCGGCGACCGTGGGCGCCGTCATCCTGCTGTGGCTGGTAGGCGTGCTGAAGTCGAAGTGACCAGACCTCTAGTCGAGCACGTGCGAGACCATGCCGTCGGCAAGCTTGGGCTCGAACCACGTGGATTTGGGCGGCATCACTCCGCCGGCGTCGGCCACGGCCATCAGGTCCCCCATGCGGGTCGGAAAGAGCGCAAAGGCGGCGGCCATCCCGCCCGTGTCGACGCGCCTTTCCAGCTCGCCCAGGCCGCGCATGCCGCCGATGAAATCGATGCGCTTGTCGCGGCGCAGATCGTGAATGCCGAGCACCGGCGCGAGCAGGTGATCCGAGAGCAGGCTGACATCCAGTCGCGCCTCCGCGTCGGCGGGTAGCCGATCGGGGTGAATGGTGAGCCGATACCATCGCCGGTCGACGTAGAGCCCGAATTCACCCGAGCGCTCCGGCCTGACGGCCGTGGAGCTGGACGCCACGGCGAAGCGCTCGCCCACACGAGACAGGAAATCCGGCAGCGCGAGCCCGCCCAGATCGGCCACGACGCGGTTGTAGTCGAGGATGCGCAGCCCGTGGGCGGGAAAGATCACCGACAGGAAACGCTCGTAGCTCTCCTCGCCGGTGTGGCGCGGGTTGGCGGCTCGCCGCGCCGCCGCCACGCGCGAGGCCGCGGCCGAACGGTGGTGACCGTCGGCGATGTAGAGCGCGGACATGGCATCGAAGGCGGCGGTGAGCGTCGCGACCGTCCGGGCATCGCGCACCACCCAGAGCCTGTGCACGATGCCGTCATCCGCCGTCACGTCCACGTCGGGTGAGCCGGCGGCCACTTCTGCCAGCAACTCATCCACCCGCGGCGCATCCGGGTAAGCCATCAGCACCGGACCGGTCTGGGCGTTCAGCGCGTCGATCTGGTGGACGCGATCGTTCTCCTTTTCCGGGCGTGTCAGCTCGTGGCGGCGGATGCGATTCGCATCGTAGGCCGCGATCGACGCGGCGGCGGCCACACCGGTCTGCACGTGGCCGCCCATCGTCAGCCGGTAAACGTAATAGCAGGGCTGGGCGTCGCGGGTGAGAATGCCTGCCGCCAGCATGCCGGCCAGGTTCTGCGCCCCCTTTGCGTAGACGGCCGGCGCATGCGGATCGGTGTCCGGCGGCAGATCGATCTCCGGCTTCGAGATGTGCAGGAAACTCCACGGCTTGCCGGCGGCGCGCGTACGCGCTTCCGCGGTGTCGAGCACGTCGTAGGGCGGTGCGATCACTTCCGCCGCGCGCTCGGGTCGCGGACGCAGGCCGGTAAATGGCTGAATGAGATGCATGGTGACGACAGTTCAGGAGGCGAGCGGCAATTGTAGCGTGAGTGCTCGTCGTCGCCGTTCAATGTGTTCGGTGATCTAACAACGGGAGGCAGCGAGCAGAGCCCCGAAGACAGCCGCGGTGTCGCGCGTTCGCTCGACCTTGATCACCTGCACGCTGTCGAGCTTCGAGCCGAATGCCGATTCGAGCACGCCGCGATCGGTCGCGTGATCGGCCACCAGCACCACGCGCTGCGGGCGCAAGCGAAGCGCGAGCTGCTGCAGCTCGAACTCGCACCCGCGGCGCTCGCGCGTGAGACCGCGCACGTCCATCACCACGGCATCGGCGCGCTGCATCAGCTCCACCACGGTGGCCTGCCAGGTGTTGTCGCGGCAGCAGAACTCGTTGATGCGATAGCGGCCGTCGGGATCGCGTGTCATGTCGAGCGCGTCGAGCCTGGCGTCGAGATCCGCGCGCGAGGTGACGAAGAGTTCGTCGGCGCGCCCGGTCAGCCAGCGCAGATAGTCGCCGGGATCGATGGTGCGAGCCGCGACATCGGGCGCGGCGATCATGGTGACCGGGCCGAACAGACGCCAGCGGGCGCCGATGCGGTCGAAGAGGCGCTCGGTACGAGCCGTGTAGCCGAACACGCGCAGCAGCAGCAGGGTGCGCGCAGGCACCGGGCGGAGACCGGCGCGCAGCCGCGCGAGCCACCAGCCATTGACGGTGCCGAACGCGAGCACGACGCCCGTGCACAACGCGAGTGCCGCTCCCGGACGATCCCGCGCGATCGCGACCTCCATGCCGATCGCGGCGACGAGGAACAGCCACCAGGTGCGCGACAGCAGTTGCGCATCGGAGAATCGCTTCGCCTCGTAGTCGCGTGCCAGCCGGCGCAGGCGCTCCCATGCGAGCCAGCCTGCGGGCAGCGCGATCAGCACGAACATGCCGCTCATGCCGAGCTTGAACACCAGCGGTGTTCCCGCTTCGGTGGCAGCGAGCGCCGCCGTCAGGCGCGAGCCCGCAAACGGCGCGAGGCCGAACACCAGCAGCGCGGCGAAGGTGATCGGCGCCACCCCGCGCAGGCGTGACGGCCAGGTAAGCAGCCAGAAGAGCGCCGGCATCCACAACTGGATCGCGGCCGTCTGCAGGAAGAATGGAACCA
>JAEUMX010000342.1 GCA_016791285.1 Burkholderiales bacterium
GCCGGATCTCGCGGCGAAGGCGCAGATCCTTCAGAACGCGGTCGAGCTGTTCACGCTGCTCGGCATCACTGCACCGAAGGTCGCGGTGCTATCGGCCGTGGAGACGGTGAATCCAGCGATCGTCTCGACACTCGACGCCGCGGCCCTCACGTTGATGGCGCGACGAGGCCAACTTCCGGCCGCCGTCGTCGATGGTCCACTCGCATTCGACAACGCGATCTCCGCCGACGCGGCGAGAGAGAAGGGAATCGTCTCGGAGGTCGCGGGTGACGCGGACATCTTGCTGGTGCCCGACCTCGTCTCGGGCAACATGCTCGCCAAAGAGCTCGAGTATCTCGCTGGCGCGGTCGCGGCCGGGGTGGTAGTGGGCCTCGCGGCGCCGGTGGTGCTGACCTCTCGCGCAGACCCACGCGAAGCGCGCCTCGCCTCGCTTGCGCTCGCCGCGTTGATGCACCACCGTAGCCCCAAGACGCCGGCACCCCGTGCGCCGCGCGATGCGAGCCCTCATTGCGCGCCGCAGCCGGAAAGTGTGTGCTGCCCCATGCCGGTGAAGGCCGTATGAGTGATCGCGATCCGCACCGTGCGCGTTCCGCGACTACACCCTGAGCGAGGAGCTCCTGTACAAGTGGAAGTAGGTCGACCGGCGCTCCGGCGAGCCCACTGCACCGCCGCCGACCGGGGCGTTGGACAAGGGGTCATGCGGTGCCGGGGACGCGCCGCGCAGTTACCCGCCAGGGCCGGGTTTGGCCGGTAACCTATTATTATAATCGGTTTACTCGCAAGGAGATCAGTCATGGATCACCACGAGCATACTCACAAGGCACACCAGCACCACGACCACGAAGGTCGCGCGGACGCTGGCTGCGCCCATCATGCTCATGCTCCGGACGCCGCTCCAACGGTTTCGATCGCGCCCGCCGGCGCAGCTGAGTGGACCTGCCCAATGCACCAGCAGATCGTTCGCAGCGCGCCCGGCTTCTGCCCCATCTGCGGCATGGCACTCGAGCCACGTGTGCCCACCGAGGCGGTCGAAAGCGGCGGGGCGGGAGCCGTCACGCGCCGCTTCTGGGTGTGCGCGCTGTTGTCGCTGCCGCTCGTTGTCTTCGCCATGGCCCCACACGTCGAGCTGATCGGCCGCGTGGTCTCCGGCATCTCTCCGCGCGTCATTCGCTTCCTCGAAGCGGCGATCGCGACCCCGGTCGTGCTGTGGGGTTGCGGCTCGTATTTCGTGCGCGGCTGGATGGGGATCGTCAACCGCAGCGCCAACATGTACACGCTGATCGGGCTCGGGGTGGGGGTCGCGTACGTCTACAGCCTGCTCGCGGCGTTCGTTCCGGACATCTTCCCCGCCGCGTTTCGCGACCAACACGGCGAGGTTGCGGTCTACTTCGAGGCAGCGGCGGTAATCGTGACACTGGTGCTGCTCGGCGAAGTGCTTGAACTGCGTGCCCGCGGACAGACCAGCTCAGCGATTCGGGCACTGCTCGGTTTGGCGCCGAAGACCGCACGGCGACTCGATGCCGACGGCAGCGAGTTGGACGTGCCACTCGATGCCGTGCAGGTCGGCGATCGGCTCCGCGTGCGGCCTGGCGAAAAGGTGCCGGTGGACGGCGTCGTGTTCGACGGCCACAGCACCATCGACGAGTCGATGATCACCGGCGAACCGATCCCGGTTGCAAAGCACTCCGGCGATCGCGTCATCGGCGCGACCGTCAATCAGACGGGTGCGCTCATCATTGAGGCCGAGCGCGTCGGCCAAGAGACGATGCTCGCCCAGATCGTGCACTTGGTTGGGGAGGCGCAGCGCAGCCGCGCGCCGCTGCAGAAGCTCGCGGACCGGGTGTCGGCGTGGTTCGTTCCGAGCGTCGTCGCCGTCGCGCTGCTCACCTTCGTGGTGTGGGCACTCGTCGGTCCCGAGCCGCGTCTCGCCTACGCGATCATCAACGCCGTGGCGGTTCTCATCATCGCGTGCCCCTGCGCGCTCGGACTCGCCACGCCGATCTCGATCATGGTCGCGACCGGCCGCGGCGCATCGATGGGGGTGCTCTTCCGCAACGCCGAAGCGATCGAGCGTCTGCGCGAGGTCGACACGCTCGTGATCGACAAAACCGGTACGCTGACCGTGGGCAAACCCGCGCTGCAGCGGACCGCGGCCCTTGACAAGTTCTCCGAAGGCGAGGTGCTCGGCGTCGCGGCCGGGCTCGAGCGGGCGAGCGAGCATCCGCTTGCGGCTGCGATTCTGGGCGGCGCCGCGAGGCGGGGCGTCGAGCCCGTTGCAATCAGCGACTTCGCATCGCACACGGGTGCCGGCGTCTCGGGTACAAGCGCGGGACGGCGTGTGCTGCTCGGTAATCGCAGTCTGCTCGAGGCGAATAGCATCGACGCACCGGCGGATGCCGTGCGACTCGCCGAAGATCTGCGCGCGCTGGGGCACACGGTGATGTTCGTCGCGATCGACAGTGCGCTCGCGGGGCTTTTCAGCGTCGCCGATCCGATCAAGGCGACGACCCCGGAGGCCTTGCGTGCGTTGCGCGCGTCGGGGCTGAAGATCGTGATGGCTACGGGCGACAACGAGAAAACGGCGAAGGCGGTGGCGCGCTCGCTCGAGATCGATCAAGTAGTCGGCGAGGTGAAACCTGCCGACAAGGCGAAGCTCGTGAAGGACCTGCGGGCGAAAGGCGCAGTGGTTGCGATGGCGGGCGACGGCATCAACGACGCGCCCGCACTGGCTGAGGCCGATGTGGGCATTGCGATGGGAAGCGGAACCGACGTCGCGATGGAGAGCGCCCAGGTGACGCTCGTCAAGGGTGATTTGCGCGGCATCGTCCGCGCCCGCGAGCTCTCGGTCGCGACCGTCCGCAACATCAAACAGAATCTCAGCTTCGCGTTCGTCTACAACGCGCTCGGCATTCCGATCGCAGCCGGGTTGCTTTACCCGGCGTTCGGTTGGCTCCTTTCGCCGATTATCGCAGCGGCTGCCATGAGTCTGTCATCGGTCTCGGTGATTACAAACGCGCTGCGGCTGCGTGGGGCGGTAAAGGCGTGACGCGACGTTCGGAGCTGATTGGGAACCAGGAGCCTCACTCTCACGCCTTTCCACGCAGGAACGCCAGCCCGCATAGGGCGAGCTGTCCATGCCAAACGAGGCAAGGTTTGACACTAACATGCAGCAGCTCGGATCAGCTTCTGGCGCGGCTTGCCCCGTCGAGAAGTCCGTAAAGGCTTTGTACGCGTTGAGCGCCCACATCTCGCCCACTGGCCGTTGACGTAGATGTCGACCCAGGCGCCGGGAACGACACCGGTGACTCTTACCAATGCTTCGTGGTGGGCGCGGGCTTCGGGGATGTAAGTTCCGAGCGCGCCTACATCCGCACCGAGACCCTCTCGTGCGTGACCCGTGACGGCACGGCCCATCAAGGGCTACGTCGCCGGCGAAGACGGCAAGGCGGGACTGCGCGGACGGCTCGTGTCCAAGCAGGGCCAACTGCTCGCCAACGCGTTGCTCGCCGGTGTGGCGAGCGGCATCGGCCACGCCTTGCAGCAAAGCTCGACGACGATCTCCGTCTCGCCCCTCGGCTCGACCGGCACGCTGGAACCCGGCAAGCAATTCCAGGCGGGGATGGGATCCGGCGTCGGCAAGGCACTGGACCGCCTCGCCCAGTACTACATCAGCCTCGCCGAGAAGGTCTTCCCGGTGATCGAGGTCGATGCCGGACGCATGGTCGATGTCGTGGTCACCCAGGCGTCTCGCTGCAAGGTCTCTCGATGCCGAGGCCCAGGACCGCGAGGACTATCCCCAGCTTGCCGAGCGTGCACGACAGCTTACGAGGAACCACGACGATGAAGAGTAGAGTTACTCCTCGATTCGGCTGGCCGTGACAAAGTCCGAGTGGAGACGCCGAACCAAGTGAACGGCCGCGCGCGATCTAGCCTCACCGGCGGATCTCGAGCCAGGCAGGGTACGAGGCCCGATCCCGATCTTCGCTACTCGTGCGGACCAGTTTGCCGGTGCTTCCCAACTCAGGCACCGCACCCTGAAATCGCAGTCGTTGCAGAATGCTCAGCAGAAGCTGGTTACGCTCCGTCGCTCGGAAGTCGAGCGCGAGGCCAGCCGCGCCCGCCTTCGCCGCCTTCTCGGCCAGCTCAAAGATGAGGGCCTCCTCAACCCCTTTGCCCATCGCCCGGCAGCTGAAAGCCAGCTCGAGGATAGACCACTCC
>JAEUMX010000441.1 GCA_016791285.1 Burkholderiales bacterium
CGCTCGACGTGCTTCGACTTGAGGCTGGCTGCTCCCATCTGCCGATAGCCCAGCGCGTGGAGCTGGTTGGCGATCTGGTCGAGCACGCGCTCGCGGTCGTGCTGCGTGGCATAGCTGCCGTCCCGGTTGCGCCGGCAGAGCTGCTTCAGCTCGTAGTTCAGGTCCCTCATCCGTGTCTCGCCAGGTTCCCTCCCTTTCTCCGTTCGTTGCCTCTCACTGCCCTTCAAGTTGCTGCTGGTGTGTAAAAAGCCTGTCCGTTTAGTGTTTCTGTCCGTCCCGAACGCTCAGCGTGTCGGGATCTACAAGGGACTCGGGACACCACTCCCGATTTGTGCCGTTTGCTTTGCTGCTTGCCGGCCGCGGCACGCGGCATTGGCCTCGATGGCGCTTTCCTGTCGGAAGTCGGTCCATCGAGTGAGCCATTGACCCAGGGCTCGGAGGGGCGCCGTCTCGGCGCGGCTTTGCACTGAGCCCGCGGGGAGCGGGCATGAGGACGGACCGCGTTGCGCGGTCCAGCATGACGACGGGTCAGGGAGCCCGTCACTTGGGGTCGTCACTTGCGCCAGCCACCGGACAACCTATGACGGCTGGGGCATCGTGCGCGTCGTCACTACCGGCTGGCGCCGGGGTAGTGACGACGCGATTGGCGCAGAAGAGCGGCCGGGTTGACGGCCGCCGAGTTGCAGCAGGGCGACGGATGACGCCGCTACGGTCCTTTGGCGCAGGCCTGCAGGTCGCTACAGCGGGACGCAGTTGGCGCAGATGACGTTCGGGTGAAGCAGGAGTAGCCGTTGGGGCAGAACAACCTATGCCCGGCAAACGCGGCCGACGCCTGGCGGCTTACGACGTAGGGTCGGCCTTCGTTGCTGCAGAGGAGCCGTAAGAGCGGTGCCAATCGATGTCCGAACCTCGGACTTGGCTTGCACACGTACGTGTATCTCCGAGCCTTACGGCCACCGGCTTTCAGGAGATCTGACCGGTTTCGGCGCTCTTGCGAGCAAAGGGCGATGCGTAACGGACATCAAGCGGGCTGACACAGCCAACGTGAAACGATATTTAATGTCCGGCGAATCGGGGCACGATGACAATGGCTCACCGATCGCGAAACTCCGTTTGGGACCATGCCGCCATTGGGCAAGTTCCCCTGAGGTCAGAGGCTGCCCCCGGTTTCGCTGGTCAATCCGTGCTTGACGCGACGAAGATCCAAGCAGGGACCTGTCCGCAGTGCAAAAGACTATCCCTGACAAACGGTGAGCAGGCAGCTTACCCACCGCCGCGCGTTCGTGCGTGAGAGGCGCCGCCCGCGCGACCGTGGATAAGCATTCTGAGCACGACATCCGAATTCGCGCGAGTACAAGACGTCGAATCGCGCCAGCGATTGGGGCCCCACCGCACGACTCTTGACTCCGGGACTGATACCCGAGGTCCGCCGCGACCGGTGAGGTTCCACCAGAGAGGTCAAGGTTGCATGCCTACCTGGGTAAATCTCTGCGGATCCCAGAGTCATGGCCTCACCCCATCCCCATTGCCAAGATCGCCGACTTAGTAGGAGAGTCGTAGAACTGCCACTGGATCGCCGTGAGGATGGCGTCCGGGACTTCGGCGACGTCACGCTTGTTCTCGCTTGGGATGAGGATGCGCTTGGCCCCGGCCTCCACCGCAAGTTGCATGCGTTCGGGGAGCGAGGCGACCTTGAGCAGCATGCCCTGGACACTCATCTCGCCAAGGACGACGGTGCGATCGAGAACGGGCTTCTCCAATATGGCCGACACCAGAGAGATGAAGAAGGCGACGGCGGTCTCGGAACCCTCCTTGGCTTGGTTCAAGTTTATCGCCTGTACGGTGAAGTCATAAGCCTTCAGATCGTGGTCGATGCCGAGGTTCTTGAGATTCGCCTTCAGGTAGGCGTCGGCTGTCTTAATGGCCTCCTTCATTTTGCTCGACAGGTTGCCGAGCGGGATGATCCGGCCCGACCCGCGATTCATCTGGGTTTGCAGCAGAAACAGCGCAAGCCGAGCGTCGGTGGCGTCGGTCCCGACGGTGTAGACGCTACCCGGCGGGAGTATGCCCTCGGCGATGATGCTGTCGCCTCCCATCTCGGGCAACCGCACGAAAGTCTCCTGGCCGCT
The DNA here is from genome assembly GCA_016791285.1 of Burkholderiales bacterium. The sequence continues at coordinate 2,130 of JAEUMX010000441.1, forward strand.
CTCCCGGTCGATGAACGAGAAGCTGGTGTCCCAGTACTCGAGGCCGCCCATCTTCTTGAGCTGCTCCTTTACCCGGCGTCGCATCTCCATCGCATAAGTGACGTACTCTTCCATCTCCTCACCCGTGACCTCGCCGTCCGGATGGAGCAGCTTGATTAAGCCCGAGACGGTCTTTCGGACTGCCTTCTGATCGCGGCCGCCGAGGTGCTGGCCGAATCGGAAGAACCGCTCGGCGTAATCAACGTAGCCGCGCTTGCGGAACTCGCGGAAGACCTCGGCGAGGTAATCCGTGACAAGGCCGAAGTGGTCGGTGTAGGCCGCGTCCGACGTCTTCTGGAACTCCCAGCCCGGAATGTAGGCGTGGATGCGGTCGTAGAACGCGGTGTCCATCTCCTTGGGCATCGGGTAGAAGAGGTTCGACGTGCGGACGATGGTCTCGATGTCACCGTCGATGTTGCCTACGAAGACGATCGACCCCTCGGCCGTGATGATGTCGCGGCCGCGACTGAACGTGCCGTCTTCCATGTACCCCTTCATGATGTTGATGCCGTTCTTGTCGGTGAAGCGAATGCCAGCCGCCTCGTCGAACGCGACCACGTCCCAAAGGGCAACCAGCCCGCGCTGGCCGCTCGATAGGTTCACAAACATCTGCGCCGTGGTCGTCTGCCCACCCGAAACAAGGTGGCAGTAGGGGCTGAGCTGCTGGTAGACGAAGCTCTTGCCGGTGCCGCGCGGGCCGAGCTCGACTGAGTTGTAGTTCTTCTCGACGAAGGGCAAGAGGCGCTGAATGTAGTGCAGCTTTCGGCGCTGCGTGTAGTAGGGGTGACTCGGCTCGTACCCCATCGAGCGCATGAGTAGGTCGAGCCACTGGTCGCGGGTGAATCGGCGGCGCCCCTCGATGAAGCGGTCGATGTTGCGGGTGGAAAGCTGAATGGGTCGGATGCTCTCGACAAAGAATGGGCGGTTCTGCCCCTTGAAGACGAACGAATCGTCGTAGCGCAGGGTGATCTCAGCCCAGACGCCGCCCATTAGCAGCCGGTCGTGGGTATGCACCTCGCTCTCGTCGATGTTAATGAAGTCGAGGTCCAGGTTCGAGAGGCGACCCCAGTACTTGTCATGCGTCTCGACCAGACGCACAGAGATCTTGTCGATGATCTCGTAGGTCGAGTGCTGCTTGATGGCCGACTTCACTGCCTCGCGTTCGTCGGGCTTCACGTATTTTGAGGCGAGCGTTTCGCGGACGAACTCGAGGCCCTCGCGGATGGCCTCTTCCTCGGTAGAGGCGCAGTACTTGCCGAGCAGAAATTCGATGACGAAGGCGGGCACGCCGAAGGCGCTCCGCATCCGCCGCAGCAGGTCCTTGCGCACCACTAGGCCTGGGAAGGCCTCGGCGGCCAGCTTGTCCAACTCATCGAGTTCAAAGGGCTGCTCGCTCATGCTCGCCTCACATGTCTCTTCCCACCGTCAGCTTGATGCCGCCCGGCGGGAACTGCTCAAGCGTCTCGACGTCTCGAATGTCGAGCTCGAGCAGCTCGCCCGCCTGGAAGCGGGCTGCGGTGTGGAAGAAGAGGGTCACGCTCTGTTCCAGCCCCTGCGCGTCCAGGCGCACCTCCTTGGGCTTGCCGGCGAGGACGCTCGTGGTTTTGCCGTCGGCTTCGCGCCTCAGCACGTCGATTGAGAGCGTTCGGCCGTTCTCGGTAAACAGCGTCATTTGACCAGTCTTCGAGGTGGGGGCGGCAGCAGGGCGCACGAGGACTTTCACCGCGGTTCGCTGCAGCTCGTAGGTCGGCAGCACCACCTCGACGCCAACGCGCTTCTCTCGCGCGGCGTGCGCCTGGGAGATCAGGTGCGGAATGATCACCTCCTGCACCGCGGCGCCTCCATGGGAGAACGACTTTTCCGCTTTGAAGAACGCCAAGCCCGGTGGCACCGCTACGCGCATCTCAGCGTCCCAGGCAAACGGCAACCGAACGAGCGGCAGATCTGCGCTGGCCGGCACGAGTGCAAAGCGCTCCTTCAGTACGTGGCACCACGCCTTGTCGCAGGGCACCTCGCTTGGGAGCTTGCTCTCGTCGAGCATGATGAACCCGTGGTCGGTTACGACGTGAACACGTGCGTAGCCCCAGCGGTGGAGCTTGCGCACGAGGCGAGCCAAGCGGTCGATCTCCAGGTGGACGTGTCGGATCAGGGTCTCGGCCTGCCCGTGCCCGATTTGGTCCACCTCCTCGTGGCCAAATACGACGAGCAGCTCGCCGAGACTCGCCGGAGCCTCCGAGCACTGCTCGACGTCGGTGATGTCCCGGCAGTCGGCGCCGAAGGCCTTGAGGATGGCGAGCCGGTTGTCGCGCACCGAGGTGTCCTTGCCGTTGAGCCTCGGGTGAATCGTGTTTCCCTTGATCTCGATCGTCACCTCGCCATCGCCCGCGGGGAGCAGCGCCGTCATACCCACCGGCGTCACGGTGGGCAGCACCGCCAGGACAGGCCCTACCTCCACGACGTGACCACGAAGGTGGTCGCGCACGGCAAGAGCGCAGTCGTAGCGGAGGGCATCGACGATGATGACCGCTCGGCGGCCCTTGGCTTTCCAGAGCGTGTGCTCCAGGCGCGACGTGACGCCAGGCACGCCCGGAACCTCCAGCGTTCCAGTGGCCGCGACACGCTGGAAGAACGCGTCGTTGAGGGCCAGTGCGTAGGCGGCGTAGGCCCGATCGGCCACCCGGCCCACGGTCGCGTGGCCTTCCTCATCGGCGCCTTGGCGAAGCTCGATGTGCCGCCACTCGATGATAGCGGCGTGGTCCACATACACGCGGACGAGGTCGGCCACGCTGCCCGCGCTTTGTACCCTCTCCACGCCCCCGGCGCAGTCGTCGATGAATGCGCGCAGGTCGCGCAGGAGAACCCACTGCGTGCCGCCTTGGGCGCTGGCTTTGGCGAACTCGGGCTCCTTGGCAAGCAACTCGGTGTGATTCTCGAAGAACGCGTTTGTTGTGGAGTCCTTGGTCGCAGCGGCTTCGAAGGCGTCGTAGGTCTGCTTGAGTCTCAGCTCGGAGAGATGCGGGAAGCCGAAGGAGAGGCCGGTACGTCCCTCGGCCCACGTGGTGAGATCGACCTTGGCCTCCACCGCCTCCACCCACCGGTCCCAGGCGGCGCGGTACTCGGCGTCCCTCAGCCAGCGCTGCAGGAGCTGCCGGTGGTGGGGCCGCACCGCGTGGGCCGGCAGCCGATCCACGAACGGAAAGTCGTCCGGCTCGCCGTAGCCGAGGAAGGTCTCGGTGAGCGCGAGAACCGCTACCAGCTCTTCGATCCACTCCTCAGGGGAGTGCACCGGAACGTCGAAGCCGTAGCGCTCCCGCACCATCTCCAGAAACTCCTTGTCTAGCCCCTTCTCCTGGAGGGTCTTCCACGCGACCTCGGGTTCCACGGCGAGATCGAGGATGGTCTGGTCGACGTCGCCGATCAGCCGGGACTGTGCAAGCTCGGGCGTGAGCTGCGTGGCCCAGAACACGGCCGGACGATCAGCGAACTTGGCGACGTACTTGGAGAGGAGCGAGTCGCGGCCGCCATCCCAAAGCCGTCGTTGGTCGGTCGCGTTGTCGGGGAGCGCGACGCCGGCCAGCCGCAGGAAGCTGAAGAGCGTCGGTCGCTTGCCACCGATGCGCCAGAGCACGCCGCCGGTTCGATACTCCTCGAGGAGATCGAGGAGCACGCCGTCGTCGCCGTTGTTGACCGCAGCCACGTCCAGGCGGTCCTCGCTGAGCGGAACGTAGAGCACGAAGCGGAGGCGTCGGCGCTCCTCGGCGGTGGCTGCTTGCGAGAGAAGCTGGTGGACGCGGTGTTTGAGCCAGATCTGGCCGCGCGTTGCCCCCGAGTCGTACTCGAGCAACACGAACGGTGGCTGCTTCATCTGGGCGAGGTGGGCCTGAAGCGTCGGCAAGACCCGGGCGAACTCGAGCTTCTCGTCGAACCAGAGGCAGACCTGGGCCCGCTTCTCGTGTTGGAAGCGCTGCTCGAGCTGGCTAACGAGTGACTCGAGAATCATCAGGTCACCTTCCCCAGACGCAGGACGCCGGCCTTCTCGAAGGGCTCGATGTTGACCTTCACGCCGTCGTCCAAGTCCGGGTCCCAGCCTTTCGGCCGCTGGTGCGGCTCCTTCCAAGGAGTCAGGATGCGGTAGTCCCGCTCGCCGCCCTCGGCCCCGTCGTGGTGCCCCTCTTGGATGAGCTGGAGCTTCTTGTCAAGCGCCTGCGCCTCTTCGACCTTGGATTGCCATTCGATCCGATCGTCGGTGCGGCCGGCCTTGTCGGCGAGGCCCGCCTCGCGCCGGAACTCCTCGATGGCGTCGCGCAGGTAGCTCGCACGGAGTTTCGCCATGCGGTTCTTGTCGAAGCGGTGGTAGTGGACGAGGGCGCCGAAGGCGAAGCGCGAGGTGCCCTGCGCCGAGGCAATGTGCCAGAAGATCGGCCGGTTCTTGTAGAGCCCGGCGTGGTACTCGAAGAAGGCGTTGTCGAGCCACTCGTCGAGGCTCGCGCACTTGCGGTACCCCTTCACCGTCCGCTTGAGTTCGTTGACGATCTCCACCTCGACCTGGTTCGCGTCGCGGCCGGGGAAGAGCGTGGCCAGCTCCTGGCGAACCCGCTCGACGAGCCGTGGCTCGCCGTTAACCGCGTTGAAGCCGACGATGCCATCGTCGTCGGCTTCCAGCACGCGCTTGACCGCGTAAGAGAGGAGCCGCCAGACGTGTTCCATGCGCTTCTGATCTGGGGACTTGCCAGCCTGCTGCGGCCACAGCAGTTCCGGTGGCCGCTCACCGAGTCCCTCCTCGATTCGCGCCCGCGTCTGGTCGGGAATACCGTACAGCGAGAACACCGCGTCGTTCAGTCGCGCGTACGCTTCTCGAATGTCGTTCTCGTCAGCCTGCTCGCGTCTGGACAACGCCTCCAACCGAGCACCCAAGGAATCGCCGCCCACCAGATCTTTCCGAAGAATCCACGGGACGCTGAATCGAGTCGACGTTTCATTGCCGTCATCCCAGTTGGCCTTGCAGTCATGGATCGACCTGGCCATTTCACCAAGCGTCGTCTGGAGAGTCGCGGACATGCGAGGGATGGGAATAGACCCTATAGCGGTAGCTCCCCAATTCCGTGTAGCCACACAATGCGCAAGCGCATCGAAGAGCGCGCTGTTCATGACGGCCAGGAACACCATCATCTGAGCGGCATCATTCGGAAAGAACGTGGGCGACGCTACGCCGAAGATGCCCAACCCGGGAAGCAGCCGTGCGTTGATCCCGAGATTCGTTGTCTGCATCCAAGTCACGCCAGGCCTGAAGTAGTCGCTCTCGGACTTCACAAACCGAGACGCACTGCCGTACTTCTCCGCGACAACGCCCTTGTACACCTTGCCGTCAGCTTTCCAGTCGATGACGAGATCCCAGTCCGAATAGAAGCGCGAGAAGTCGCCTCCCTTCGCGAAGAGAACCCATGTCCGCTCGTCCGGATCTGTCGCCACTTCCCACCGCTGGCGGGTGAACCGCTCAATCTCGGTAGTATTGAGCCCACTTCGCGTCGCGCCATAGGCAGGATCGAGCGAGGGATGGTCCTTGAAGAGAGGTGCCAGCCACACGATGTTGCGGTAGGCAAGGAGGCTGCCCTCGATGAATCCAAAATCACGACGGACCACGTCTATCCGAGGTGCTCCCTCGTCGTTTTGAAGCGACCGCACGAACATCTCGTGCCGGCGCTCGGGCTGGCGTTTGATCGCGCGAAACGGCTCAAGATCGAAGAATGTCGCGCGCTCGCCTTCCGTCACAACGTAGTACGCGCGCTCAGCTTGCTCGTGCGTCGTTTCGATCCCTTCCCGAGCCTGCGTCGACTGAATTGTCGGCACCATCAGCTCACGCCGCAGGTTTGGGTCGGCAAGGATTCCGCGTATGTCCAGGCGCCTCCTACTCATGCGAAGACCTCCATTGGGCGACCGCGCGGTCTTCCCATTCCATGAGCAGCATCGCCAAGGGTCCATACTGCTTTCCAAGTCGACCTGCCTCGCACGCTGCCAAGTAGCGCATCTCATCGGAACGGCGCTCGTAGGTCGTCAACGGAAGCATGCTGTTCTGCATGAGGATGAGGTTGCCCACGATGAAGGCGGTCCTGCCGTTGCCTTCGCGAAACGGATGCAGAGCGAGAAGCTCACACATGACCTCGGCGGCGTAGCCAAACACCTCCTCGTCGTCATCGGACACAAGCGGCGAGCGAGAGAGAACGTCCCGCTCCAGCACGTCCATGAGCGGCTGAATCCCGCCTGGAGGCAAGGGCCATCGAGTAGGCCCATTGCCCTTGTGCAGGGATACCGTTCGCCACTGCCCAGCGAACGGGTAGACAGAACCCATAAGCTCAATGTGAGCTTGTTGGATGAGTCGGGTGTTCAGGGGCATCGGTGTTGGTCGCTGCACGAGCTCGGCCACAAGCTCCATTGCCCTCTGAACTCCCTCGTCCTCCCGCCTGTCGAGTTCCTCCTTCTCAAGACATCCAGCCCAATTGAGACAGATCCCGTCCTCCGTGGCGACCCAGTCCCAGTCGTGGTCGTAGTGCTGCCACGGATTCGCGACCACAATCGGCGAGGTGGGGGCTGCCACGGCTTCCGCGAGAGTATCGATGCGGCTTCGGTCGAGCTTCCTCTGGGAAGCGGGCACAACATAGAATTCGCCAGGCCTGCGGGCTTGGTAGAACTCCTGCGCGCGTTTGCCCGCGCCACTGCGGAAACGGAAGCCCAGATCTTTCTCCTCCCAGCGCCAGAGTAGGCGGCTCATCGGTGGCCCCCTCTAATAACGATCGCGGCGGCACGAACGTTGGCATCGTCGAGAATGCCCAGGCCCAACTCAAGCATGAGCAGCAGAGGATTCCTCTTGAGGAGAATCTGAGCGCGGAGGTCCTCGAAACTTGCGAGGTTGGTGAACGTCGCTGAAACCAAGGCACCGACGTATCCGTCTGGCTCGGTGAGCTGCGTAGCGCGGTCGATGAACGCGGCGTAGATGTCGTTGGCCGTCAGCGGGTACGCAGCCTTCACGAACTCCTTCACCTTGGGGACGAACGCGCCATAGGGCGGGTTCATCACCACCACGTCGTAGTGCCGCGACAGGATCTGGAGGAGCTTGAGGCCACGCGCCGTGTCCTCGGCGAAGAGCCGCTCGGTTGGGTCGCTGCGGGCCTGGGCCGCCGCATCCTCGATGGCGGCGAGCAGCTCCTGCTGGAGTTGACGGGCCTCCTCTTCGAGCACACGACGCTGGAGCACAAGCTGTCGTGCTTGCTCCATTTCGAGATCAGTCAGGATGGATCCCAGTTCGAGCTGTGGGTGCGCGCCACGTCCGAGGATGCGAGTGAGTCCCTTCTCCCGAGCACGGGCATCGACCCACTGATCGAGCACCCGTTCCACACTCTCGCGGACTTTGATCAGGCTGCCGAGCTCGCCGACGTACTGGAGGTTCTCCCAGATGGTCTTGAAGAGCCGCTGGCGCAGCTCAGGCCCGCCGAGCCTGGCGCCGATGTGATCAACGAGCCTCTGAAGGCGCTCGGCACCTAGGTCCACGGCATTCGCGACCACCAGGTTGCTGCGGTGGACCTTCACGTCGAGGGGAGAGAAGCCGTGCTCGAGCGCGGCCTCCTTCGCGGTGAGGAGCATAGACAGCGAGGCGATCTGGATCGCCCGCGGATCGATGTCGACGCCGAAGAGGTTGTGCTCGAGGATGGCGGCGGGGATATCGCGCGGCTCGGTGACCGACGGTTCGGCGGGCCAGCCGGGCTGCCCCGCATGCTCGATCTCGTCTAGGTACATGCGGTAGAACAGACCAAAGGCGTACTGCCCGAAATGCATCGTGCCGCAGGCGGGATCGAGCAGAGTGATGTCCTTGGCGCGCTTGAACGTCTCGACTTGGCCGTCCTCGGTCAGCCTCTGGTAGCGGATGCGCTCGCCGGTGCGCGGGACCAGATAGTCGGCAACCGGCTCGTCCGATATGCGCTCCTCGGGTAGCGGTGGGGGGGCCTTCGGAGCCAGCGCCGAATCCGGGTGCATCTGGAGCCACAGGCGTCCGAGCGTGTTGTCGACGAGCACCTTCACCACCCAAGACGGCGTGTAGAACTGGTTGATGACCGCTAGCTCGTAGGAAGAGCGCGGTGTGCCCTTGTTGTCCTTGCGGAGCCGCTTCTTCTCCTCTCGGTTGAAGAACTGGTAGACCCACCCGAGGAAGTCCTGTGCACGGAAGGCGTCCTCGGGGAGGTCCTCGTTGATCATGTTGAGGACGCTCGCCAACATCGCATGGGTTGGCCAAACGCAGGCGTACTCATGGTCCGGATCGAAGAGGACACGGATGTCCTGCGTGATGTGCCGGAAAGCCGCAGTCAGCCCGTCGTGGAGTAGCTTCTCCTCCGCGTCATCGTCGTACTTGTACTTGCCGCCGCCCGCGGCTCGATAGTCGCGCAAGTAGCGTGAGCGCGATTGCCCGGGAACCGGAGTGATGATCTCGGTTTGCTCTGGGGTCCTGTTGGGATCGGCTGGCGGGGGAAGATAGAGAAGGTGCCGCACCTCCATCGCCTTGAGGCCCACGAGGCGGTTGAGAAGCGTGTAGGCAAGCTCGCGCTTCACATTGTCGAAGCCGCGCTCGGGAGAGCCCTCTGCGACGGAATCACGTGCAACCAAAGCTTCCAGTCGGCGGCGGACCGCAACGTCTGCTTCCGTCAGGCTCATCTTGTCGAGGGGAGTGTGCTTGCCGTTGGATCTCAGGCCGAGGCGTTTGAGGTGGACCTCCTCGAAGTGTTTCTCGAGTGTCTGCCGCAGCTTGGGGACCCACGAACGCACGGCCTCCTTGTGCTGATCGGAGAGCGCCTGTCGGCTTGCCGCGCCTTGCGGGGGCGTCTGTTCGTTTGTCGGCGTCACTTCACCACCACAGTGAAGCCTTCCCGGATCTGGGCCTTGAGATCACGCGCTACCTGGTCGAGCGTCTGGTCCACCTCGTCCTCCGTCGTGAAGCGCTTGCCCGCCAGGACCGTGACCGGACGCCATTCGAAAACCCGCTCCCCCGGCGCGGGCGGCGGCAGCACCAAGGCCCGCAGATCGGCCTCGACCTGCGCCCGGTACGCCGGCAGCGCCACGAGAGCCTGGTCGAGCGAAGAAAGGCTGCGCTTGCCGGCGGCCTCCAGCAGCGCCTCTACGGTCGAGAGGGTAAGCGGGGCGTAGTGGCAAACCTTGCCCGCGCCGAAGACCTTGCGCACGACCGGGTCCCGCTCTGCGGATGGCGCGCCCTGGTAGGCAGCACCTGCCTCGATCTCCGCGACTTGGTCCTCGGCCGCCTTGCGGACTTTGTCGTAGGCCTGCACGTAAGCGTCCCGGTACGCCAAGAACGCAGTGTCGAACGCGGAGCGGTAGTCGCTCCAGCGCGCAATGACAGCCTTTTCGCCAGCGATGGCATCCATGTCCTTCTTCGCCTGAGCGAACGCGGCGCTCTTAGCGTGACCATCGGGAATGGGATGGTTCTCGCAGAGTGTGATCAGCCTTCGCGAGGCCTCGTATTCCTTATGCCGGTTCGCCTCCAGGAAGGAGCGCAAGGATTCGAGGCCCTTGTGGAGCGCTTTCCACTCGGCTTCCTTGGCCAGGAACGACGTCACCGCCGCGGTTGGGTCCTTGGCGGTCGTTGGCTCGGGCAGTGCGCCTTCGGCGTTCAGGACTCCGTTGGGAACGGGGAATCCTTGCTGGTGCCGGCTCTTGGCATCCTCGAGCCTCACCTTGAGGGCGAGGCCCAGGTCCCGCACCACGGAAGCGATAGCGTTGCCGGACTCGGGCGTACCGTTCACGCCCATGGCAATGAGTGCCTTGCTCGCGCGCTTGATCTGGTCGACCGTCAGGCTGGTCTCGGCGACCCGGAAGGTGGCTTTCTTGAAGTTGGTGATCTTCGAGAAAAGCTCGTCGGTGCCCTTGTAGTCGTAGAGCGCCGACGGCCCCGAGGACGTCTGCTTTTCGAGGTAGATGGCGCCGGCCCGGAAGCACGCCGCAAGCACCAACCGCACGAGCTCGTCTGGCCAACCGAAGGGCGGTCGCAGGAAACCCTTGAACCCCTTCTCATCCTTGGCGTCGAGGAGACGTCCTCCTTCGGGCACCACCCCTTCGTCCTCGAGGTCGGACAGCACTTCGATTACCTGCGCCACGAGGGCCGATTCGCGCTGCAAGCTCCCCTGCGTGTCGAAGAGGTCAAGCTCGGGCGCGACCTTGTGCAGGTTGGTGGTGGAAGGGTTGAGCAGTGCCTTGAGCTGCTTGGCGAAGTCGAAGACGCGGTCGGCTAAGGAGAACCTAGGGTAGACGTTTGGGATGAGCACCTGGAGCGCGGTTCGAACGGGGTCCTTGAGATCGGTGGGACCGTCGAGGTTTACCTCCTGGCCACCATACAGCAGCGTGCCGCTCAGGAAGGCACGCTCCAGGTCCTTAAGCAGGGCAGTCTTCAGCTCGTCGCGCTCCTTGCGCTTCTCGGAGAGTGCGTCCTGAGTGTCTGCCGAGCTGTCCTCGGTGAAACGCTTGTCGCTCGTGACCTTCACGAGCGCCTCGTAGCGCTTGAAACGCCCCTCGAGATTGTCGGGCGCGTCGGCCACCCACCATACAGTCTTGCCTTTGGCGCCGCCGGCCTGGTTCTGCCGGCGTGATTCCTCCAGCTCCTGCTTGCGACCCGAAGCAAGCGGATTCGTAAAGTGGACGTCGAGCTCAGGGCCTGTCTCGACGGCCTCGCCGTCCAGGTGCACACCGAACGAGAATGGCACCTTGGTGTTGCCGTGGGTCACAGCAAAGCTCGCCAGCTTCTTCCTGGTGACCACCTCGTCCTTGCACATCTGCTGCGCCGTGCGGCGAACCGTGGCGATGCTGATGCTCTTGGGCCCGCCGGGGCGGACCATCTCCTGGATGGCCTGCTCGATGGTGCGCTCGCGTTCGTTCAGGAACTTCCACTCACCGGTGGCTTCGTCGCGGGCGACGTAGCCAGCTTCTTGGAGGGCCTTGAGCGTCTCCTCGACCTTGTCGCGCAGGGGGGCGACCTCGGTCGATAGATCGCCTGCCAACAGTTTGGCTAGCGTCTCGGGCACGCGTGGCACCCACGTTATCCGTTGGAGGAGCCATAGCACCTTGAGAACCCGAGAGGCGGCGACAGGTGTCCCGGGAACGCGCTCGTCGGACTCGTAGATCGCGCGAACACCGGAGGCGCCGAGGTACTCCTGGGAAAGGAGGTCATTCTCGACGGCGTCGAACACCTGATCGAAGCTGACGATGACGCCGAGCTGCTCATCGGCGAGGTCCTGGAGCGCCTCCATGACCACGGCGATCATCGAGCGGACACCGCCCGAGATGCGGAAGCCAGAGAGTGCCTCGAAGATGTCCTGGGCCAGGCGGATCTGGTGCGACAGGAATGGGTACGCGTCGACAAAGGTCCGCTCGGATACGTTGTCGAGGTGGCGACTCGCCTTGAGGTCGGCGAGCTGGGCAACGTGTCCCTCGTGTTTGGCGTACAGCGCGCGAAGTGCCGCTTCCTCGGATGGATGCTTCTTGAGAATCCGCTCCGAGACGACCTTGTTGATCTCGTCGGAAATGAGGTGTGGCTTCAGCTCGAAGCGCGCGTTGAGCCGACCGACGAGAGCAGGCTGGAAGTTGGTGCGGTCGACCACTTTCTCCAGGTCTTGCTGGCTCGTGACGATTAGCCAGACCTTGCCCTTGCCTTTGTTCCCGATCATCTCGGCGAGGCTGTTCAGCTCGCCGATGCGATCGTTTGAGTCGCCGATGAAGGTGCCCATCTCGTCGATGACGAACACCAGGTGCTGCGCACGACCGCCGACCGGCTTTTGCGCATCGACCCAGGCGACCAGCTCGTCCGCGATGCCTTCGGCCGTGATCTTCTCGTGGCGGAACATGTCGGTGAGCGCGTTCTTGGCCGTGCGCTCGTCGGGGTACTCGGTCGGGTCGACCTTCGGGAGGATCTCGGCCAGGCGCCGTCGGACGGTCATAAGGTCGTCGCGGCCCTCGGCGCTGCGCCAGGGAATGTTAAAGGTGGCCTCGTAGACCTCGGCCAGCTTGTCGAGCAGCTTGCGCTGTTGCAGGCGGCGCTCGATCCGGGCGACCACGAAATTCTCGGCGAGACCGATGTGCCGATAGAATTCGGACAGCAGGATCTCGCCGACGGAGTTCGGATTGTTGAGCGACTGGCGGCTCTTGATCTCAAAGGCGAAGGTGCGGATCTGCGTGTTGAGCTTGATCTCGCCGAGCCGACGGCGAATGTCCTTGCCGCGCGGCGAATCGGAGAGGTGCCTGCCGAAGACGTCGATGCATCGCTCCTCGTCGCCGCCGCCGAGGGCGTCGTTCTGCAGGAGGTAGCCGAGGACCTTGGCGAAGTGCGACTTGCCGGAGCCGAAGAAGCCTGACACCCACATGCCCATGACGTCCCGACTGGCGCCGCCACGTCTGAGCGCCTCGCTGACGAGCGTGAAGGTATCGAAGATGCGCTTCAGCTCATCCTCGATCTTGTCGGTGACCACGTATTCGCGCACCTCGCTGGCGAGCGCGGATCGGTCGAACACCTTGACGACACCTTCGACCCTCACCCCGATGTCGCGCTTGATGATGTCCCGTATGGTGGTCATTCAGTCAATCTCCCTCGCTGGCATGGCACGCTCATCGCCAGAATAGCTTGACGGCGAGGTAATTGCCGCCGTCGGGTTGGTTCATGAAGTGAAGCTTGCCCCCGCGCTCCTCACCCGGGAACGCCAGGATGATTCGCGCTTCGACATCGCGCAGCCCGCGCAGGACCTCGCCGTAGCGGACAAGGGGGAACAGCGCCACGGTCCCGTAGACGATGACATTCCCGCCCGGGACCTCGCGCGCCACTTCCTCGAGGCGGGCGTGCAGCACAGCCTCGGCGCGCTTCGAGAGCCCTTGCTGCATCCAGCGGTAGTCGTCGAACTCGTCCTCCTGGAGGGAGGCCACGGCTTCGTCGTTCATGCCGGCAAAGAGGAACCCCGTGAGGTCGACGAGTCGGAAGGCGATCCGCTTTGCCTCAATGGCAGGGACGAAGGTGTCGAGGAGGTACTCGCGGAAGTCGAGCTCCTTGTCCGGGGGGTAGATGAGGAGGATCGAGTTGTCGGTCTTCACCCCGCCGTTCGGGCGGAGCGGTTCCTTGATGAGCTCGTGGAGCGCCTTGAACATGGTGTCCATCAACGGCCCTCCGTGACGTCGAGCTCGACGACATCGCCCTGCATACGAAAGCGAAGAGCACCGACGCTGTTGAGCTCACCCAGCGCGTCGATGACCTCGATTCCGTCAATACCGAGAAGGCGAAACGCAGGGGCATGGACCAGATCAAGTGGTGCAACACCGACCAGCCGAAGCGCGGTAACAAGCAAACGGATCGGAGAACCGTATAGGGCGGGGCGCACTGTCGTCTTGCGGGTTGTCCCCTTCGCCAGGCCGAAGTCTCGGATGCTTGCGCCATACTTCTGGGCTACTGCTAGACGCGTCTTTTCCGACCAGCCCTTCACCTCGGGATGCGCAGTCTCCGCACGGTCGATGAATGCAATGACATCTGCCACCCGAAGCTCGGAAGGCGCACGGCGCAGTAGTGGGAAGAGCAGGTCTGAGCCGAGGTCGGCGACAAGCCGATCATTCAAGGCGAGCAGCACGTAGGCGGTGAGGCCACGCTCAGCTTCTGATCCGCACCGTCGCCACTCGGCCCAAAACGCGGCAAACAGTGGATTGGCGGCGTCAAGCCTGTAGCGAGCCTTCAGCTCCTGCCACAGCTTGTCGCGCGCCGCCGCGGAGGTGCGCGACAGCCTGTTCTCCGTGACGACGAGCGCTCGATATTCAGCTGAGGTGAGAGCAGCGCGCTCGCGATCGAGCAGCAGATGAAGCTCGGTAAACAGGGCCGAGCGGGCAGAAAGCCGCGAGGCATAGGGGGCAGCGGGGTCGAGCCCCGGTACCTGGGCTTTGCCACCACCAATCTGAGTCACCGCAGAGCGCGGCATCACTTCCTCTCCCCCGAGTCGTTTTGTCGGTCGGCCCCGCAGCCAAACTTGAGCGAAAGATTGGCCTGTTCGCATTTGAGGTTCCTCAGCCAGCCGCGGTGGGCTGGCGTGCCCTTGGCGCTGATCCATGTGGAGACCGTTGCCTTAGTGACGCCCAAGTGCTCCGATATCTCATCGACGCAAAGACAGTGGCCGACGGCGAGACAGGGGTGGACAGTGGTCACTGGCGCAACGCACGCGCGAAAGCAATACGAAGGCCCATCTGTGAGCTTAACCAGATCTGATCAACGCGGGGTGGAAATGCGGCTCTGGACAGTGCCGCGAGGCGGCGTCCAGCTAAGCTTATGTCAAGTCTGGGTGCGTGTTCGGTGGGGTGCAGGCGCAATTTATTGGATAAGAATGTCGTCGCGTTAAGTTTTGTACTACAGGGTTTCTTCTTTCGCCTTCGCGAGTAACTCCATCTGCAGTTTCTGAACACTCTTCGGACTTGATACGTTGCCCAGTCTCAAGTTGAAAGGCTCGGTGGAAAGGTGAGGGCTTGGGGCGCAGTAGTTACCCGCAAGTCCCGCGGGCGACGCCTTCAAGTCAGAGCCGATAGCGGTTTTTGTTAGCCCATTTCGCTGCGTCACTCCAGAGTATATTATCTTCGCGACGAAGCGTGTCTTGGGCCACAGTTCGCATGACTCGCAGCATAAAGCTACTTTACGAATCGTTGAGCGAATGGCTCGCGACCCTTTGGTCCGGGCTTCGCATCGGTCTGCCTACGCCTGTGGTGACGAACGATGAGGTTGCGGAGGGGGAACGCGGTATCGATCGCGACTTTGAGGGCTGGCTCCACAACGATCCGATGGTAACCATGAATCCTGCGAGTCGCTACGGAGACGACGCCACGGGATTTCTGGCTGCATGCGACCATGAAGGCTCCACCGGTTGCCAATTCGATGATTGAGGCCGATACCTAACGGTCTTCTCTGTTTCCAGGGTGTTCAGATTAGCGCGTTTCTTTCTGATCATCCGGGGGCAACTCGCGCTTTGGAGCAAGGGCTGGTTCGGTCTTCTCCGGCGCAGGACCTGCGACTGGCGTCCCGTCATTATCGAAGTGCCACTCGCCGATCGTTGGTCTCTGCGGGGGTGTACCAAGCTTGGCACGGTTGTCAGCCTGGACGCCAACGGTATCCCACACCGCCCGGTTCCCTCCGTGGTGTGGGCTCATCTTGCCCACGTTAACCGAAGCGTTGTAGTCCTCGCTCATCGCACCTTGCTCCTGAGAGACTCCACGCCGACGCGTCTCGAGAGTTTTCGAGGCGATGTCTGCGGTCTTGTCAATCCGCGCCCCGACGTCATTGCCAACTGATTGCCCCGGCACGACGCGCTGCTGGAATTGGCGGTCTCGAATGGCGCCGTCGTTGGTGACCGCCTGGATCCGCAACGTATCGGCGTTCCTGGATGCATCGGTTTGGTCGAAGTCCTCGCGCAACGTCGATGAGGTCCATCCGAGGAGCTGGGGCAGCGGGAGACTCGGCGCCAAGGGGCTGTCGCCGGGAACGAACTGACTGCCCACTTCCCCCCCTTTCGCATATGCGTAGGCAATCTCCGAGACGGCGCGCTGCAGCTTGATTGGGTCGTCTTCGCGAAGCAGTCCGCGTTCAGAGAGACGGCGGGCGGCGTAGTTGGTGAAATCGGTCTGGGCGCCACTGCTCCACTCGCGCATGAACTGTGCGGCGCGGGCGAGTTCCTTGGACCGAGCGTAGGCGTTCTCACTTGCGGATTGATGGTCGACCGACTCACGATACGACGAGTCCAATCCCGACGTGGACGCTATGCGGTTGCTCCGGGCCCACCGGTAGGCATCAGAGGTTCGGAACTCCTTGACCAGTGCCGTCGCTTCCGAAAGCTGTGCAGTTTCGACGGCCTTTCGCGCGTAGTCATAGGCGCTTTGCAACCGCTCCTGGTCGGCGTGCTTACCTTCCATTGCGATTCGGCCGCCAATCTCTGTAAGCGGGATCGCAGCCCCTGCCGAGGCCGAGGCGGCCATGGTCCTTCCGACCAACGATTCTTCCGAGAGGCCTAGACGGCGGTTTACTCCCTGGGCGATAGAGCTTAGAGCTTGAACTTGAGTAGAGATCGATCCACCGTCGAGACTGGTGCTTCCACCCGAGCGACTTTGTGAGCGCTCGTACTGCTCCTGGATGCCGAGTGCCCGGGTGAGCGCGGCAGCCTGGCTGCGCTGCATGGACTCGCGCTCCGATCGCGCAAGGGTTTCGGCCTCTCGCGCGTTCTCTGAAAGCGTAGTTGCCTGGCGCTCGGTGAAAGTGAAGGTCGTGGCGAGCCGGCTCAGGGTGGACTGGTATCGGAAGACTCCCGCATCTGGGCCGATGCCCTGAATCGTCGTGCCGTGGGCATCGCTCGTCGTGGACATGTACGCTGAGGTCCGGGTCGGGGCGAGTTGCTGCTGGTCGATGGAGACGATGTCCTGCGTCACGTTGCCCTTGCTCGTCGCGCTCGCCTCGCCCGACACGGCCGACTGGATCGGGCCAACGCCGGTCACCGCCTGGAAGGCGACCTCGCCACCCTTGATGATGGCGGTCGCGATGATGGGGATCGAGATCACCATGTAGCCGGCAACCGCCTGGTCGGAGATCGCCCCGTGGTAGATGCTGGAGGCAGTCTCCAGAGCCAGCCCCTGGACGCCCCCGCCCATGCGTGCGGCAGCTTCGAGGTTCTTCGCGCTCGCAAGGGTCGCCACGTAGTTGAGGATCGCGTAGAGCGGCGGCCAGAGCTGGATCCAGACGAGACTCAGCACAAAGCTCTTGAGCGCGAGTCCGAGGCCTCGCCCCTGGGCCACCAGGAAGAGCAGGAACACGAACGGAAAGACCGCATAGATGATCGCCTCGATGACGTTGCGCACCAGCGGGAGCGCCTGCTCGGCGATCTTGCCCATGGTCAGGAAGGACGAGTTGATCGAGGCCGTGGCGTTGGCGCGGGCCGTTGCGATCATGATCGACGCCGGATCGTTGAGCTTCTGGCCGACGATGCTGCTCGTGTCCTGCACCAGGTTGATTAGGATGTTCTGGCGCAGGAGATCGGCCGCCCCCTGGGCGGCAGTCGCGATCTTCGCTTTGAAATAGGCTTGCTCGATCTGACTGTCGATGATTCCTTGCGCCGCCGCCGGATCGAGCGAGGGATTCATCCGGAACGCGAGAATGGCGCGGGCGCGAGCGACCTCGGCGGGGAGGCGGTTCGCGAGGTACGTGTAGACGTTGGGGCAGGACTCGACCTGGACCGGGTTGCCGAAGGTGGAGAAGCGTGCCGGATTGGGGGTCCCCATCAGCGCCCAGATGTCGGTGCTCTGAGAAAAAGCCGCCGGGTCGATGGTGCCGTCCTGGAGATCGTAGAGGGTGCAGTTGTGGACGAAGGCGATGAGATCGGTGCGAAGCTGCGGGTCGGCGATGTTCGCCCTGCGGGAGGCCTGGATCAGGCGGTTGCCGAAGAGGACCCCGTTCTTCTGGTATGCGAGCTCGCTCGGGAGCTGCGCATTCGGCGCCGGAATCACCTGGAATGCGGTCTCGAAGAACCGGGTCATCACGTCGCCCACCTTGCTCGTGTAGTGGCCGAAGAATGCGACCCCGATCGGGACGTTGCCGACCACCGCCGGTGACTGGCTGCCGAGCTTGTCGACGATCACGACATCGGCCTTGGGGAGGAAGAGCGCGTAGTAGAGCAGCATGAATCCCATGAGCCAGCCCCAGCCATGAAAGCGCCCCGGCGAGAACAACCCTGCGAACGCCGCCACCAGCACGCCGGTCACGGCCACCGTCTTGATGAGCCCGAAGTAATCGCCGCCGCCCATGATGGCGGCGATGGCGTTGAAGACCCCGGTCAGAGTGTCGACGTTGCCGTAGGCGTAGATCTCGAACATGAATGCGAGAAGCCGGGGCTGGCTATGAGCCGCGCCCGCCCGAGTTGGCGCTGAAATCGAGCATCGCCTTCACTGCCGGCGGCATCGAGCTCCACAGCTGTCGTTCCAGGGTCTGCAGATCCTGGGTCATGGAGGAGACCGAGCGCACCTTGGCGTAGGCGGTCTGCTTCTCGGTGAGCAGTTGCCGCTGCGCTTCCTGGGCGTTGTGCTTCAGCGTCTCGACGTATTCCTGCTCGATCCCGGTTCGTTTCAGGCTCTGGGAGAGCGCCGTCAAGGCCTGGCGAATCGCTCGGCTGAGAAAGGTCTCGGCATAGTCGAGGGCGATGACATCCTTGTAGGTCTCGATCAGGGTCTCGGCGGTGTTCGAGCCGGGGACCGCATTGGCGACTGCCAGCATCTTGTAGACGGGTTCGGTCGTGTTGTTGATGAAGCCGATGTCGGCGGCGGTCTGGGGCGTGCGGGTCGCGATGTGATCGGACATGCGATGCAGCCGCTCGGACACGAGCCGCGTGAAGGGTTTCACCGAGACGGTGGTCCGGACGGGGTTCAGGCAGTCGCTCGGTTCGTCGCAGCGGTAGACCTCGATGTCGACGTTGCCCTCGGTCGCCGAGGTGCCGCGTCCGAGCAGCAGGTCGCGCAGGCCCACGATGCTCGGCTCGACGTAGCGCGGCGTCGCGCCGCTGCCGTCATCCTCCGGCGGGTAGAGCACGACGGTGCCGATCACGCTCATGATGAGCTCGCGCTCCTCACGGCTGATCGTGCCGCCGACCCGGTTCAGGGCGGTCCACACGACGTTGCCCTTGACGAAGGTCGCGTTGCGAACATTCGGATCGGCCGATGCCGCCGCCGTCTTCACCACCGAGGGGGCGTTGGTTGCGCAGGTGAGCCGTCCTTCGACCCGGTCGGTGACGCTGCCCAGGTACTGGGAGATATTCGCGCAGCCGCTCATGATGGAGTTGTCGTATTCGCCCACCACGCCGTTGACCAACGCCTGCGCCGCCTCGCAGGAGTTGATGTTCATGGCGTTGATCTTGTTGATCTGGTCCTGTAATTCGGTCAGCAGCTTGTCGATGTCGGGGGAGATCGACTGCAGTGCCAGCTTGAAGGCGTAGCCCACCGCATTCGCGCCGATGTTCTGCAGGAGGGCGACGAACTGCTGCTTGTTGATGAAGGAGAACGCGCCGCCGAAGAGATCGATGCCGCCGCAGCCGGCACGCAGGCTCGGAAGCTGTGCGTTCACGAGCGGGTAGTTGCGGCCCGGCGCGCGCATCATGAGGTTGCCGCCGGTGTAGAGATTCATCGCCTGGCCGCGGAACGCACCGGGATCCGTGACATTGCCCAGCGCACCCAGGTCGTTGAACATCGCCTGCATCTCGGCATTGAGATCGGCCGGGGAGCTCACGGCCGGCGCACTCGCCAGGGCCACCGCGAGCAGGCCGGCAAGGCATCGCCTGAATCGAGTCGTCATGGTGTCTCCGGAATCGTCACAGCGGATCCTCGCTCGGCTCCCGCGCAAGGGCCGCGATACGCTCGACGAGATCCGTCATCGCCATCACGCCGAAGCCCACGGGGCGAATCTCGCGTTGGGTCGGTGCCGTGAGGTAGAGCGCCGGCACGACCGAGGCGTTGAGTCGGCTGGCGATGCCATTGTCGCGTTGAGGATTCGGGTATTCCGGAAGTCCTTTGCCATCGAGGCTCACAGCAAACACCGTCATCCCGAATTCCTGCTCGAAGCGCTTCAGGATCGGTGCGAGCCGGTGGCAGTAGGGGCAGTCGCTGCGGAAGATGAAGAGCAGTCCGTGAGTCGCGGCCAGGTTCCTGACCCCCTGTGCCTGCCGGTTCCGCTGCGCCTCATCGAAGGCACTGACTGCCATCGCGTTGGTCGGTCGGCCGGTGAGTCCATAGTCGAGCTCCGGCACGGTCCAGACGAGACGCTGCCAGCGCTGTGCGAAGACCTCGGACTGGTTCATGACCCGGCGCTGGTAGCGCATGTACGCGAGCAGGTTCGCATCGGTCGGGTTCATGACGGCGATGCGCTTCAATTCGTCCAACCGCTTCTGCATCGCCTCGAAGGCGACCAGCTCGCGCGGGCGCTGCTGCGGCGAAGGTAACGCCTTGGGCGGGCGTGGCGGCTCGGGGGGATCCCGGTACCAGAACCAGCCTTCGCGATTGCGCAGCCAGTACGTGCCCGGTGGCTCCAGGTCACTCATGACGTCCGACCGCTCCGCAGCGGCAATGCCCTCCGCCGCCTCGACAGCTCCGGCGAGCAGGAGACCCAGCAGCAGAACGACCGGAACGAAGGGCTTCGACATGGCGCCCTACTTCCGCTCCGGAAAACGCCCGTCGCGGCAATAACTCACCTGGTAGGTGAGGGTCTTGTCCTCGCGCTTGCCCTGCTCCAGCACGTCTCGCTGCCGGGTCGTGACTTCGAGGCGGCTGCAGCCCGGTTGCGGCAGCGCGTGCAGCGCGCGCACGTCGATCTCGATCGGTGCCGCGGAGCCGAACTTCTGCCGGACGTACGCGGCGGCCTCGCCCACCATCACGCCCCGCGCCGAGCCCTGCTCGATGGCGAGTTTCAGAAGCGGCTTCAGGTCGGAGACCGGGATGCGGTCCGTGGGCTGGGCCGGGGAGGCAGCCACCATCAGGGTCGCTGATGCGAGCGCGACGAGGGAGAGAGGACGACCGCGATTCATGGCGCGAAGTAGGTGTCGATCTTCTGCTGGGCGCGCGTGCGCAGGGTGCCCACGTCGGGCAGCGTCGGGGCGATCTCGGCGTAGAACTCCGTCAGGTCCATGCGCGAGAAATCGAGGGATTGCAGTTGCGCCAGCGTGAAGCCGCTGCAGTCGGGGCTCTCCGGCACGCCCCAGCCCTTCGCGAGCTGGGCGCGTCCCTGCTCGTTCAGGAGGCGGGCGAGGCGCGAGTTGAAGCAGCAGTAGGATTCGGTGGTTTCGATGCACGCGCGAATGATCGGCAGCCGCATCGAGCAGTAGCTCCCCACCCCATGACACAGCCGGTTGTCGCGCTTCATCGCGAGCACCTGCTCGGGCTCCTCGCAGGAGAGGAGACCCGAGAGCTGGATCGCGAGCATGGCGATCGTCCAGGGGCCGGGCACCAGGGCTTCGACGAAGGACGCGACCGAGAGGTCACCGGCGATGAGACCGGCCAACGCGGAGGAGCCGCCGCCGGCCCCGAACAAGGCTTCGAAGCCCGCGATCGCGAGGTCGGGGGCGTCGGAAGCGAAGAGTGCGTCATAGGTGTAGCTCGACCCAAGCGCGCCCCACGCCTGTCCACCCGCCCCGAGCATCAGGTTCAGGTTGCTGAAGAGGCCGCCGCTCGATCCCGCCCCTTTGCAGCAGTTGACGAGCCCCGAGAGCTTCTTGCGGCAGCGATTGTCGGCACCCTGGAACACCAGGAGGGTATTCGGATCGACGTATTTGCCCGCCTCGCGCTGGACTTCGAGGGCGGTGACCGCCTTGGCGAAATCGCTATCCGGCGGGTAGCCGGTATCGAAGCAGTGACCGTCGAGGCAGAACTGCTGGCTGCCGCAGTTCGTGATGCTCGAGGTTGAGCCGCTCGTGACCCGGCACTGCCAGGTCTGCTCGAAGAGCGTGCAGGCGCCCGCCGGGCTCCTGTCGATGCAGGTCGATCCGACCTGGCTGCAGCCGCGGTCGCGAAGCGGCTGGCAATCATCGGTCATGGCCTGCGCAAGACAGCTGAACTGGGCGCGATACCGCCAGCACTCCCGGTGCACCGGGTAGCCGCCGATGGTGCGGGTCTCCGGGCCTTCGACGCACGCTTCGGCGAGCTTCTCGCAGTCGGCGGCGCCGGCGGGCGGCGCGATGAGGAAGATCGCCGCGAGGAACATCGCATATGCGAGTCGGTCCGTCATTGCGCTCGCGCCTCCAGGGCCGCGCACTGGTTGTCCCAGGTATCCTCGAAGCGCACCGTGGTGGGCATGGCGAAGGTGCTCACCCCGCTGTACGCGGTGCCCTGACAGGGGTTGGCGAACCACGCCCCGATGGTGCAGTTCCCACCCGAGCAGGACTGGCTGTACCAGGTCTCGTAGCAGGCGGAGGCGTCCCTCCGGGACGGCCCGGGGGTCCGGGCGATCTCGGTACCGAGTGTGCCAGGCACATGCTGCGAGCCCAGGTCCGAAAACACGGCCCCGGTGGCCTTCGCGATGGTGAAGACGTGCATGAGGTAATCGTTCGTCCCGCACGTGAACTCGTAGATGAGGAGGTCGAGGCAGGTCGGGCAGGGATCGGCGGTCACGCGGGTCAGGAACTGCCCCGGCGTGCAGCCGGGCGTGAGAACGGGTGTCACGATCAGGACCTTGTCGCAGCTCGTGTTCTCGATCGAGCGGGCTTGGTGGCAGATCTGCGTCTCAAAAACATCGGGGCGGGTCACCGTCTGCACCGTGCAGGCGCTGTAGGTGCCAGCGAGGTTGCCAGCAATCGCCTGGGGATCGGCGGTGATCGTCTTCGCGCGGGTGAGGAGTGGATCGTCCGGGGCGATCGTGAAATTCGGCCGTCGCGTCGGATTTACTTTCGAGAAATCGATCGCGTTG
>JAEUMX010000444.1 GCA_016791285.1 Burkholderiales bacterium
GCTGGGCGGGTTGCAGGGCGCGATGGGCTGGTACATGGTGAAGAGCGGCCTGGTCGACGATCCGCGGGTGAGCCAGTTCCGCCTCACCGCCCACCTCGGGCTCGCCTTCCTGATCTACGGCCTCATGTTCTGGGTGGCGCTCGACCTCGTGCGCCCGCGCGATGCTCCCCGCGATGCGCGTCTCGATGGTCTGCGCCGCTACTCCGGGTGGATCATCGGGCTCGTCTTCGTGATGGTGCTCACCGGTGGCTTCGTCGCCGGCATCCGCGCGGGCTTCGCGTACAACACCTTCCCGCTCATGAACGGGCACGTGGTACCGCCCGAGGTTTTGATGCTGGAGCCATGGTGGCTCAATTTCTTCAGCAACATGGCCACTGTCCAGTTCGATCACCGCCTGCTCGCGTGGGTGCTCGCGTTTCTCGTGCCGTGGTTCTGGCTGAAGAGCCGGGGCGCGCCGATCTCATCGGGCGCACGGCTCGCCTGTCACGCGCTGCTTGCCGCGCTGGTGCTGCAGGTGGCCCTGGGCATCACCACGCTGGTGCTCGTGGTGCCGATCGGTCTGGCGGCGGCGCATCAGGCGGGCGCCGTGGTGCTGTTCTCGGCCGCGCTCTGGGCAGCGCACGAGCTGCGGCGCACCTGACGCGATGGGGGAGACGGCGGAGCGGACCTCCCTGGTGCGAAGGATTGCCACCTTCGCAGCGCTCGGCACCCTGGTGATCGTGGTCGCGAGCGCCTTTCTCCGGCTCTCGGTGCCGCACCAGGACTGTGCCCAGTGGCCCGCCTGCTACGGTACGGTCACGCAGTCCATCGACGGCACCGAGCCCAGCGCGGCGCGTCGTGCCGCACGCCTCGCGCACCGCATCGCCGCCACGGCGGTGGCGGCCGCCATTCTCGCCCTGGGGGTCCTTTGCTTCACGCAGCGCCCCCGGTCCCGACCCGACCGCATCCTCGCCGTCGCACTCGTGGCGCTCACCGCTTTTCTGGCGGTGCTGGGGCGATGGACGCCGACCGGCGCGCTGCTGCCGGCGGTCACGGTGGGCAATCTGGCGGGCGGATTCGGACTGCTGATCCTCCTCTGGTGGGTGCGGCTGCGCCATAGCGAAGTGTCACCGGACCCGCCTGCGCCCACTTCACACCGGCTTGCCGTTGTTGCCGTGGTGCTGGTGGGAGCGACCGCGCTCGCCGGCGCCCTCGTGAGCGCCAACTATGCAGCGCTTTCCTGCACGACGCTGCCGGACTGCAATGGCGGCTGGTGGCCCGCGCCGGCGCTCGCTGCCTTCGACGTGTTTCGCCCGCTCGCCGTGGACGACGTGCAGCGCGTGCAACGCGCGGAGTACGCGCCATTCCTGCACATGCTGCATCGCTATCTCGCGGCAGCGGCGGCGCTCGCGGCCGCCGCGCTCGGGGCGTGGCTGATCGCAGGCGTGCAGCGCCGGCGCGGTCTGGGCGTGTGGGTGCTGGTACTGCTCGCCCTCCAGATCGGGCTCGGCGTGGCGGCGATCACGCTCTCGCTGCCGCTGCCGGTGGTCGTGCTGCACAACGGTATCGGTGCTTTGCTGTTGCTCGCCGTGGTGACCGCGGTTCACCAGCTTGCGGCGCAGCCGGCAGGGAGGTGGCGCCGGTGAATCTTTCGGCCCTGATTCGCGAGGTGGGGCGCGGACCGCACGGCTCCCGTGATCTGTCCGAGGCTGCGGCGAGCGAACTCTACGGCGCGATGCTGGACGGTCGGGTGGCCGAGATGGAACTCGGCGCGATCCAGATCGCGCTGCGGGTGAAAGGCGAGGGACCGGAGGAACTGCGCGGATTCTATCGGGCGCTCGAAGCGCGCCTGGCACGCGTCGAACTACGCGACGCAAACGCGCGCCCGGTGGTGCTGCCGAGCTACAACGGCGCGCGCCACCAGGCGAACCTCACCCCATTGCTCGCGTTGCTGCTCGGTCGCTTGGATGTACCGGTCCTGATCCACGGTGCGCCGGATGCGCACGGCCGCATCACCACCGAGGCGGTGCTGGAGGCGCTCGGCATCGCACCCAGTCACGACATTGCCGCAGTGCGTGCGCGGCTCGACGCGGGCGAGATTGCCTACGCGCCGGTCGACGTCCTCGTCCCCGGTCTGGGCGCTCTGCTCGCGACGCGCAAGCGGCTCGGCCTGCGCTCGAGCTCGCACAGCCTCGCCAAGCTGATCGATCCCTTCGGCGGACGCGCACTGCGCGTGGTTTCCGTTTCCCACCCAGACTATATCGAGCGCATGGGGCGTTTCCTGCGCGAGACTTCGGCGCGGGCGCTGCTCATGCGCGGGACCGAAGGCGAGCCCTTCGCCAACCCGAAGCGCAGGCCGCGGATCGAGCTTCACCTCGACGGCGAGACGGAAGTGCTGTTCGAGGGCGAGACGGGGAGCATCGCGCTGCCAGATCTGCCGTCCGCGATCGATCCACGCACCACTGCCGAATGGACGAAGAGCGTGCTCGACCGGCGCGTAGCCGTGCCATCTTCGTTGGTCGATCAACTCGGTTGCTGCCTGTACGGCACCGGCCGTGAAGCATCGCTTGCCGCGGCCAGGGCAGTGGCGCTAGGGCTCGTCGGGTGAGGGCAGCCCGGGTTCGCGCTGCCAGATCACGACGCGGAAAACACCATCGGCATCGGATTCGCAGCGCGCGTCATAGCCGTTGCGGTCCAGCACGCGCAGTAGGGTCCGCGGCTCGCGGTGAATGATCAGGAGCATTCGCTCGCCGAAGTGAAGCTGATCGAGGCTTTCCAGCACGCGCACCATCGGCTCCGGCGGTTCCAGGCCGCGTGCATCGATCACCAGATGAAATTCGGCGCCCGGTGCCGTCACCGTACTCGTCCAGTCAGACGATCAGCGGTTGCCCGTCGACAACCGGGCCGACTGCGTACGCGAGCCTTTCCGCGCGGGCCATGTGACGTCTGAGCAGCAGGATCAGGCGCTCGCAAGACGTGATGAACACATCCGCGTCCTGCGCGCCGAGTGCGGCGTGCATGTCCCGCAGGGTTCCGGCCAACTGGCCGTGTCGGCGTCGCAGCGCGGCGATCGTGCGCGTCGGGTGGACGCCGCTGCGCAGGATAGCCGGAACCATCATTCGCTCCTCGGCACCGATGCGCTGCCAGAGCACCTCGACGAAGCGGGCCACCATACCCGTACACCGCGACCAGTCGGCAGCTGCCGCAGCGCGCTCGGCCTCGCCCAGGAACGTCTCCCAGCGACGATGCTTCGCGATCAAGGGCAACGACGGCTGCACGAGGGCATGCACTCCGAATAAACGGTAGGCGTGCGCAGCATAGGCGCGCCTTTGGCGGCGCGGCCTTGATGCGTATCAAGGAATCATGCCGACCGCGTTTTCGGTACGGTGGAAGAGCGGGGATGCTCATCACCGCCGCGGTGAACAACGGGCGTCACTCGTCTTCGAGCCCTGGAGCCGATGCCTAGAGCAACCTGCGCCGATGACGCCGGCGTCTGCCTCCGAAACGGGATCGGCTTGCAACCGTTCGCCATCCCAGAGGGGTTCGTGCGCGATTTCGATCACGATCTCATCCTCTGTTCTTATCCTGTGCATCACATTATCTGATTAACAAGTGGCGAACCATTAGGACGGGAAGGACTCTATATGGTGCAACGCAGCATATTGCTGCACAAGGAGTCCGCAATGAAGAAGGCAATCGTTTCGATGGCATCGCTCGTCTTGACATTATGGGCGGGCAGCAGTCTGGCAGCGCCTGAGGGTGCCAGCTATGAGGCATCGCCTTGCCTGAAGACGCAGATTTACGCACCGGAGGACTACAAGGTGTTTATCGACAAACCCACCGGGTTCGCGTTCGTATGCACGCCCGCGGGTTGGAAATTCGCCGGTTCATCCTCGCGGACCAAACATGGCCAGGACTCGGCGCGCGCCGAGTCCCAAGGTGAGTGCCCCAATCATTCTAACGTTGAGGAAGCCGGGGCGTCTGGGAACGGACGGTAGACCGGCGCTTCGGATGCGCATGGAGTCCGGTGCCTCCCCTGCAATGGGTGGTCGGGTACCACTGTAAGCGAAGGATTATTGGTGGCCAAGGGCGGAATCGAACCACCGACACAAGGATTTTCAGTCACCTTGGCCAACGTCCGGGCAGGTTCAACAGAGTCCGCAAATTACATACAACTTCATGATTAACGGTAATATATTCGTCCATCACTGTCCAATATAATGTGTTAGGAGCCGCGGGTAAACGGCTACCGGACGGCTACCGAGAACACGGGGATGAGATGGGCAAGCTCACCGATGCACGGATCAGGGCAGCGAAAACGGCAGCGAATGATTTGTGGCTGACTGATGACGTGCACGTGCGTGGAGCTGGGCGGCTGGTCCTTCGGGTCAAGTCGAGCGGTAGCAAGCTCTTCTATTACCGCTACACCGGAACCGATGGGAAGCGGGCGCACTATGCCATCGGGCCGTATAAGTCGGACGGCGACGGGCTCGCCAGCTTCACGCTCGATCAGGCGCGGACGCGGTGCGCCGAGCTGGTCAAGATACGCACCGACCACGGCGATGTGCACGGGTATCTCGAAGCCCAGAAGCGGGAGCAGGCACGACAACGGAAGGTGCAGGCCGAAGCCGAAGCGCGGGACGCGTTCTTGGCGCAGTCCCAATCCTTCGGTCGACTGCTGGAGTTCTACATCGAGCACCTAAAGCGCGAGGGCAAGTATTCCGCCGACGAAGTGCGCCGGGCGCTGCGTCTGCACGTCTTCGACGTAGCCGAGTGGCAGCAGCTACGGGAGAAAAGGGCAGCGGACATTCGGCCGCAGGACATTCGCGCCATGGTGCGGCGCCTGTCGGACGCCGGCATCCGGCGACAGGCGGACAAGATTCGATCTTACTTGCGCGCTGCATTCTCTCTGGGCGCCGAGCACGCAGACACCTTTTGCATCGAGCAGAACCCGGTCGCGGCCATCAAGCGCGTTCGCGGAGCGAACCAGAGAGGAGACCGAGTGCTGTCAGCGGACGAGCTGCGGGCCTTTTGGCAGGAACTCGAAGGCGCCTCGCCCATGTTGCGGGATACGCTACGCCTGATAATCGTTCTCGGCGGTCAACGGTTCGCTCAGCTTCTCCGAATCCGGACCCAGCATGTGGACCTCGACGCGCGGACCGTGTTGCTGTTCGATCCAAAGGGTATGCGCGAACGACCAAGAGAACATCTCTTGCCGATTACCGAAACGGCAGCCGGTCTATTGGCGCGTGCCTTGGCGATCAACGGAAGTGCGCCTTTCGTGCTCTCGACCGACGGCCGCGCACCGATCCACCCGAGCACGCTATCCGATGTGGTGCACACCGTGGCGCTTCGCATGGTGGAGAAGGGCACCGCCCGTGCAATGTTCCGGGGCGGCGACCTGCGCCGCACTTGCGAGACGATGCAAGCCGCGCTCGCCATTCCCAAGGATGTGCGTGCCCACTTGCAATCGCATGGTTTGGGCGGCGTCCAGGCCGCGCATTACGATCGGCACGACTACATGACCGAGAAACGCGCAGCGCTACAGGCTTGGGAGGGCCGGCTTCTGAATATCGTAGAGTGTTGCTGCGCGCCGAAAATTGACCAGATTTCGCGGGTAATGCGCGCCGAAAATTGACCAGGGTGATTCACTCACCCGCTCGTTTCTTGAGCGGACTTTTTTGAGGATGATCACCATGAACCTGTTGGGCAAGATTC
>JAEUMX010000451.1 GCA_016791285.1 Burkholderiales bacterium
CTGATTGCCTTCGGTCGCATCCAAAGACTCGAACTCCTGCCCCAGGTCCTCGGCGAGGTGCTCGTGCCTCATGCCGTGGCAGTCGAATGTCTGGCCGATCCGGAGAAGCCCGGCGCGCGCGCCATCTGCGACGCGTTTCAAATGCAACTGCTCACGGAAACACCTGACCCTGTCCCCGCCCTGCCGCCGCTTCCCCTTCTCGACGCGGGTGAGTCGGCTGCGATTCGGCTTGCTCTGAAGCTGTCGGCTTCGGTCCTCATGGACGAAAAGGCCGGCCGCAAGATCGCGACGAATCTCGGACTGAGCGTGATCGGAAGTGCCGGTGTCCTCCTCGCAGCCAAGAAGCGCGGACTGATCGAATCCGTGCGGCCGATGCTCGATACGTTAGCGGTCAACGGCTACCACTTCTCTGACGCCCTCGTTTGCGCGATTCTGATGCGAGCGGGTGAGCCGTAACTTACGGTCGTCTGATCCAGACGACCGTCGCTATAAGGGCAGAGCGACCAAGCCACCGGTCTACGCGGATGCTCGTTTGATCTCTGCACCTGGCAGCAGCATTGCCGCAGTCTATTCCAGACCTTGATTGCCGCGCTGTTCAGCTACATCGAGGGCGGCGCCACTCCGGGCTCGGTCGGATCGCACCCGCCGAGTTTGAACGGCGATATGCCTATCGTCTACATGCCAATTCCGCACGAGAGGTCGCTACTGAACCCGCTTCAGAACCAAGCGCTAACCCGTCCCCAAAAACCGGGGGAAGTCCAGTACATCATTGTTTTTCGCGCTCCGCGAACGCTTGCTTGACCTTGCGGACGAGCTCAACGTAAACGTGCCTTCCCAGTGCCGAGCGCAAGGACCGCGTAAGGCGGATCCGATCGGCACGCCGTTTCTTCGCAGCAGCGTCGCTGTACCGCTTCGCGTCTCGCAGGACGCGAACCCCTTTCCGTAAGTGTTGCTGGAAGGCCTCAGTTGCGGATAGGACTATCAAGTCGTCCAACGCTCGCTGGCACTGCTCCGATGGTTCGCTGTTGTTAAGACCCGTGTGCTGATTGATTAACAGATCATACTGGCGCCCCCCGAGCGAACGCACGATCTCAATCGCTGCCGTCGAGCAGGGTGCCTTCTCAGGCAAAGCCGTAATGGCGACGAGGAACACTTCCCCGCGCTCGCACCGCTCCGCATAGGATTCGCGGAGACTGCCTCCAATACATTGGTTCAGCGCTTTGCCCTGGAGCTCCAGTGCCCTTCGCGACGTGAGGGAGTTGATCCTCCGGAGCCCATCTTTGGAGAGCATGTCGGTTGGGAGCAGAGGCCAAAACGATCCTGCCGACAGCGCGGGCTCTTGGGTCGCTGCTGCCCGACACGCCTCCGCATACACGCGTTCAAATCGTTCGGCAATCTTGGTCAGGCGCTCTGGCCGCTTTGTCGCCAGCCAGTCGTAGAAGCTGTGTTCAGCGATCCTAACTGCTTTCTCTTCGCCGATACGCGCGCCACGCTGCAATTCGAGAAGCATGGCCCGGATGGCGCCATTATGCAGGCGATCAATTGCGGCGATCAGATCGTTGGCTGGGAGGCTTGCACCCGGATCCTTCTCCGTAGACCCCTGTGCAGGACGCACCATCTCGCGCAGCCAAGCCAGTGCCTGTGGGGAGTTATGCGCTCGTCTCCGGAAGACCCGTTCGGCGACGGCCACGGCGACGTTGAAGTTGCACCACGCCTGCGGGTCCCTCCTGGGACGGTCCTCTGGACGTATCGCGTCAATAATCTTGGCGAGTTCGTGCACCCGCGAGGCCCACTGGGATCCGATAAGTTCCGCAGGAGTTCCAATGAGGCAACGTAGCGCAGACTGCGAGACCTGCCAACAGGCAGCCAGGGCCTCCAGAATCGGAATACCTGAATCCACCGCAAGCCTGAGTTCGGCTTCGAAGCTACCGGGCTCAGCGGTTGCGACCGTCCTGAGCAGGATGGGCAACGTACTGGCGAATTGCATACGGTAGGCGCGATGAGGCTCGCGATGGAGGTAGTTAAATATTGCCGCGTCAAAACGCCCTGTTCCCGGGATCGCGGTCTGATTCAGCTCAGCCGTGAACACCACCAGCGCGGCGTTCAAAGCATCCACGACGGCCTGCTCCACGAGCTTGATCCGCGTTCTTGGGTCGTTTGCTTCCGCGCCGAAGGCTCGCCGCTCGGAATAGCGCTCGACCAAGGCCTCGACGGTGTGCGGGGTGTCCCATTGGCTGGCATCGGCGTGCTCCAAGATAGGTTCGGACATTGCCAGTCCAGGCATCTCCAGCGCGCGTGCCACACGACCTGCGAGCTTGACGTACCCGAGGCCGGACTCGGCTGCTCTCATGATGACTTCGGCCGCAAGCGCCAGCCGCCTTGGGGTCCACGCCTCCCCGATTGCCCGAAGGAACCAGACGGTCCCGTCCGCCAGCCTGAGCAGTGCGCAACTGGAAACAGTCTGGAGTGGCGCCAACGTCAGCATGCCGACTAAGCTGGGAAAGACGACGCCTGTGATCACCCTAAGCCGGCGTAGCCGGAACCAAACAAGATAAAGTAGTGGGGACCCATCCAGGCAAGCGGAGGCGACGATGATGCAGTTGCTGACGGAGCGATATCGCAGCCGGTTGTATGGGGTGTTGTCGTGCTACGACCGGATCG